>DATAES010000176.1:0-2708 GCA_036257895.1 Acidimicrobiales bacterium
ATGTTGTACGGACCGAGCTGCGTGGCCGCCGAGCGGGTGAACGCGACCACAGCAGCCTTGGCAGCCGCATAGTGGGCGTGCAGCGCGTCACCGGCCCAGCTCACCGACGCAATGTTCACGATCTTGCCTTGACGGCGACTCATCATCCCGGGGAGCACCGCTTGCGTGCAGTGGAACGTGCCGCGAAGGTTCAGTCCCATCGCGAACTCCCACTCCTCTTCGGTGATCTCCCACACCGGATTCGCGATCGGTCCTTTGATGCCACCGACGACGTTGACGAGGATGTCCACGCGTCCCCAACGGTCCTCGGCGGCGGCGATCAACCGCCTTGCCTCATCGCGCCGCGTGACGTTGCCGTGCACGCTCAATACATCCCGGCCAATCTCGCTGATCGCACCCTCCCAGCGAGCGGCTCGATCGGCCAGCCGGTCGTTGAGAACGACATCCGCACCCTCTGAGGCGAGCCGGCGGGCGATCGCGCCACCCATCGCTCCCCCGGATCCGGTGACCACCGCCTTCTGGCCGGCTACCCGCCCCTCGACAACCGTACGCACCATTGTCGTTAGATTATTGTACTGATCTTGGGCAGGGGAAGGGAATGCTATGAAGGTTCGTGTGGATGCGGAACGGTGCCAGGGTCACACCTTGTGCAACTTTGCAGCCCCAGAGCTGTTCCAACTGCGCGAAGAGGACGGGCACTCCTACGTCGAAGACGAGAACGTCCCACCCGAGCTCGAAGCGAAGGCGCGAAAGGCGGCCGCGGCCTGCCCGGAGCAGGCCATCATCATCGAGCTGTAGCGATCGCGGCTGATCGACCGCCGGTCACTGCGTGATGACTCGTCCGCCCTCGAGGATCAGCGTCGCACCGGTGAGGTACTGGAGATCGTCGCTCACCAGGCCGACGACGGCCTTCCCGATATCTGTCTCAGGATCACCGAAGCGGCCGAGCGGAATCGAGCGGAGGATCGACTCGAACTGCTTGGGGTGTTCTTCAGCCCACACCTCGGCGCTCGGCGAGAACGCTGCAGGACACAGGCTGTTGACGCGGATGCCACACCGGCCCCATTCTCGGGCCGCGACGCGGGTGAGACCTCGTATCGCCTCCTTGGCCATCGCGTACGAAGCGAACGTCTCCGACCCGACGAGCGCTGTCGACGAACCGAAGTTGACAATGCTTCCGCCTCGACGCTTCAGGTATGGGAACGACGCCTGCATCATGTACAGCGTCGCCAGCGGCCCAGTGGTGTACGCCCGAGCGACGTCGTCGTCAGTGGTGTCCTCCAGCAGGCGCTGCACCGAGTCCTGCGCGTTGTTGACGAGGATGTCGACACCGCCGAAGCGATCGACTGCTGCTGCGACAGCAGCGCCCGCGCCGTCGCGTGAACTGACATCCGCGGCGAACGCGAAGGCCGACCTCGCAGCGCCGAGGATCTCGTCGCGAACCCCCTCGACCTTCTCGGCGGTCCGCCCCACCAGGACGACGTCGGCGCCCTCCTTGGCGAGTGCGACACAGATGCCTCGTCCGATGCCCTGCCCGCCGCCCGTCACGATCGCTGTCTTGCCATCGAGTCGATTCGCCATCGATCCCCTCCGGTCCCCCGTGCGAGATTGCGGTCCCACATCTCGGCCCTGACACCCCCGCGGTCAAATCAGTATAATCATCTAGCGATCACTTGGACACCGAACGGAGCTCGAACGTGACGACGCCGCTCGAGGGGTACACGGTTGTAGATCTGTCGACCGGCATCGCAGGGGGCTACTGCACGAAGCATCTCGCCGACGCCGGTGCCGAAGTGATCAAGGTCGAGCCACCGGGCGGAGACTGGTTGCGCCGCTGGACCGCAAGCGGTGCCGACATTCGCGAAGGCGACGACAGCGCGCTGTTCCAGTACCTCTCGTCGTCCAAGCGGAGCGTGGTCGTCGACCCGTCGCGGTCCGACGAGGTGACCTTCGTGCGGGATCTGGTGTCGTCGTCCGACGCAGTGGTGTGGACACGGGGATCGCCGCTCATCGCACATCCCGATCTGATGCCATCAGCGCTCACCGAGTGGGCACCTCACGCGACCATCGTGGCGATCACGCCATGGGGACTCGACGGACCGTGGTCCGATCGCCCCGTCACCGAAGCTGTGCTCCAGGCGATGGCGGGTGCCCCGATGACACGGGGAAATCCCGATCGGCCTCCGATCATCATGGGCGGCCGGATCGGTGAGTGGGTAGCCGGCATGTTCGCGACGGTCGGGCTCTTGACCTCGCGATGGCTCACCCAGACGACAGGAGTCGGCGAGATCGTCGACGTCTCGATGTACGAATGCTTGCTGCTGTCGATGACGATGTACGCAGTCACGTTCGAGTCGATCGCAGGCCGACCGATGCGTACGAACCGGGTCATGAACCTTCCCGCGATTCACCGCGCCAAGGATGGCTACGTCGGCTTCATGCTCGTCACCGGCCAGCAGTGGCTCGACTTTTGCGCCATGGTCGGGCAGCCGCAATGGATGGACGACGAGTCGCTCATCCGGTTCGAGGTGCGCAACCGGCGGAGACCGGAGCTGGTCGGTGCCGTCGACGCCTGGGCAGCTGAGCTGACGTGCGACGAGGTGCTCGAGCTGGCAGAGGCGCTCCGGGTCCCCGCCGCCAAGGTGGCCAACGGCGCCAACGTGACGGAGTTCGAGCACTACGTGGCGCGTGGTTTCTTCCGGACGAAC
>DATAES010000177.1:0-28388 GCA_036257895.1 Acidimicrobiales bacterium
GCCGAGACGACAGTGACGTTCGACCTCGAGGGGACGATCGACGTCCACGACGGTTACCGGCTCGAGGTGCTGCCGCAGCCGCTCGTCAATCCCGACCATCTCGAGGTGCATGTCCATGCCGCCCCCGGCTGGACGGTCGACAGTGGCGGGACACACGCCGGTGATCTGCGTGAATCGGAAATCGTCAGCGCGTCGCTCTCGCGTTGACGACGCGCTGACTCGATGCACATCGCGCCCAAGGGCGCTCATCGCGGTCATCACGTGCATTGCGTGCAAAGCGTCGGTTCGCTCCGCGAGAGTTGGACCGCGGTGTGCGGTATCGGCCATACTGCCTCCGTCCCGCTCGGTGGGAGCGGTTGAAATGGGGGGTTGACCGCTCAATGATCCGACGAGTGCTGCTCATCGCCGGTTTGATCACGGCATCATTGTTCTTCTTCGCGGGCCCGGCTCGCGCCGCCGACTACGGCGGCTTCCACGTGACAGCGTCGAAGACGAACGTCGTGCCCGGCGACACGATCACGATCAGCGGCGACGGTGCAAAACCGGGCAGCGCCGTGTCCGCGATAGTCAACGGAGTCGTGATCGGCTCGGGCACGGCCAGCGCGACCGGTAGCTTCAGCTTCACGGCGACCGTTCCGACCGGTGTCGCGGGCGCGGTGACGGTCTCGGTCAGCGACGGAGACGCCGCTGATGCCGGGACGTTGACACTGACCGTTGCGAGCACCTCGACTGAAGGCCTGCCGCGGACGGGTTCATCGGACACGATTCCCGCGACGACGGTCGCCATCGGACTGATCACGGCCGGCGCCGTTGCGCTCGGCATCTCGCGTCGCCGCCGTCACGGCAAGACCACGGCATAGCAACGAAGTCTGGGTCGCCGTGGCCCCGCTAGGGGCCACGGCGCACCAACATTCACTCAGCTGTCGAGCCAGGCTTCGATGGGCGTGCCTCCGAAGACGTCCTTCAACTCGTCGTAGTTGACGAGTAAGAGCGACAGTGGCTCGGGGTTCTGCCTGAGCGTCGTGCCCTTCGGGTCGGCGGCGGAGACGCCGAGGAAGGCGGTGATCCGGCCGAACTCGTCGGTCGGTGAGGACACGAGCTCCTCGTACGAGACCTCGAGCAGCGGGCGGGTCGAGAATCGGTCCACGGCTTCGCTCTCGAGTCGTTGGATGCGCTCGACTCCGGCGCGTATCTGCTCGGCGGACATCGACACCTGCTTGAGCTCGGCCGGCACGGCCTCCTGCGGTCGAGTCTGCAGCCATTCGTCGCGCTGCGCCGCGATCTCTCGGGACACGACGGTTCGCAAGATGTTGCGTCGACGCAGGTGTACGACATGGAGGTCGGGGAGCGCGTCGAGCTCGCGCCACAGGACGCCGGAACGGTCGCGAAGTGGGTGGTAGTAGAAGACCTTGCAGCCGGCCGCCGCCACCCGGCGCGGGAGACGACGACGGAAGGTGCGGACCACCGTGGCGTGGATCACGTCCGGCTCTACCTGCGCGAAGACCTCACCTTGGACGTACAGCCGGGGGTGCGACCGCAGCATCGACAGCAGCATGTTGGACCCGGTGCGGGCGTGCGCGAGAACGATGAAGGGCACGTAGTCCCTTTGTCCGGCCGCGGAGGCGATCAGGAAGCCGGCCTCCGAGGCGGCGCGGATCGGATGCCGTACTGCCTTGCGAAACGTCGCCACCATTCTGCAGTGCTACCGGCAGGAGACCGTGGACGTGTCACCGGGCTTCGGCGTCACGTCGTAGATGACACCCTCGCCCCGCTGCACCCGAGGCTCCAGCCGTAGGTACTGCGCGAGTTCGTCCGGTGAGTACAAGCGGGGCCGTCCGTTCGGTTGGAACCACACCAGCTCCACGCGGCCCGCGCACTTGACCGTTTGCAAGAAGCCCGGGAGGCTCCCGGTCTCTTCGTTGGACGCGAAGAACGTCCGAGCGACGCTCAGCTTGACCACTCGTCCCGTGAAGAGCTCGATGGCGACCGAGTCGTTCGTGTACACGGGCGCTGTTTCGTCGAGGCTCCGGACGTCGTCGAGGAGCTTCGAGTCGTGCCAGTGATCAGAGGCGTAGCCACCTGCACCCGATCGCGCCGAGCTCACGAGCACGCCACCGAACCACAACAGGCTGATCGCCAACCACACTGCCGCCACCACCGTGATGACGCGACGCACCGGCTGACTCACCTGGGGACGAACCCGCTCGAACACCCAGGCGGCGACGACGACGGCAGGGATGAAGACCGGTGCCAGGAACCGCGCGTTGATGGCAGCGAACGCAACGAGCGATGCAGTGACGGCCAGATAGATCAAGTAGACGCTCGTGACCAGAACGGCCGGCAACATGTCGCGCGCGTCGGTCGGTAGCGTCAGTCGACCGCGCACCAGCCCGGCGACGGCGAGGACGAGTAGGACCACTGCCGCAAGAAACAGCACGACGCGCAACGCCCCTGGCGTCCAGCTCGTCGCCAACCAGCTCGAGAGCTCGCGCGACGTGCGGGCGACGTTGGTCAATGGTGATGCCGCGGCGTCCTGCCGGCTCCCGAGCAGTCCCGAGCCGGCATCGACGTTGCGCTTCATCCACACCGCCGGCAACGCGACGCCGGCGACCAGTACCGCGGCTGCGCTGGCGAGAGCTCGACCCCGGCTGCGTCGCCACAGCGCGATCAGCACGATCGCGGCGGCGATGGGAACGAGGACGATGCCGGCGTAGCGAACGTAGAAGGCCGCCCACGTCAGGACGACCACCGTCGCGACCGGCAACATGACGCGGGAAGCGCTCATCACGTTCTCGGCCGCAAGGATGAACAGCAGCACCACCAGGATGAAGAGGTGCTCACTCAACGCCTCGTCGAACGTCTGCAGCATGACCGCTGAGCAGCCGATGGCGACCGTGGCGCCGATGATGATGCGGCGGGAGTGGATGTGGCGGCGCAGCAGTGCGTAGCCGAGAGCTACGGAAGCCGCTGCGCACACTGCCGCGAGCACACGGGCACCGCCTCCGGCGGAGAGCCCGATGTGCTCGGCCAGGGACACCACCGCCGAGTAGCCGGGTGCGAACACGGTGACCGCCGAGCCGTCCGATGCGTAGCCATGGCCGGCGGCGAGGCTCTGCGCCCCGGTCAGGTACACGAACGAGTCCGGCGTCAATCCGATCCCATAACGCGTCGTGGCGACGATCGTGGCCACGAAGCTGACGCCGGCCACGATCAACATGACGGCCATGGTCTGGCCGCCGGCGGGCGCGGCCGGCGAACGAACGGAGGTCCGATTCTCAGCCAGCTCCGGGCTCGCCGCCGTCGCAGTGGCCGCCATGTCACTGGTCACGATCGGAACACCGCCCCCCCTTGGCTCGGCACAGGGTATATCGCCTCTTGCCGACCACCCTCCGTCGACGGAACGTCACCGGAACGGCAAGGTTCTGCTCAACGGACGGCGTTGAGGAGATCGGGGCGGGGTGAGCGGTGACAGGATGCGGCCATGACGAGTGACATGACCGAGCGGATCGAAGTCCAGCGGACGATCAAGTCCGACCCTCGTTCGATCTTCAAGGTGTTGAGCGATCCGCAGGGTCACGTGACGATCGACAGCTCCGGCATGCTCATGGATGCAACCGGCGAGCCGGTGTCGGCGGTGGGCGACACGTTCGTGGTCCACATGGATCGCGAGGCGCTCAACGACTACCCGCTCGGCCTCTACGACGTGACGGTCACGATCACCAAGTTCGAACAAGACCGCGAGATCGCATGGACGATCCTCGGTCAGATCCGTCCTGCGATCGGCCACGTCTACGGCTACCGACTCGAGCCGATCGAGGACGGCACGCTCGTGACCTCGTACTACGACTGGTCGGACATCGACGAGACGTGGAGGGAGGCGGCGGTCTTTCCGGTGATCCCCGAGTCCGCACTGCGCGCCACGCTCGGCATCCTGGCGCGGACGGTGACCCGCGATTCCACCGCGGGCACGGCCGCCGGCAACAGCGATTGAGTCGAGCAGTACTGTCCGGCCATGTCCGATGGCATGGTCGCCGAGACGATTTCGATCACCGGTCACGGTGGCGACGAGATAGAGGCGTACTTCGCTCGACCGGTCGAGCTCGACAGTCAGCCGAGCGTCGTCGTGCTGCACCACATGCCCGGCTACGACCGGGCGTCGAAGGAGATCGTCCGCACGTTCGCCGTCTACGGCTACGCGGCGTTGATGCCCAACCTCCACCACCGCTACGCGCCAGGCGCAAAGGCCACCGATGCTGCTGCCGCGGCGCGTGATGCCGGTGGCGTCCCCGACGAGCAGTGCCGTGGCGACGCGCGAGGCGCGATTGACATGCTGCGGTCGAGGCCCGAAGCGAACGGCAAGGTGGGCGTCATCGGCTACTGCTCAGGAGGACGCCAGACTTTCATGGTCGCCTGCAGCCTCGACGTCGACGCCGCGGTCGACTGCTATGGAGGGCGA
Organism: Acidimicrobiales bacterium; assembly: GCA_036257895.1. GTDB lineage: Bacteria > Actinomycetota > Acidimicrobiia > Acidimicrobiales > JACDCH01 > DATAES01. Next base: position 4,457 of record DATAES010000177.1, read on the forward strand.
GCGGACATCGACCTCGCCCCGAACCTGCGCTGCCCGCTGCTCGGTCTGTTCGGCAACGACGACCAGAGTCCATCTCCTGATGATGTCGCCGCGATGGCCAAGGCACTCGAGGCCAACGGGAAGGACTTCGACTTCCACGCGTACGACGACGCCGGTCACGCGTTCTTCTCCGTCGACCGACCCTCGTACCGGGTCGAGGCCGCAAAGGACGGCTGGAAGCAGATCTGGAGGTTCTTCGACATGCACCTCAAGGGGACGTGACGCATGTGCACCTACCTGACGACGAAGATGCAGGTGGCGGGAAGCGGCTACGGCGGTAACGATTGGTTCGACGTCGATCGCGCGGTCGTGTACTTCGACCATCCGCAAGACGCACCGCTCGATCACGCGCTGTGCGTCGACGTGTGGGGCACGACCGACCGCGTCGCCATAGAACTGGATGCGGTGTCGGCGCGCCGACTGGCCGAGTCGATCCTCGCCACGCTCGACCACGATGAGGTCCGGCCTCTCTGTTCCGCCACCGATCACGCGGGATAGACGTCGACCTCGGTGGCCTTGATCGCCGCCCACACCTCGACGCCTTCGCGCAGACCGATCTCTCGCACCGCTTCCGGAGTCACCTCGGCGACCACCGATGGCGTCGAGTCGACCTCGACGCGGTAGCGATCGCCGACGGGCTCGACCGCGGTGACGACCCCGCGCCAACTGTTGCGCGCGGACCCTTCTGGCTTGGCGCGATGCAACGACACCGATCGCGGATGGACGACCGCGAACACCGAGCCCGACACATCGTGATCGGCGGTGATGATGGCGCCGCCTGCGTCGAGCGCCACCCGTCCCTCCGCGCGAGCCGTCCCCGAAAAGAGATTCGTCCCGGTGAGCTCCGCGACCCAACGCGTGCGAGGCCGGCTCGTGATCTCGGCAGGCGTGCCCATCTGCGCGATGCGGCCATGGTCGAGGACGACGACGTAATCGGCAAGCACGGCCGCGTCGATCGGATCGTGCGTGATGAGCAGGCGGACGCCCGGGAACGTCGCCAAGTGGCGACGGAGATCGCGCCGCACGTCGTTACGCGTCGTCGCATCGAGCGCCGCCAGCGGTTCGTCGAGGAGCAGCATGGCCGGGTCCGCCGCCAGCGCACGGGCAAGGGCAACCCGCTGCGCCTGCCCGCCTGACAGCTCACGAGGACGCGCCCGCGTGCGTCGGTCGAGGCCGACCCGGTCGAGCCACTCGGCGGCGCGCCGGCGCGCTTCTCGATGGCTGAACCCACGGGCGCGGAGCCCGAAGGCGACGTTCTCGAGCGCACTGAGGTGCGGGAACAGCAGATTGTCCTGGAACACGACGCCGACCGGCCGTCGCTCCGGTGGGACATAGATGCGTGCGTCCGGATCGTCGTACACGGTGCCATCGAGTTCGATGCGGCCCCCGCTCAGACCGCGCAACCCGGCAAGCGCTCGCAGCAACGTCGTCTTTCCCGCTCCGTTCGGGCCGACGACGGCGACGGTTTGACCCGCTGTGATCGCCAGCTCCGCGTCGAGAACGAAGCCATCGAGCTCGATCCTGACGGTGGCGGCCAGCGTCATCGGGCTGAGGTCATTGCGCCCCGGCATCACCGGGCGCTGAGCCAGCGGTCGCGCAGCGCGACGAGGACGACGAACGAGATGACGAGCAACACGAGCGACAAGACGATGGCCGAGTCGGGATTCGACCCTTCCAGCTTGATGTAGACGAACAGCGGCAGCGTCTGGGTCGTGCCTTGGAGGTTGCCGGCGAAGGTGATCGTCGCGCCGAACTCGCCGAGTGCTCGCGCCCAGCACAGCACGATGCCCGCGATCAGCGACGGAGCGACCAGCGGCAGCGTGACGCGACGGAACACCATGAACCGGCCGGCGCCCAGCGTGCGCGCTGCGTCTTCGAGCCTGCGGTCGGAGGAGCGGAACGCGGCCTCGAGCGTGAGCACGAGAAACGGCATGGCGACGAAGGTCTCCGCGACGACAGCGCCTGCGGTCGTGAACGGAAGATTGACACCGATCTTGTCGAGTTGACTGCCCACGATGCCGCGACGACCCAACGCGAGGAGCAGCGCGATGCCGCCCACCACGGGCGGCAGCACCATGGGCAGCGTGGTGAGCGCGCGCACGACCCGCTTGCCCGGATACTCGACTCGGGCCTGCACCCACGCGAGCGGGACGCCGAGCACGATCGCGATTCCCGTTGCCGACAGCGACGTGATCAGCGACAGGCGCAGGGCTTCGCGGGCGGGCTCCGTGTTCAGGACTTCCCAAGCGGACCCCCAAGGTGCCCGCCAGAGGAGCCCCAGCAGCGGCAGCGCGAACAGGAGCGCGCCGAAAACGGCGATGATCAGAGGCGCGACTGCAGGCCGGTCGGGGATGCCTTCAGCTCGCGCCCGACGCCAGCTTCGACTCATCTATTCCGCGGGGATCTCGATGACGACGCTGGTCGATTTCACGGCGGCGACGGCGAGGACGCCGGGCGTCAAGCCGAGCTCATCCGCCGCCTCGCGGGTCATGAGCGACACGACCCGATGCGGGCCGGCTTGGATCTCGACTTGGGCCGTGACCTTGTCCTTGATCACGCGGGTCACGATGCCGGGGAACCGGTTGCGGGCTGACCGGCCGACGACGACATCGGCTTCGCGCTCCTTGGTGAGTTCGACTGCGAACTCGGCAAGCGCTCGTCCGTCGATGAGTCGCCGGCCGCCCTCCGTCCGGGAGGCGCCGATGCGGCCGCCGTCCACCCACCGCCGCACAGTGTCGACGCTCACGCCCAGCAGGTCCGCGGCCTGCCCCATTCGATACGACGGCATGGAGGTGTCTCCTCGGTCGGCTCGCCTCTCAGGTCACGGCAAGGAAACCGCGCTGTTGCAACGCGTCCTGTCCGCTTCCGTGGACCACCGCGTCCACGAACGCAGCTGCGCCGCCATGGTTCTTCGTCGCCTTCAAGATCGCGATCGGGTAGTTGGCGATGATGTTCTGCGCGTCCGGTATCTCGACGCCCTCGCCCTTCGCGCCGGCGGCGGTCACATCGGTCTGGTACACGATCGTCGCGTCCGCTTCACCGCTTGTCACCTTCGCGACCGCGGCCTTCACGTCAGGCTCTTTCGACACGGGGCTCACCGTGACACCTGCGTTCGCCAACGCTTGGGCGGAGTATTTGCCGGCTGGCACGGTTTCATCTTCGGTGACGAACTTGATGTCGGGACGCGCCAGATCGGCCATTCCCTTGATCTGCTTCGGGTTGCCGGGCCGCACGAGGATCTCGAGCTTGTTGTGGGCGAAGATCACCGGCTCTTCGACCGAACCATCGTTCTGCAATTTCTTCATCGAGTCGGTGTCGGCTGCAGCGATGACGTCGATCTCCGCGCCCTGCTGGATCTGCGTGACGAGCGCTCCCGATCCGCCGAAGTTGTAGGTGATCGACAGATCCGGTTCCTCCTTCTTCAATGTGGTCTGCAAACCGTTGAACGCTTCGGTCAGCGACGCTGCTGCAGAGACCTTGATCGAGCCGGAGACCGAGTTCGCCGTCGCAGTGGTCTTGTCGTCCGAGCTGCACGCCGCCACCACGGACACGAGCAGGACGAGTGCGACCGCACCGACGAGCGAAGATCTGCGAGACATGCGCGCACCCTAGCCAGAATCTGCGGCCCGAGCGGCGTTGCGGCCTCGCAGAACTGAGCTACTGCGTCCGCATATCTCGAAACTGCCGGATCAGCCCGCCTGCGACCGCAGGGCATCGACGTCGAGGACGACGATGCTGCGCCGGTGCGTGGTTATCAGGCGCCGGCGGCGCAACAGCGCCAGGGCACGCGCCACCGCTTCGCGCGACGACCCCGTCCAGCCCGCCAGCTCGGTCTGCGACAGCGGCAAGGTGATGCGCACGCCGCCGGTCGCGGTCGAACCGGGGACGCCGTGCTCGTCGGCCAGCTGCACGAGCCGGCGGGCGACGCGCCCCGTCGTGTCGTAGGCGCCGAACTCGAGGCGCTGCCGGTCGGCGTCTCGGAGCTTGCCCACGACCGTGCGCAGCAGCACCTCGGCGATCTCCGGTCGCGTCCGTACCAGCTCGGTGAATCGATCCGCCGTGATCAGCACCACCTCGGCGGGTTCGACCGCGGCGACGGTGGCCGGCCGGGGCGAGCCGTCGAACAGCGACAGCTCACCGATGAGATCGCCGGGCCCTCGGAACGCGAGCACCGTGTCGTGCCCGTCCTCGGACGTGGACGAAACCTTCAGACGCCCGGCCAACACGACTACGGCGAACACGGACGGATCACCCTCGTAGAACACGGACTCGCCCGTCGCGTACGTGCGCCTACGCCCGAGTTGCAACACCGCCTCTCGCGCGCTCGGCGTGAGTGCGGCCATGAACCCGAACTGCCATGCCGGTTCGTTCGGGTTCGCGCTGGCCGCCACGACCGCAGTATCGCAGCGGCGGTCCTAGGAGCCTGTTGAGTAATCGTCGTGCGGACCGCCGAGCCACGGTTCGGCTCTCGCAAGGACGCACGACCGAGAGAAGTGCCCAGCGCACTTTCGAGGGAGGAGGACGCCGCGAGCGTCGAAGCTGGCCGGCGAGACGTGCGACAGCATTGCTCAGCAGGTTCCTAGAGGAGGTCGGCGATCATCGACGCGGCGCGCGCCGCGCCATCGGTGGCGACCGGCTCGTACGAAACGGCGCGGCCGACCTCCGTTGCGATCGCGTCCGCGATCGACTCCGGGGTCGATGTCACGTAGTCCATGTACCGGCCCGCCCGGTAGCGATCGAGCCGGTGACGGACATGGAGGTTCTGCTCGAAGTGATGCGCGAGCGGGAAGTACAAGAACGGCCGCTGGTTGGCGGTCAGCTCCATGCACGTGGTCAGCCCTCCCTGCACGATGCCGAGATCGCAGGCCGCCAAGTGCCGGTAGAGGTCGGGCACGTACGCCCGCAGCTCGAGTCCTTCGGGAGGATCGCTTCCGACCAACGAGGCGGGCTCGATGCGCGGTCCGGCCACGATCACCATCCGCAAGGCCGGCACTCGACGTCGCGCCAGTGGGAACGAGTCGATGACCTTGCGCAGCAGCGGCCGCCCGACCGCGGTGCCGCCCACGCTCACCACGCAGACCTGCTCGTCCGGCGCCCAGCCGAACGAGGCGCGCAACTCGTCGCGCTGCGCGGCATCGACCGGGTCGAAGCCGGTGACGTAGCCGGCGAAGTCGAAGTTGGCCTCGGTCCACTCGCGGACGCCCGGGAGTCCCGGGCCGAGGGGATCGGGAACGAGGTCGGCCGGGTCGCCGACGAAGATCGACCGATCGCGGACACGCCGGAATCGATCGACCTGCTCGATCATCTCCGCGTTGTACTCGGAGGTGAGGAATGCTTCGCGCTCGCCACCGTCGGGCATCGGCAGCATGCCGACGAAGTCGGTCATCCACACGAACGACGTGTGCTTCAACTCCGGGTTCTCGTGGAGGAAGAAGTCGACGTCCCAGGCTTCGTCGCCGATCACGACGTCGTACGCCTCACTCGCGAGCAGGTCGTGGAACACGCCGAAGTTGTGCACGATGATCTCGTCCATGTTCCGCAGCGCGTGAAACGCGTGCAGATCGTGCTCGGCTGACTCGCCTTCGAAATGCGCCGACTCGTTCGCCAGCGCCGCTGCCGCGCTGTGAACGCGTTCTCCACGCGCTTCGAGCAGCGCGCTGACGGGATGTTGCGTCAGCCAGTCGACGTCGAGATCCGGCTGGAGCTTGCGCAACTGGTCTGCGATCGCGACATCCCGCCGAGCGTGACCGAGCCCGATCGGTGACGAGAGATAGAGCGCGCGTTTTGGGCGCGCGAGCGCACGCGTCCAGGTGCTCGACACAGGTGGCGGCGGCAGGACCCTGTCGACGAAGGCGCGCACGAGGAGGTTGAGGCGCACCGGCTCGGCCGGGACGTGTCCGTTGCCTTCCATCTCGACGAGGTCCCACCCGTACAACCGCGATGCGGCTCGGCTCCACTCGATCGGCGTGATCGCGTCGTCTGTCCCGTGGATGAGAAGGACAGGACACGTCACCAGCTCGCAGAGCTGACGCATGACGGCGCCGGTCGACTCTCCGGTCGCCTCGGGCGTCAGCCCGGAGCCGATGTACGTGTCCGCGACGGTGGCGCCCGTGCCCTCGAGGCCCCAGCCGATGAAGTCGTCGACCATCTTGTGCTCGTAGGGCTCGGAGATCGCGAGGCGGATCCACGTGTCGACGTACTCGGCATAGCGCTCGAGCATGAAGGCGCAGTTCGACACCTCTATGCCTTCGCGATCGGCAAGCGGAGCCCAGAAGTGCTCGCCGCTCAGAATTGGGGAGTCGTACGGCTCCCCGACCGGCAACAGCGGACCCATGAGCACGAGCCCGGCGACGCGTTCAGGTGCTTTCGCGTTTGCGACCAGCAGCGCCGCGGTCGTCCACGAGGTCCCGTGCAAAACCGCGCGCTCGACGCCCAACTCGTCGAGCACGGCCAGCGTGTCGTCGGCCGCGATCGCAGCGCCGTACGCCTGTGGATCTGCGGGGCGGTCGGACCGGCCGTTGCCTCGGGGGTCGATCGTGATCACGCGGTAGTGGCGCGAGAGCCACGGTGCATAGGTCTTCGCCGCACGCGCATGGATGATCGGGTTCGAGGGACCGATGCAGATCGTGCGACCGTTGTCGGCGCCGAAGACCTCGTACGCGACGTTCACCCCGTTGCGCTCGACGAACCCGGCGATGTCGGGCTCACGCGCTCTCACAGCAACTCACCGATCAGTGCCGCGGCGCGGACTGCGCCATCGGTCTCGACGGGCGCGTACGAAGCGCCACGGTCCGTTGTCAGCTCTGCGGCGATGGCGACAGCGATGTCGTCCTCGTTCGTGGTGGCGAAGTCCATGCAACGCCCCGCGCCGTGACGGTCGAGCCGGTGGCGCACGTGGAAGTTCTGCTCGAAGTGATGGGCGAGCGGGAAGTAGAGGAACGGGCGCCGGTTGGCGGTCAACTCCATGCACGTCGTGAGTCCGCCCTGCACCACCGCGAGATCACATGCGGCCAAGTGCTTGTACAGATCGGGAACGAAGGCGCGGATCTCGACACCCGCAGGCGGGTCGAGAGCGGCAGGATCGATCCGAGGTCCGGCCACCGCGATGGTGCGTAGTCCGGGAACCCGCTGCGCCGCGGAGGGATGTGCACGGATCACCTTGCGCAGTAGCGCGCCGCCGACACCGGAACCGCCCACCGTGACGATGCACACCTTCTCGTCGGGCCCGTAGCCGAGCTCGGCGCGCAACATGTCGCGATCAGCGAAGTCGCTCGGATCGAAGCCTGTGATGTAGCCGCTGAAGTCGAAGTTCGCTTCGGTCCAGGACCGGATCGGTCCGAGCCCGGGACCGAAGTCGTCGGCCACGACGTCGCTGGGGTTGCCGACGAAGATCGAGCGGTCACGGACACGGCGAAAGCGAGCGACGTGCTCGATCATCTCCGCGTTGTAGTCGGCCGTGATGGCTGCTTCGCGCGCACCACCGTCGGGCATCGGCAGCCAGCCGACGAAATCAGTCATCCACACGAATGGCGCCCGCTTGAGCTCCGGGTTCTCGTGGAGGAAGTAGTCGAGGTCCCACGCCTCGTCACCGATCCACAGGTCGTATGGCTCGGCGCTCACGACGTCGTGGAACACCATGAAGTTGTTCACGAGGATCTCGTCCATCCGCCGCACCGCCTGGAACGCATGCAGATCGTGCTCATGGCTCTCGTCGGTGATGTGCGCCGACTCGCTCGCGAGGAATCGCGATGCAGCGTGGACGTTTTCACCACGGGCCTCGAGCACGCTGGTCACCGGGGACTGCGCCAGCCAGTCGATCTGGAGGTCGGGATGCAGCTTCCGCAACTCGGCCGCAATCGCGATGTCACGCTGCGCGTGACCGAGGCCGATCGGTGACGAGATGTAGAGCGCGCGCTTGGACCGGCGCAAAGCTCGGGTCCACGTCCGGTGCTGCGGTGCTCGCACACGGGAGGCGACCTTCTCGACGAAGTCCTGCACCAGGAGATTGGCGAACACCGGATCACGGGCGAACTGGTTGTGACCGCCGCCCTCGACGGACATCAGCGTTGCGCCGGTCAGTTCCGCGAGGCGCACGCTGTTCGAGTGCGGGATGATCCCGTCGTCGGTGCCGTGGACGATGAGGAGCGGGCACTGCACCGACCGGCACATCGCCTCGGCCTCGCTGCGATCGGCGAGGACCGGCGGCGCGTCGCGGGTTGCCACCAATGTCGCGCCGTCGGTGTCGTGGCCCCAGCCGACGGCGTCCTCACGCTGCTTCGTCGAGTGAGGCTCGGTGAAGACCTGGCGAAAGAAGAACTGCAGGAAGTCGTCGTAGTCGTGCAACCAGTGGTGGCGGTTGTACTTGGCCCATCCCTCGTACTCGTCGAGCTCGGTGTCGAACGGGTGGGTGGGCCTGCCCTGCGGCTCGTCGGCCGGCTTTGTCTCGCCGTCTCGCAGATGCGGCACGGCGGCACCGAACACCACGGCCCCGAGAACCCGTTCCGGATGGCGTGACGCAAGGAGCAGCGTCCACAGCCCGCCCATCGAAAGCCCCACCACGATGGCGTGGTCGGTACCCGTGCCATCGAGGACGGCGACGCCGTCCTCGACGAACTCGGCGTCGCTGTACGCATCGGGCGTCGACGGTCGATCTGACCGGCCGTTGCCGCGGCCGTCGAAGGCGATGACGCGGTAGCGGCGCGCGAGGTGGCCCACCTGTGCCTTCCACGTACGCGAGTGCACGATCGACCACGTCGGCATGAGCAGAACCGTCGGCTCGTTGGCTTCACCGAACACCTCGTACGCGACCTTCACGCCGTCGCGCTCGACGAACCCGTCGAAGTCAGGTCGCCGTGCCCGCATGCCTCGCATCCTCCCCGCCTTCGGAGGCAGTGTCGATGTCATCTGGCACAGACGGCTCCGTCGTCCGCCATTCGACGGTCACGACGGTCTGGGGCTCGGCCACGCCCTTGAGTGTGACCTCTCTACTACGGCCGAACACGATGTCGTCGGCACCGGACAGGAGACCACACGTGAGCGCCGACACGAGCACCTCTCCGCCACGGGCTCGGTCCGCGATCCGCGCCGCGAGGTTGACGTGGCGGCCGAACAGGTCGTGCTCCGCTTGGAGCGCCTCGCCCGTGTGCAACCCGATCCGCACACGGACGACCTCACCCGGTTCGAGCTCGATCGGGTCGGCCGCGAGCGCTCGCTGGATCGCCACGGCGCACTGCACCGCCCGGCGTGCACCCGCGAACGCCAGCATGAACCCGTCGCCACGAGCCTTCACCTCGACGCCCTGGTGGCGAGGAAGCTCGGCCCGTACGACGGCGTTGTGGGTCCGAAGCACGTCCAGCCATCGCCGGTCGCCGATTCTTTCCGCGCTGAGCGTGGAGTCGACGATGTCGGTGAAGAGGACCGTGACCGTGCTTCCCGCGTGTGCATCAGGCAGCAGCGCCAGCAAGTCGGGCTGATCTGACGACACTGCCGCAGCGACCACATCGATCGAGTTGCTGGTGTCGACGTGCAACGCTCCTTGCGCTTCGAGCTTCTTCGCCAGCGCGGCTTCGACCAGCATCGTCATGGCGTGTGCGCGGCCGATTTCGATGGCGTCGGTCGTGGCCTGCAAGGCCTCGGCGCGGTCCCCCGGGTCGTCGCGTCGTAAGAGCGCGGTGGCGAGGTCGAGCTGGATGCGGGCCAACCATGGCCGGCCGTTCACGGCGCGGGCCCGCTCGGCGGCATCGTGCAACGCGTCCACGGCTGCGTCGACGTCGCCCGCGGCCAGCGCTGCGAGCCCGATGTACCGGCTCGCGGGCCCCAGGTACGCGCCACAGGCGCCAAAGATGACGTTGACTCCCGTCTCTCCGTGCAGGCCGTCGAGCACGGTGCGAGCGACGGCATCGTCCTCCACGGCCGCGACCACCTCGGCGGCCAGCGCCAGCGTGGCCAACCGGAACGCGTCGGTCCGCATCGTCGGCAGCTCGGCGGCGAGCCTCGCCAAAAGGGAGGCAGCTTCGTCACGATTCCCCTGCTCGACTCGGAGCAGCGCAAGCACGCCGAGGTAGATGGGCATCGTGGGCAACTCGTCGCACAAGCGGACGAAGGTCTCGGCGAGCGGTCCCAGCTCTGTAGCAGTGCGTCGGGCGACGAAGCGCTGCATCGCATGCCCCTGGCGCGCGTCGATCGACGACACCCGGTCGCCGAGCACGAGCGCCTCGTCGGCCAGTTGCAGGCCCTCGGCGAAGCGGCCCTCGAACAAGGCCTGTGAGGTGAGGAACCAGTGGCGGTGCCAGAGGTACATCGGCTGGTGCAACTGCTCTGCGGCGACGGCGAACCTCTCGATCTCGGCCTGTGCCTCCTCCATGTCGCCGGTCAAGTGCAGGCCCCAGGCGCGGTAGAGACGGGCGAGTGTCGCCGTGTCGCGGTCACCGGCTTCGAGGCTCGCGGCGATCGCCTCCGTGGACAGGGCCAGCATCGTGGGGAGTCCGTCCCGTGCGATCACCGCCATCAACAGCGAATAGCCGAGCGCCCCCGCGTCACCCGCCTGCCGGGCCACCGCGACAGCCTCTGTCGCGATCTCGTCCATCCTCTCCCGATCGCGGAAGTAATGGTCTGCGGCGAGCCGCGCCAGCAGCCTCGCCCGCATGGCCGAGGGCTCGGGGCCGAGCGCGTCGAGTGCCTCGCCGGCGAGCCTGAGCGAGTCCTCGTCGACGAGACCAGCTTGCAGGCCGGGTCGGCCGAAGCCGAGCGCGGCCCGTCCCATGAGGTCGGCGTCAACGAGGCCACGCCCGAGGTCGAACGCGATGCGGAAGGCGTCACGGGCCTGGTCGATGTCACCGGCGCGCTTGTACGCCTGGCCGACGTCGATCATCAGTTCGGCGCGGCGCGCTTCGTCGACGGACTCGACCATCTCGAGGGTCTGCGCCGCAACGGTGTAGAAGCGGGCTGCTTCTTCGTAGGCGAGCGCCGCGTCAGCGAGCCGAGCCGCCTGCTCGGCATACGAGACGGCGCGGTCGACGTCACCGCCGGGAGCCGCCAACGCGAAGTGGTGCGCGAGCTCGGCCACCGACGCCTGGTCGTGCGGGTTCATCCGTGGTTCGAGCGCCAGAGCGATCCTGCGATGCAGCCGGATGCGTCGATTGAGGGTCAACTCGTCGTAGATCGTTTCGCGGATGAGTGCATGGGCGAAGGTGAAACGCGGCACCGCGCCGGTGACTTCCGTGATCAAGCGCGCGCCGATCGCCTGGTCCAAGGCGGCAAGGACCTCTGGCTCGTCGCGTCCCGCCGCTTCGACCAACGAGTCGAGTGCGAACGTGCGGCCGCAGACCGCGGCGACGGTGAGGACGTCGTTCGTGGCGTCGTCGAGGCGTTCCAAGCGGCGGCCGATCACTTCACGGACGCCTTGCGGGATCGTCACGCTCCATCGATCGGTTCGGCTCGTGTCGAGCCGTCCGTCTTCGGCGAGCAGCCGCACCACCTCGGTGAGGAAGAACGGATTGCCTTCCGTTTCCTCGTAAACCGCATCGGTGAGACCCACGGGCGGCGCTCGCCCGGCGGTGATCTCGAGGTAGCGGTCGACGTCCTCCCTCGCGAGCCCGTGCAACAGGATCCGCGACGTGACCGGCTGTCGCGCCAGCTCCGCCAGTGTCGCCGCGAGCGGGTGGTGGCGCCCGACTTCGACGTCGCGATAGGTCGCCACGACGACGATGCGCCCGACGGTCATCTCGGCGGCGAGGTAGCGAAGCAGAAGCAGCGACGGCTCGTCGGCCCAGTGCAGGTCGTCGAGCACGAGAAGCAGAGGCTGGCGCTGCGCCGCGTTCTTGAGGAATGCGGTGATCGAGTCGAAGAGACGGAACCGCGCATGTTCCGGCTCCAGTGACGGCGGCACCTCGAGACCGACCACGCGAGCCGCGACCTCGGGCACGACCTGGGCGATGACCGAAGCGCCCGAGCCGAGCTCGGAACGCAAGTCGTCGGGATCGCGTTCGTGCGCGTAGGACCGCACGACCTGCACCCAGGGCCAGTAGGCCGGGGCGCCCTCGGTCTCGTAGCTGCGTCCCGTGAGCACTTGTGCACCACGCAGCCGCGCGTACGTGGCCAGTTCGTCGCAGCAACGCGTCTTGCCGATGCCGGGCTCGCCGGCGAGGAGCACGAGGCGGCCGCGCCCCGAGAGGGCGTCGTCGAGTGCCGCGCGCAGTTGCCTGACCTCGGCCTCTCTGCCGACGAAGACACCCGCGGCGAGACGGTCGAGCGGGTTGGCTCCGACATTCGCCGTGGTCGCGTCGTCGCTGCCGTCTCCGCCCGCGAGCGTGGCGCCGATCGCGACGAGCTGGTCGTGCACTGCGCCCGCCCCCGCCGGCCTGTCCTCGGGGTTCTTCGCCAGAAGCGCGAGGACCAGCGATTCGAGTGCAGGTGGCACTGCCGGGTTGTGCCAGCTCGGAGCTACCGGCGCGGTGTGCAGGTGCTGCGAGATGACCGCGACCGCGTCGTCGCCGACGAACGGAGGCCGGCCGGTGATCAGCTCGTAGACCATTGCGCCGAGCGAATAGAGATCGCTGCGCGGATCCGGCAGCCGGCCAATTGCCTGTTCGGGCGGGAGGTAGGCGACCGTTCCGATGATCATGCCTTCGGTCGTGAGGCGCGACGACTCAGCGACGGCCGCGAGGCCGAAGTCGCCGAGCCTGGCCGTCCCGTCGTCGGTGAGCCATACGTTGCCGGGCTTCACATCGCGGTGGATGGTGTCGTGTGCATGTGCGTAGGCCAGCGCCGCGGCGACATCTGCCGCGATCTGCACGGCCCGTTCGAGCGTTAGACGGTTGCCGGGACTCGTTTGCATGAGTTGCTCGACGTCGCCACCGCCGAGATGCTGGCTGACGATGAACGGCCGCCCGTGCTCGTCACCGACGTCGAACACGGTCACGACGTTCGGATGGTCGCCGAGCCGGCCCATCGCTCGCGTCTCGCGGCGGAGACGATCGAGGCCCGCGGCGTCGAGGCCTTCCGTCTTCACGATCGCGACTGCGACCGTGCGATCGAGGCGCGTGTCGTGGGCGCGATACACGCGCTTGCGCGAGCCCTCACCGAGGAGTTCGTCGATCTGGTACCGGCCGCCGCCGAGCGACTGTGGGCGATCGGCATCGGCGCGGGCCGCCGCTCGCGGCGCCGGCTGTGAAGACACCGGGCTCGGTGCGCTCAGCGGCGTCCCGCAGCGCAGGCAGAACGTGGCGTCGCCCGGGTTCTCCTGACCACAGGCCGCACACGTCGGCTGAATCGCGGTTCCGCAATACGGGCAGAAACGGCCGCCGTCGGGACACGGCCGGCCGCAGGCCCGGCAGGAGCTCATGTCTGCTCGACCCGCCTGCTCATCGCGGCCTCAGAGTCGTCCACCCTGACCGTTCCGTCAACGGCCAGGCCCCATCGCGCCGCCGCTGCCGTCACCACGGCGAGGCTGGCGACTGCGAGCAGACCGGCGGCTGATCCCGCCAGTGCGGTCAGTGCCCCGACCAGCGCGGGACCGATGACGAAACCGAGGTGCCCCACCGCGCCGACCGCGGCCACCGCTGCGGCAGGTCGCTCGCCGATGCCGCTGCACGCGAGCAGTAAGGGCACGACGAGGGCACCCGCAACCGCCGCCGCGGCGAGACCGGCAGCGCTGATCCACATGTTGGAGATGCTGCATTCGACGATCAGTCCGGCGGCGAGCAGTCCGCTGGCCACGACGACCGGGTCGGCGCGACGCACGTTCGACGACGGCACGAGCCGCAGTCGTGCCACGACCGCCACCAGTTGCGCGACTGCGTACGCACCGGCCCCCCCGACGACCGAGGTGTCGTGTTCGACGCGCAGGAAACGGACGCCCCACGTGTCGACTGCGCTGGCGGCAGCGACCGCGGCGAACAACAGGACGGCAACGCGGCGGACTGCCGGTGTGCGCAGCAGCGACAGGACCGAGCGCATCGAAGTCGCCCTGACGGTCGGCGCCGTGGAACCGCTGTTCACGTGGGAGGCGGGAACGACCAGCGCCAGACCCGCCAGGACCAACGTCAGCCACACGACTCGCCACGACGCACCGCCGCCGGCGATCAGCGCGGTGAGAACCGCTCCACCGAATGCTCCGGCGCTGTACGCAGCGTGGTAGCGCACGAACCTTCTCGTGTCGCCCGCGACCGCGTTGACTGCACACGCGTTCAACGTTGCGTTGAGCGCGCCAGCGCCGGCGAGTACCGCGACGATCGCGATGGCGAGACAGAGCGTTCCAGGCGCCGCGACTGCGGCGACAAGGGTCGCGGCCCACGCCACCACGACGCGCCACAGCGCGCCCCCTTCCCCGCAACGCTCGACGAGCGCACCGCCGGCAAGGTGCGCGCCCGCACCGAGTGCGAAGCCGACCGCGAGCAACGCGCCGAAGCCCCCCGGCCCCAGACCGAGCGACTCCTGGACGTCGAGTGCGATGACGGCGAAGCTGCCGAGCACCGCGCCGAACCAGACGAACACGCCGGCCACCGGCCAGCGCGCTCGCCTGGATGTGTTCAAGGACGGGCCTCGAGCACCAGGTTGAACGTTTCTCCGCATGCGAGTAGGGATGTGATGAGTCGACAGCCGATGACAGCGCGTCACCACGTCACATGACACACAGTCCCTGTCGAACTTCGGGTCGCCGTGGCCTCTCTGGGGGCCACGGCGCACCAACATTCGGAGGTCTGAGATCCACGATGAAACCCGGCATCCGCACGTCGACGCGAATTGCACGAATCCAGGGGCGCTGAGTCACCGCCATGCCCACGGTCAACGCGAACGGGATCGACATCTACTACGAACGCACCGGCGAGGGGCCGCGCCTGCTGTTCCTGAACGGGTCGGGGGCAACACTCGATACCAGCCGCGTCCTGATCGATCTGTTCACACCACACTTCGACGTCGTGGCCCACGACCAACGCGGTGTGGGTCGCACCGAGATACCGCCCGACCCGTATTCGATGGCCGACTACGCCTCCGACGGGCTCGCGCTGTTGGACGAACTGGGATGGGAACGGTGTCGTGTCGTGGGCGTCTCGTTCGGTGGGATGGTCGCGCAAGAGCTGGCGGTCACCGCTCCGGCCCGCGTCGAACGGCTCGCGCTGGCGTGCACGTCGCCTGGTGGCGTCGGTGGCTCCTCGTATCCGTTGCACGAGCTGGTGGACCTCGACGCGGGAGCACGGGCTGACGCGCACACGCGGTTGCTCGATACGCGGTTCGACAAAGAGTGGCTGGCGGCGCACCCGCGCGACCAGGCGCTCGTCGACATGATGAACGGTCGGCGGACCGGCGACCGCAGTTCGGAGCAGCTCCGAGGCGAGCGCGCGCAACTCGAAGCACGTAGCCATCACGACGTGTGCGACCGGCTCGGAGCCGTGACCTGTCCGACACTCGTGGCGTCGGGTCGTTACGACGGGATCGCGCCGTCGTCGAACGGCATGGCCATCGCGGAGCGCATCCCTGGCGCGGAGCTTCGGCTGTACGAAGGCGGGCACGCGTTCTTCGCGCAGGACCGGCAGGCACTCCCCGACATCTTCGACTTCCTCGCGTCTTGACGCCCGACTCCGGCCGCCGCGGGGGGAGCTACAAGTGCTTCTCGAACCAGTGGTCGCCGTACGGCTCGTCGTTGAACGCCGCGACTTCGCGGTAGCCGCTCGACCGGTACATGGCGATGGCTTCGACCAGGGACCGGTTGGTCTCGAGCCGGACGACGCCACAGCCGTTGTCTGCAGCCCGGCGCTCGAGCTCGGTGAGCAACCGGCGGCCGAGGCCGAGTCCGCGTGCCGCCGGAGCGACCCACATGCGCTTCAGCTCCGCCGGCTCGTCGCCGTGGAACTTCAGCGCGCCGCAGCACACCGGCTCGCCATGCAGCATCCCGACGACAAAGGTGCCGGCCGGTGGTCGCATCTCTGCCGGGTCGGCGGGCAGGCTGGCGCGCGGATCGAAACCGGCGTCGAATCGACGATCGAGCTCGGTGAAGTACTCGCGTAGGCAGTCCTGCGCGTGATGGTCGGTCGGGTCGACCGGCTCGATGGTGACCAACGTGGCGGTGAGCAGGCGCTCCACGTCGCTCATGGCCGCGACCAGTCGATCCCGTTGGGACTCGGTCAATGGTTCGAGCATCGAGCGCGCGAGCGCGTCGCTCCGCCGATCGAGCAACGCGCACTCCCTTCGGCCCTTGGCGGTGGGACGAGCGGTCCGCACGCGGCGATCCCCGGCACTCGCGGCGACCTTCACGAGGCCGGCCGTCTCGAGCGATCGCAGCAACCGGCTGAGGTAGCCAGAGTCGAGCGCCAATCGCGATCGCAGGACGCGGACGTCGCACCCATCCTCTCCGATCTCCCAGAGCACTCGTGCCTCGCCGAGCGGCCGGTCCGTGGAGAGATAGTGGTCGTCCAGGGCGCCTACTCGTTGCGTGACGGCACGGTTGAACGCCCGTACCCGGTCGATCATCTCGATCTCTTCGATTTCTCTGACTTTAGTCAGAGATTGGGACGTACGCCGTCGATCGTCGTAGGTTGCCCCCGATGTCGCTGTCACTGCTCGACTGGCGCCGACAGGTCGGCCGCCTGTACGCCGATGTGCGGAACATGGAGGACGTCCAGGCCGCCCACGACCTGTGGAAGACAACCCGGGACGAACTGCTCAGCCATCATCCGGATTCGCCGGTCCCCGAGGCGCAGCGCGCGGCCTTCACGGGCGTGCCGGTCGCCCCGTACGACCCGACGATGCGATTCGATGCTGCCGTGGACACCGACGTGGCCCCGGCTCGGCTCGAGGTCGCGACCGGGACCGATGGCGTGGTCCCCTTCGAACGGCTGGGCCGCGTCCACCTCACGGGCGTCGGCGACCTCGACGTGTGGTGGATCGCCGCCTACGGGGGCGGCGTCTTCGTCCCGATCAAGGATGGTCTGGCCGGCGTGCAGACCTACGGGGGCGGCCGCTACGTCATCGACACCATCAAGGGCGCCGACCTCGGGGGCGACGGCGACAACCTCGTCATCGACCTCAACTTCGCGTACAACCCGTCGTGCGCGTACGACCCCGCTTGGGCGTGCCCGCTGGCACCGCCTGGCAACGTGGTCGACGCGCCCGTTCGGGCGGGCGAGTTGACGGGCTGACCGCCCGAACCCTCCCGGCCTGGGATGCGCCGACGGTAGCGTTGCCTGTTGCCATGAACGGCCGCGGTCACGTTCACAACGATCACGCCCACTCGCACGTGAGCCGCTCGACCCAACGTCGTGCGTTGTGGATCTCGTTGGCCGCGAACGGCGTCTTCATGGTCGTCGAGGTCATCGGCGGCATCGCATTCCAGTCGTTGGCGTTGCTGGCCGATGCCGCCCACATGCTGTCCGACGTCGCCGCGCTCGGCATCGCTCTCATCGCACAACACCTCGTCGATCGTCGGGCCACCGCTCGTCACAGTTACGGATTGCAGCGCGCGGAGGTGCTCGGTGCGCAGGCCAACGGTCTGGCCCTGCTCGTGGTGGCGGGATGGATCATCTACGAGGCCATCGCACGCATCGGCGAACCGGCTGACGTCGTCGGAGGCGGCCTGCTCGTCGTCGCCACCATCGGCTTGATCGTCAACCTCGTCAGCGCGGTGTTGCTGGCGCGAGCACAAGGCCGCAGCCTCAACATGCGCGGCGCGTTCGTCCACATGTCGATGGACGCGGCCGGCTCGGTCGCCGCGATGGCCGCGGGCATCGCGGCGATCGTGTGGGACGCTGATTGGGTCGACCCGGTCGCGTCGATCCTGATCGCGTTGGCCGTCCTCTGGTCGGCCTGGGGTCTGTTGCGCGACACCGCGCAAGTCCTTCTGGAAGGCACGCCGCGTGGTATGGACCCGGCATCCGTGGAAGCCGCGCTCGCGGCGGACAACGAGGTCGAGGCTGTGCATCACTTGCACCTCTGGAACCTCGCCTCGGACGTGCCCGCCCTGTCCGCGCATGTGGTGTTGCGTGGTGAAGTGAGCCTGCACGACGCGCAAGCGAGTGGCGACCGGCTCAAGGCGGTGCTCGCGGACCGGTTCGGGATCACCCACGCCACGTTGGAGCTCGAGTGCCATCCGTGCGATCCCGCCCCCGACGAGCACACACGCAGCGGCGACGGCTACTGGCAGGCATAAGGTCCGGCGATGGATTATCGCCATCTCGGACGTTCCGGCCTGCTCGTGAGCCCGTTGTGCCTCGGCACGATGAACTTCGGTCCGCAGACGAGTGAGCGCGACAGCTTCAAGATCATGGACCGCGCCCTCGAGGCTGGGATCAACTTCTTCGACACCGCGAACGGCTACGGGGGAGGTGAGACCGAGCACATCATCGGCCGCTGGTTCGCACAGGGCGGCAGCCGCAGAGACAAGGTCGTCCTCGCCACCAAGGTGTACGGCAACGTTGCGGGTGAATGGCCGAACGATTCGAAGCTGTCCGCCCGGCACATCCGCGACGCGTGCGAGGCGAGCCTTCGGCGCCTCCAGACCGATCACATCGACCTCTACCAGATGCACCACGTCGACAGGTCCACGCCGTGGGACGAGATCTGGCAGGCCATGGACCTGCTCGTCGCGCAGGGAAAGGTCATCTACGTCGGCAGTTCGAATTTCGCGGGCTGGCACATCAGCGCCGCCAACGAAGCGGCGCGGCGCCGCAACTCGTTCGGCTTGGTCTCCGAGCAGAGCCTCTACAACCTCAAGACGCGAACCATCGAGCTCGAGGTGGTTCCTGCGTGCGAGGCGTACGGCGTCGGGATCCTGCCCTGGAGCCCGCTCGGCAGCGGCCTGCTCGGGGGCTCGGTCGGCCAGGGCGACGGCCGGCGTTCGAGTGACGGTATGAAGGCGGCCGCAGAGTGGCTGAAGGACACGCTCGAGGCGTGGGAGAAGTTGTGCGCCGAGCTCGGCGAGCGGCCCGCGGACGTCGCACTCGCGTGGCTGCTGTCGAACCCGGTGGTAACCGCGCCGATCATCGGTCCACGCACCATTGACCAGTTCGACGGCGCGCTGCGTTCAATCGAGATCGATCTCGATGCGGAGACGCTCAGCCGTCTCGACAAGATCTTCCCCGGTCCGGGCGGAACTGCGCCCGAGGCCTACGCCTGGTAGTCGTCCGGATCTCACCTGACTGTGCGTGAACCGCCCTGTCAGGGCGGTTGGCGCACACTCGATGTTTCACTGGCCGGCATCGCGCATCGCCTCCCACACGCGCATCGGCGTGAACGGCGGATCGAGATGGCGGATGCCGAACGGAGCGAGCGCGTCGACCACCGCATTCCACAACGCGCTGATCGAGCCGGTCGTGCCCGACTCTCCGATTCCTTTCGCCCCGAGCGGGTTCCGAGGCGTCGGCGTCACGGTGTGGGCGGTTCGGAACGACGGAAGCTCGGCCGCCGACGGCACGGCGTAGTCGACGAGCGTCGCGGTGAGCGGGTTGCCATCGGCGTCGTAGCGCACCTCCTCGAACAACATCTGGGCGATGCCCTGCGCGAGCCCGCCGTGCACTTGGCCAGTGGCGAGCAAGGGATTGATGACGGTGCCGCAGTCATCGACGGCGACGAGATCGCGGAGGGCGACTTGGCCTGTCTCGCGCTCGATCTCCACGACCGCGACGTGGCAGCCGAATGGAAACGTGCCCGATTGTTCGAAGTCCAAGGAGTGCACCAACGGGTCGTGCCGCGCCCGAGCAGCCATCGCGAGCTCGGACCACGAACGCCCGGTCACCGGCACGCCAACCACCCCGAGCCGGCCGTCGTCCAACACGACCACGTCATCGACCGCGGCTTCGAGCAGATCGGCTGCCAGGGCCCTCGCCTGCAGCAGCACCTCTTCCGCGGCGCGCAGCACCGCGGAACCCGCGAGCTGCAACGACCGCGACCCGAACGTGCCGGTGCCGTGATCGACGCGTCCCGTGTCGGAGTGCACGACGCGCACGGATTCGAACGGCACGCCGAGGGTGGCACTCACGATCTGCGCCCACATCGTCTCGTGTCCTTGTCCGTGCGGGACGCTGCCCGACGTGACCATGACGCTGCCGTCGTCATCCACCGCCACGGCACCGAACTCTGAGCCGTTGCCAGATGTCTCGACGTAACAACCGATGCCGATACCGAGCAAGGACGCGTTGTCATCCTGGCGCCGGCGGCGTTGTTCCGCGCGCAACTCGCGGTAGCCGACGAGCTCGAGCGCGGTGTCGAGCGCCTTCGCGTAGTCGCCGGTGTCGTACACCGCGCCCGTCGCGGTGGTGAAGGGGAACTCGTCCGGAGCGGGAAAGTTCCGTCGACGGACATCGGCAGGGTCCATGCCCAGTTCGGCGGCGACGAGATCGATGGCGCGTTCACAGATCGCTGCGGCTTCGGGCCGACCCGCACCACGATACGGACCGGTCGGTGTCGCGTTCGTCAGCACCGCGATCGCGCTGAAGTCGTGACGCTGCCATCGATACACACCAGCGGACATGAAGCGGGTCACCAGCGGGATGAACGTGCCGCGCACGGGATAGGCGCCGACGTCAGCCCAACCCCGCACGCACAGGCCGCCGAGCATGCCGTCGCGCTTCGCGCTGACCGACACCTCGTGGACCTGGCCGCGGCCGTGCGTCATGCCGAGCAGGTTCTCGGTGCGCGTCTCGACCCAGCGAACGGGCCGCCCGAGGCGACGCGCGAGCGCGACCACCAGGATCTGCTCGACGTAGGTCCCGCCCTTCGCGCCGAAGCCACCACCGATCCAGGGCGCCCGCACGCGGACCTCTTCAGGTGTGAGCCCCAGGACGTTGCACACGTCGTTTCGTACGCCGAACACACCCTGGGTCGATGCCCACAGCGTGACCGCGCCATCCGCTTCCGGAATCGCAACCGCACCATTCGGTTCGAGCGGCACCGGAGCGACCCGCTGATGTGTGAGACGAGCGCGCGCCACTACCTCGTCGTCCGCAAAGAATCCGTCGTCGACGCCATGATGGCGGCCCCCCACGACGTTCGTTCCGTGATCCGGGAACAGCAGCGGCGCTCCGTCGACCGCCGCGTCCACGGCACCGAGCGCGACGGGCAAGCGCTCGACATCGACGACGACGGCCTCGACCGCGTCAAAAGCGGCTTCGTGCGACTCCGCGACGACGACCGCCACGGGCTCCCCCACGAACCGGACGCGATCGGCGGCGAGCAAGGGGCGAGCGAGAAGGCCGAGCTGCTCTGCCCCCTGCGCGGGCAGGTCGAGGTCGCCTGCCGTCAGTACGGCAACGACCCCTGGTAGGTCGACCGCGGTCGCGATGTCGACGTTCCGAATGCGTCCGTGCGCGACGGTGCTGCGCACGAAGACGGCGTGGAGGAGCCCGCCGATCTCGAGATCCGCGAGGAAACGAGCCTCGCCCGTCAGCAACGCCGGATCCTCGACCCGGCGAATCTCATGGCCCAGCACGGTCCTCGTCATCGGGGAAGGAAGATAAGACGAATGCTGACGGTCCGAGACGTGCTCGTGGCGGTGGCGGCTCGGGGAGGGACGATCACGTATGCGGAGTTGCGCGCACAGCTCGACCTGACCGGCGACATCGTCCCCTTGCTACGAGCCCTTTCCGAGGAGGAGGACGACGCGGGCCGGGGGCTGCTCACGGCTGTGGTCGTGCGCGCCGACACCGGCCGCCCCGGGGCCGGATGGTTCAGGCTGGCCGCCGAACGGGGTCGTGATGTCGAGGATGCTGACGCGGCCTGGGAGGCGGAACGGGCTCGGCTGACACATCTTCACGGTGGCTGAGGTCGAGCCGGCGTAGGAGTTGAGCGTTGAACGCAACCACCACCGTCGAGGCCGACATCAGAACCGCACCGACGGCGGGCGACAACGTGACGCCTGCGAACGCGAACACACCGGCCGCGAGCGGGATCGCGACGAGGTTGTAGCCCGCGCCCCACGCGAGGTTCTGCACCATCTTGCGATAGCTGGCTCTGGACAATCGGATGACACCGAGAACGCTGCGCGGGTCGCTCGACGCGAGCACAACACCGGCCGACTCGATCGCGACATCTGTGCCCGCGCCGATTGCGATGCCCACGTCGGCACGTGCGAGCGCGGGCGCGTCGTTGACTCCGTCTCCGACCATGGCGACCTGGAGCCCACGCGCCTGGAGGTCCGACACGGCACGGTCCTTGTCTTCAGGGAGCACTTCGGCGAACACCTCGTCGACACCGAGCGTCGCTCCGACTGCGTCCGCTACCTGGCGCGCGTCGCCGGTGATCATGACCACTCGCACACCGAGCCCGTGCAGCTCTTCGACGGCCGTTCGTGACTCCGGACGAACCTGATCTTCGAGCGCCAACGCGCCGACCACCAGATCGCCGACGACGACATGGAGCACCGACGCGCCTCGGTTTCGCCACTCCGCCGTGGTCGACGCCATGGACTCCGGCTCGACGAGTCGTCGCTCACGCAGCAGAGCCGGCCCGCCAACGGCGACGGCGTCGTCACCGACCATGGCCTCGACGCCGCGACCGGTGATCGATCGAAAGCCCGTCGCCCTCGGAACGTCGACACCTTGTTCCTGCGCCGAGGACACGATCGCCCGCGCCAGCGGATGCTCGCTATCGGCTTCCACCGCCGCGGCTGTCGCCAGCAGCTCGCGATCGGCAACGCCGGAAGCGACGAGACCGGTCACCGCATGCCGGCCGGTGGTCAACGTCCCCGTCTTGTCGAACAGCACGGCGTCGACCGTGCGCATACGTTCCAAAGCCAGCCGGTTCTTCACGAGGATGCCGGCGCGCGCCGCGATGCTCGTCGACACCGCGATGGTCAGCGGGATCGCCAGTCCCAGTGCATGAGGACACGCGATGACGAGCACCGTCACCGTGCGCTCGACCGCTTGATCCATCTCGCCGAGAAGCGCCCACACCGTGAACGTGATCGCGCCGGCCGCGAGCGCGACATAGAACAGCAGTGCGGCAAACCGATCGGCGAGCGCCTGCGCCCGTGACTGTGAAGCTTGCGCCTCCTCGACCAGTCGCTGGATGCCGGCCAGCGCGGTGTCGGCGCCGACGGCCGCGATCTGCACCCGAATGGCAGAGTCGGTCGATACGGTGCCGGCCACGACGCGATCGCCGACTTGTTTCACGACGGGTCGGGACTCACCCGTGATCATGGCTTCGTCGAGCTCTGCCTCACCATCGACGATGACTCCGTCCGCGGGAACGCGGCCACCGGCGCGCACGAGCACGACATCGCCGACTTGCAGCGCGTCGAGCCCGATGGTCTCGACGCCACTGGACGTGACGAGCTCGGCTTCGTCGGGTAAGAGCTCGGCCAGCGCGTCCAGCGCCCCCTGGGCTTGACCGATGGCGCGCATTTCGAGCCAGTGCCCGAGCAGCATGACCGTGACGAGCGTCGAGAGCTCGAACCACAGGTCGACATCGATCCAACCGAACTCGGTCGCGACAGAGGCACCGAACGCGACGAGCAGCCCCAACGAGATCAGCAGCATCATGCCCGGTCGTCTGCTCCGCAGCTCTTCCCAGCCGCCTTGCAGGAAGACCGGTCCGCCCCACAGGAACACAAGCGTCCCGAACAGCGGCGCCACGAACGTGTTGCCGGGGAACTCGGGCGCGGTGTAGCCCAGCCAGTCCTGGACCATGCTGCTGTACAGCACCGTCGGCAAGGTCAGTGCGAGGCTCACCCAGAACTTGCGCCGGAACATCTCGGCGTGGTCGCCATGCCCGCCGTGACCGCCGTGGTCGCCGTGGTCGCCGTGACCCTCGTGTCCCTCCACGTGCATGACGGTCGACCTCCTGGTTGGTTTTCTACCGTGCGCCGGCAGGCGGCGACGAAGGCCAAGTCGCGATTCGTCCCATGAGAGCGGCGCTGGACCGCGTCGCGATGAGTTCCGCGGGCTGACATCGTCTGCCCCGGTTG
>DATAES010000178.1:0-2234 GCA_036257895.1 Acidimicrobiales bacterium
ACCGAGACCGCGAACGTGTCGAACTCGCCCGGCTTGATCTGCCCGCCCGTCCACTTGATCTCGGAGATGTAGTCGGTGACCTGCTGGCCGTCGTCGTTGGTGACGGGCGTCGGCAGCGGGGTCGTCGTCGCTTGATACGTCCAACCCGCCTTGGGTTGCACACTCACGGAAGCGAAGGGGTGGTCAGGAGGGAGCTGCAGGTCGAGCCCGATCGTGTTGGCGTCGTCCGTTTCGTTCGGCACCTGGAAGGTCAGTGTCTGAAAGCCGCCTTGTGGGGCCGACTTCGGATTGACGCTCACATGGGCGAACGCCGGGGCAGCCATTGTCACGACCGCCGCGCAGGCCAAAGCCGTCGCGCCGATGATCTTGCGGGTACGCATGCAGGTGTTCCTCTCTATGGGTTTACGTTGACGTCGAAGGTGGCGGTGGGGGCTTCGAACTTGGAGAACTGGGCGCGGACCGCAATCGTCCACTGACCCGTAGTCGAGAGGTCGTCGGTGTCGAGCTGGTAGTGCCCGGGGCCGGCGACGAACGGCGTCCGACTCAGCGGACCGATGTCGTTGGCCGGGAACGAGATCTCGAGCGTGACCCCGTCGGCCACCTCGGCGACGCGACCAGTGGGGTCCAGGAAATACATGTGGATCGAGTTGTGACCGGCTCGGTTCGGGTCGACCACGAGGTTGACCGTGTTCTGCCCGATCGGCTTGGTCTGCGAGTAGATCGTGCCGATGCCTGCTGCTGTGCTTGCGGGCACCTGGTTCACGAGCACCGCGGTCAGACCGAGGACGACGACCATGCCGATCATCTCGACGCGGACCGTCGACACGAGGTGCGACCAGGCGTTGCGACCGCGGGCCTCGGCTCGCCGGAGCGCGGGCACCAGCCGGTAACGGTTGTACGTGGCGACGGCAGCAATGACAGCTACGACGCCGAGCTTGACGAGCACGAGCTTGCCGTAGGTCGTGGAGGTCAGCGCGCTGAGCGCGCGGATCTCCTCGTAGGCAAGGATGCCACCGGCGATACCTACGGCGACGATCGCGAACGCAGCGAGCCGGGAGAACCGAGCGACCACGCCGCCGGCATGGACGGCGTCACCCGCCTCCGCTCTTTGGCCTCGGAGGAACAGGAACAAGAACACGAGGCCGCCGAACCACACCGCCGCCGCGAGCACGTGTACGACGTCTGAGCTGTAGACGAGCCATCGAGGCGCGGTGATCGTCGTGTGTCCCGCGAACGCGAAGCCGATCGCGGCGGCCCCACCGCCGACCACAGCGGCGACACGCGTCGCGGTGGTGCGCGTCTTCCAGAGCACTGCTGTCGTCGCGACGGCAAGGCCGAGCAGAACGACGATCGTCTGAGTGCCTACGCCGTCGGCGAGCACATCGCCGAGCACGCCTTCGTGGGTGATGGATCCGAGCCCGAGTCCTGTGGCGAGCGCGGCGGAGATTGGCAACTGCACGAGGACGCCGAGAGCACCGACGATCGCCGCCCATAACACGACCTTTGCCAGCCTTCGGCGATCCGAGCGATCGTCGAGTACGACCGCGAGGAAGATGGCACCGCCCGCGGCGAGGAACGTCCCGGCGTAACCGATGCCGCGAGCGATGTTGCCCGCGAGGTCCCACTTCTTGTCGCTGCCGGAGTCGAGCAGCGACGACACTGCTTCGGAACTCGCGGCCGACCCGTTCCCCACGGTGAACGTGAAGGCGCCGTTCACCGGGTGCGAGTCGGCAGAGATCACCCGCCACGTCACGATGTAGCCGTCGTCACCGACCTGGTTCATCCCCACAGTCACGGTGTTGTCGCGGGCGACGACATCGCCGTTGTCGACACGATGTCGCTGCGCGTCGAAGACCCGGACTGCGCCGAGAGGCGCACTCACGTCCTCGCTGAACGTCAGGCTCACCGCGTTCGGAGCCGTGTCGAGATGCGCTCCGTCAGCCGGGCTCGTCGCCTCCAGGGTGGCGTGCGCCGCGGCCGGTCCCGCGGTCACGACCACGAGCACCACGGCGAGCGCTGCACCGACGACGAGACGGCGAACGGTCATCGTGCGCGAAGAAAGCGGCCCACGCCGAGCATGACAGGTAGTCGCACGGGTAGCCCAAGGAGTTCCCCGACTCCGTCACCGCTCGAACTCTGGGAGGCCGTGGCCCCTATCGGGGCCACGGCGCACCAACATTCGCAAAGCGTCAGATGTCGTAATAGAGGTGGAACTCGTACGGGTGGGGACGCAA
>DATAES010000179.1:0-15858 GCA_036257895.1 Acidimicrobiales bacterium
ACCCGGAGGTGGGCTTTTCGCGTCCCTCCTGCGGGCGAATGTTGGTGCGCCGTGGCCCCTATAGGGGCCACGGCGACCCGGAGTTCGAGAGGGTGGCGCGAGTTCGGGGAGGGTGTCGACGATCAGATCGTCAGCGCGCGGTAGAGCTGGCCGGCCTCGCCGAGGCCGCCCCAGTGCTCGACGATCTTGCCGTCTTCCACGCGCCACATCTCGACGTGCTGCACGGTGATCTCGCGCTCGGTCGGCGCGACACCGAGAACCTCGCCGACATGGCGCACCCGCCGGGTCGAGCGATGCACGACGAAGTCACCGTCCGCGATCAGATCGCTCGACACGCCTTCGACGAACTCGAGTGCGGCGAAGAACCGTCCTTGGCGCGCAGCCGTGTGGGCCAGGTCACCGTGCCAGGTGTGTGAGTAGTACCGATCGTCGAAGCACTCGTCGATGACGTCCATGTTCCACTCGCCGTCGCGACGCCCGTGTTCGAGGAAGCGCCGCACGACTTCTTTGGGTTCCATCCCCGAAGTCCATCACGTCGAAGTTGTGAGCCTGGTCAGACCTCGTCCGGGCCGGCGAGGACACCGGCGGACGCGGCCAACGCCGTGGCGACCGCGGCGGCGCGCTCGATGACGGCGGCGAGATAGTGGTCCGCGGCCGACGCATGCCCGCGCAGCGGCGGTGACCCGAGCGATTCCAACAACGCGACGGGAACCGGTGCGGGCTTGATGGGCTCGACGGGGTCCGGCCGCGGCACCGGATGCCAGAGGCTCTTGACCTTGGCGCGCGGATTGCGTCCACGTGAACCCCGACGAGACCGTCGCGGTGCCGTCACCCGTCCTCCTCTGTCAGCAGCTTCGCGGAGTCGAGACCGAGCGCGACGCGCAGCTGGGCAGCGCCGAGATCCTCGAGCGAGCTCGACTTCGGCAACACGAGATCCGCGATCTGGCGCTTGCCCGCGACCACGTCCTCCACCCGTTCGTCGATCGTGCCGGGGCACACGAGTCGGTGCGACACCACCGTGCGGGTCTGGCCGATACGCCACGCCCGGTCGCGCGCCTGGTCTTCTTTCGCCGGATTCCACCAACGGTCGTACAGCACGACATGGTTGGCCGCGGTGAGGTTGAGC
The DNA here is from genome assembly GCA_036257895.1 of Acidimicrobiales bacterium. Taxonomy (GTDB): domain Bacteria; phylum Actinomycetota; class Acidimicrobiia; order Acidimicrobiales; family JACDCH01; genus DATAES01. The sequence continues at coordinate 1,127 of DATAES010000179.1, forward strand.
CCGGTGCCGCCCGCGGTCAGCGACAACACGAGCGCACCCGCGCCTTCGCCGGTCTGGAACTCGCGCACGAGCCGGTCACGCGCACCGCGGGCGAGCCCGCCGTGGTAGCAGGAGATCGGAAGGCCGGTCAGCGCCGTGAGATGGTCGGCCAACCGCTTCCCCCATTCGGCGAAGTGGGTGAAGATCAACATCCGCTCGCCCGCCGCGAACACCGCCTCGACCAGCTCCTCGAGCCGCTCCAGCTTCCCGGAGCGTCCGGCGAGAGGCCGATCGTCGTTCTGGTAGGCAGCGGGATGGTTGCAGATCTGCTTGAGCGCAGTGATAGCAGCGAGCACGGCACCCTTCTTTGGCTCGCGCTCGGGATCGGTCGTACTCGCCAACAACGAGTCGAGCACCGCCTGATAGAGGCCGATCTGCTCGAGCGTCATCGTGCAGTGATCGAGCTCGTCGATGCGGTCGGGCAGCTCGGCGGCGACATCGGGCTCGGCCTTCGTTCGACGGAACACGAGGATGCCGTTGAGGGCGCGCAGCGCGGCTTCGCCGTCGCCGGTGAGCTGTGCGATGAAGCGCGGTCGCGTCCCCACGAGACCGGGATTGCAGAAGTCGAGGATCGCCCACAAGTCGCCCAATCCGTTCTCGATCGGGGTGCCGGTGAGCGCGAGCTTGCTGTCGGCCGGAATGCGACGGAGCTGCTGGCTGGTCTCGTTCGCCGCATTCTTGATCGCCTGGGCCTCGTCGAGGATCAGTCGCTGCCATGGCAGCTCTGCCAGCGCGTCGACGTCACGCACGGCGGTGCCGTACGTCGTGATGACGACGTCGGCGTCGGCGACTTCGGCTGCCAACTCGTCGGCGGAAGCGCGCGTTGCACCGTGATGGATGACGACTCGCAGCTCTGGCGTGAACCGCTCTGCCTCTGCGGCCCAGTTGCCGACAACCGCTGGCGGCGCGATGACGAGCGCAGGACCGGTGCGATCGGTGCTTGCCAGGTGCGCGAGCACTGTCGGTGTCTTGCCGAGGCCCATGTCGAGGGCGAGACAGCCGCCGAGATCGACGGCGTCGAGGAAGCCCAACCAGCCGAGCGCCTCGGCCTGATAGGTCCGCAGCTTCCCCACGAAGCCGACTGGTTCGGTGACAGCTTCCCGGGAGACCGACGCGGCCTTGTCGAGCAGATCGGCCGCCCACCCTTCGCCCTCGACGAGGAGCCGCTCGCCGAGCGCCGATCCCTCGAGTCCGACCGCATGACGAAGGATCTCGGCGCCGGTGAGCTGTGTCGTCGTCGCCCGTTCGGCAAGCGCGGCCGCTGCTTCCTTCAAGTCGACCCGGTCGAGCTCGACCCAACGGCCGTGCGACTGCACGAGCGGACGGGCTTCAGACGCCAGCCGGGTCACCTCCTCAGCAGTCAGCTCGACGTCGTCGAAGACCGCGGACCACCGCACGTTGCTGAGCTGGCGGGCACCGACCATGGTGTCGCCGGACGGTTCGACGAACAGCCGCAAACCTGGCTTCGGCTTGCGCCGGGACAGCGATGGAACGCGAACCTCGAAACCGGCCGCCTCGAGCGACTCGCCGGTACGAGTCATCAGCTCCCACGCTTCGTCGGTGCTCAGATAGACCTGCCCTCGGCGCAGCGCACCGGCCCGCTGCAGCTCGGGCAGTAGTCGCTCGAGCCGTGCCAGCTCGTCAGCGACCGGGCGCGTCGACTTGGTCGCCGACAACGCAACCTCGACGTCGACGAGGGCGCGCTGTGGACCCGGCCCGAGCACGGAAAGGAACCATGCGCCATTGCGATCCGGAGGGTCGAGTTGCACGACGAGCCGCGGCCTCGATGAGCTCGTCACCGTTTTCGACCACCGCTGGAGGCGATCGGCGACGTCCGCTCCGGGCCCCGACGGGCCGGTGAACGCAGATCCGTCGAGACGTGTGATGACGGATTCGCCGACGTCCGAAGCAGTGCGCACCCGCGGCGGCGGCGCAGGCAGCTCGAGCATCCCGGCAGCCTGCGTCACGACCGCATGCACGACTGCAGCGATGATCTCGAGGACGACGGCACGCGACGCGACCGACGGCGGCACCATGACGCGCACCGGCCCGGGCATGATCGCGGCAAGCCGGTCGAGCGTGGCGTCATCCAGAAGCGCCGCCTGCCACTTCACGGCCATGTCGACAGAGCGATCGGCGCGCTTCGTGGTCCGTAGCGTCGGGACAACCGCGCCTCGTGCGACCTGACGCACTGCAAGCAGCGCGATGTGACCGAGCCACCGCACGCTGGCACCGACACCGTCGCCGTCGAGTCCTCCGCCGACCGCTGCGAGCCATCCGAGGGCGTCCGCGACCGGGATCGAGACAGTCTCGGCGCGTGCGCCGCTCGGCAACTCGATCCCGCGATGCACACGCCAACCAAGCGCTGGACCTCCGAGGGCCTCGAGACAGTCGGCGAGCTCGTCGTTCGTCGCGGGCTCGCTCGTGGCGCTGGCAGCCCAGACGACGATCTCGCCCTCCGACCACGACGCCTGGAGCGGCGTGCCCTGCTCCTCGGCGAGATCGTCGTCGAAGTCATCGGCGTCGAACTCGTCGTCGTCGCCGTGCAACCGGTCGTACACGCGGTGCAGCCCGTCGAGCTCGTCCGCGAAGTCGGCGATGACCTGAGCCCGCTCGGGACCGGTCAGCCCGTGGACCGATTCGAGCCGGTCCTGCGCGTCGGCGAACAGACCATCCAGCACCCGAGACGACAGCGCCGGATCCGCGTCGATCAAGGCGAGATCGGTCGCTGATGCGCGCTCCTCGGCGGCAGCCCACAAGGCAGCCTCGACGGCATCGGTGTCAATGGTCTTGTTCAGTCTGAGGCGCTCCTGGCACCGGCCTCACACGTCATGTGACGCAAGGGTTCCGCGGTGGCATCAACGAGTGGTCCGCAATGCGAACCCACTCACCGCCGTGAGCAGCGGGACGCCAGGAGCGAGTGTACCGCTGCTCAGGTGGAAGTCGTGTCGTCTCCCGCTTCGACTTCAGCGATGACGGCAGCGGCGGCATCGGCGCTCATGGCGTGGCGCATGATCTTCTCGTAGCCCTCGAGGCCCTTCTCGAGTTGCTCGGCCACGCGGTCCTGAGCGACCGCGATGATCGCCGAGGTGCCTGGCGTGAGGCTCTCGCCGATCGCCTTCAAGTCGTCGTCCTTGAAGCCCTTGTCGCGGACCTTGCCCCAGACGCCACCGGCGGCGCCGCCCACGGCGGCCGACGCGATGATGCTCGGGGGAAAGATCAGGCCGACGACGCCGCCCGCGATGGCGCCGCGCTTGGCCCACTTCTTTCCGCTCGGATCGGCGGTCTCCTCGAAGCGCACCTTGCCGTCCGCGCCATGGACCACGACCACGGCGTCGATCAGGTCGATCGAGCCCTCCTTGTGCATGGACTGGAAGTCCTTCAATGCCTCGCCCGCTTGCTTCTCGTTGTCGAAGCACGCGGCGAACAACTCCATGTTGTCGGCCATGTCGCCACCTCCTGCCCGGGACCCTCCCATGTTCACCAGGGCCGGGCATCACCCGTGTGGGGTGAACCGCACCGGTTCAGTGAACGGCAACTGCAGAACGCTGTCTGCCGAGTTGCGGCCGGACGAACAGCGCGTAGACCAGCGCGATCGGAAATCCGACGAGGAACGGCGCGGCCACAGCCTGCGCCGTCACCCAGGTGGTTCGCCGGAACCCCGAGCGCTCCCATTCGCCGATGGCGCGCAACGACGCATCCGTGGCACCCCAGAGCGGTGCGCCGACCAGCACGACCAGCAGCAGCGTGCCGCCGAGTGCGCTGTTACTCACGTCGAGGAGTTTGAGGGCGGACGCGAGGAGGATGACGACGAGTGCGGGCCGGATCACCCCGTCCGGCGCGCGAGACGACACCTTTGCGCCGAGGTACACGCCAGGAAGGCTGCCGATCAACAGCGAGGCCGTGAGCGCGAAGTCCACCTGACCGAACAACATGTGGGCCAAGGTGGCGGCACCGACGAGAGGGATCGCCTGCACCAGGTCGGTGCCGACGAGTTGCTTTGCAGACAACCGCGGGTACAGGAGCAGCAACATCACGATCATCAGCGAACCCGAACCCACAGAGGTCATCCCGACGATGAAGCCGCCGGCGAGCCCGATGAGGACGGTGGCCGATCGCTTCACGACGAGCGGCTCGTCTTCGGGTGGCGGCGCGATGGCGCCGGTCCGAATGCGGGCAGTCGTACGCGCACTCAGGAACACCCTGGCCACCATCGACACGGCCGCGACGATGAGTGCCCAGCCGAGCAGCGACTTGATCTGTTTCGCCACGTCGGGTCCGCTGCCGAGGTAGTTGAGAACGAACACGCCCACGAACGCGGCCGGAACAGAGCCGACCACCAGCCACCGGGCGAGCGACCAGTTCACTGTCCCTCGTCGGAAGTGCACGGTCGCGCCCACCGGCTTCATCACGAGCGAGGCGAGAAGGTCGCTCGACACGGCGGTACCGGGGTCGACCCCGAAGAGAAGCACCAGGATCGGCGTCATGAGCGCGCCACCACCCATGCCCGTCAGTCCGACGGTGAACCCGACGATCGCGCCGGCCAGCGCCAACCACGGATCGAAATCCAACCCTTGCCACCCCGTTCCCTACGACCCCGATAGAGAATATGGGCGCAGCTATGTGCTGTCAGTCCGACGTCACGGCGCGGCCGGCTCGACGAACTTCACGGTGACGTTCTGGTAACCGAGGCCGCGCAGCATGCCGGTCAGCATTCCGGTGGTGTTGGTCTTGGCCCGCTCGATCAGGTCGGTCTTGGTGGCTGCATCTCGCAACGCTTGGTCACTGAGTTGGTACAGCGGCTGGTCGTTCGTCGGATCTGACGTGAACAATCCTCCGACGCGGTCGACAAGCCCCCGCTCCCGAGACAGGACTTGCGAATTGTCGAGGTCGAGATGCGGCGCGGCGTACGTCGGTGCGGGAAGCGTGACGGTCACGGCCTTGCCGTCCGGTGAGACTTGGATCGCGGTGGATGCGAGCTGTGAGAAGTCCACAGACGCATCGACCGAACCGACGGCCAGGAACCTGGTGTCGTCGCCTTGGATGAACGACGGTAGGTAGCTGGCGTCGTGCGACACCTCCACGACCGTTTGCAGGTTGGCGCTCGCCGCGTGGTACTCGGCGAGATCCTGCAGGCTCTTGAGCACGGGAGGCTGCACGCGCTCATGGCGCTCGGACCCGAACAGGTTCGGGATCGCGCCGAAAATGTGGCCGAGGTTGGCCGCGAACGGCGCGAGCAGGATGACGATGACGGCCGCGATACCGAGCTTCAACCCGGAACGAACGACGCCAGTGCGCGGGATGGAAGCCACTTCTTCTCCTCGTGGGATCACGCCGACCGGGCCGGACCAGTATCAGGATCTGGTCGCAGTTCGCGTCTCATCGGCCGGCAAAATGTGAAATTTACCCGTTCGGGTGATCGCGGTGAGGTCGGGCTGTGGTCTACGGGTTGAGGCAGATGGCCATGCAGGTGCTGTACGGGTTGTCGGTGTACTGGCCGAAGGGCGCACATCGTTCGAAGCCAGCCTTCGTGTACATGGCGCGAGCGGCGCCGTAGGCGTCCATCGCTCCGGTCTCGAGACTGACCCGTCGATAGCCGCGCTCCCGAGCGACCGTCAGGAGGTGGTCGAGCACCGCCTGCCCGATCCCTTGCCGTCGCGCCTGTTCGATGGTGTGCATCGACTTCAGCTCACCGTGGGTCTCGTCGAGGTGTTTGAGCGCACCAACGGCGAGCAGCACGCCGTCGCGGCGAGCACTGAAGAACGTGACCGCCGGGTCGAGCAGACCGTCGACGTCGAGCGCATGCACGTGCTCGGGAGGACTGAGCTCGTGCGAGTGGGAGAGGTGGACTTCCAGCACCCGGCGCACGTCGTCGGCGCGCGGATCGTCGACAGCAAGGACGAGGTCGTGCATGGTGCGGACATCTTTGCCGCTCGATGGTTCGGCATTCGGACCATGATGGTGGGGTGACCCCGGAGAGCCGTCCGCAGAAGCTCCTGGGTCGATTGGTGTCGCCTGTGGTCGATGCGGTCGATCCGGACTCGTTGTTGGAGCGCGTCGATCTCAACGACTTGGTCGAGCGCATCGACATCGATGCCGCCCTCAAGCGCGTCGACCTCAACCGGCTCGTCGGACGTATCGATCTCGACGCGCTGCTGCAGAGGATCGACGTGGACGCCATCGTCCAGCGCGTCGACATCAACGCGATCGTCCAGCGCGTCGACATCAACGCGATCGTTCAACGAGTGGACATCGAAGAGGTCGTGGATCGCGTCGATGTCGATGGACTCATACAACGAGTGGACGTCGACGGCATCGTCAAGCGCGTTCGGATCAGCAGCATGGTCGCCGACACCGCATCGCAACTCTCGGCGCGCTCCATCGAGGTTGCTCGGCGGACCGTCGCCCACGTCGACGGCGCCGTGTTGCAACCGATCGACCGCGCGGCAGGACGCGCGGACGACCCTGATCGGACCGAGGTGGCCCGGCTCGCCGGACCGATCGCCCGCCTCGGCGCCTGGTTCCTCGACACGATCGTCATCTCGTTGTCGTTCACCGCCGCCGTGGCCGTCGGGGCCTACCTCGTGGACCTGTTCACCACGGAGAACGTGGATCCGACGAAGGGCAATGGTCTGGGCTGGGTCGGCGCAGGGACCCTCTGGGGTGGCATGTACCTGTTCTTCGCCTGGTTCCTCGCGCAACGAACTGTTGGCATGGCGGTGTTCGGCATCAGGCTGACGCGCAGCGACGGGAGTCTCGTTCGAGCGCGGGATTCGTTCATTCGCGTCATCGTGTTCCCGTTCAGCTTCATCTTCGGCCTCGGCCTGATCGGCATCGTGATCGGTCGCCGTCGGCGCGCGTTGCACGACGTTGCGGCGGGAACGCTCGTGCCGTCCGACGTCAATACCCGTCAGCAAATGAGCGAACTGGCTGTGCCGCCATCGGGCACGTAGATCTCGGTCTCGACGGCGCCGCCGCCCCACGGTGGCTGGATGCGCACGAGACGATCGAAACGAAGGAAGGTGTCGGCGAGGTCTTCAGGCATGTCGTCGAGAGGTGATCGTTGTGACGCGTGCAGCGCCATCGCCTTTCGGCGCAAGGCGAGATGGTGGCCGACGTCGATCACCGTCGTGATCTCGTCGTCGGGCCGGCCGAGCTCGGCCGGCTCGAGTTCGAGGTGGCCACTGTCGGGCCTCGACTCGGTCAACCGCTGGAGCCATCGCGTGAGCAGCGACCGCGGGACGCACCAGCAATAGAGGCTGGCGTCGACTCGCGCCGATCGCCTGACGGCTTCGACGGTCGCTTGTGCGATGCGCACGTGGTCGCGATGGCCGTCGCCGCCGGTCGGATCGAGTGTCACGACGACGTCGGGGTCGACGTCGGCGACAACCTGCGTCACCGCCTCCACCACCGAATCGAACGGTGCAGCGAACAACGTCTCCTCCGAGGCATCACCCGTCATGCCCGAGTCGACGAAGTCGAGCAGCACGGGCTCGGCCGCGCCGAGCGCACGACCCGCCGCCTGCAACTCCTCCACCCGCACGTCGGCGAGGGGTCGGCCACGGAGGTCACATCCCTGCGCCGTTTCGCCGGCCTCGCCGCGGGTGGCGCAACAAACCGTCACGCGCGCACCCGCGGCTGCAGCGTCGGCGATCAGCGAGCCGCATCCGAACGTCTCGTCGTCGGGATGAGCCACGACGACGAGCAGCCTGCGACCGGCCCACGAAGTGCTCATGCCGGCGGCGGCAGGATCTCGATGTCGTGCGCAGCTGCAACGCGGACGACCCGCTCGACGTCGGGCGGCTGCGGCACGGGCAGCTCAGCGGCTGCGGCCGGCTCGCCCAGCTCGCGGAAGAACCGGTCGCCACCGCCCGGTGTGCCCAACACCAGCATCCGCGCCTGCGGCGTGCGCACCTCGAAGCGGTGGGGCACGCCGCGAGGGCCGAACACGAAGTCGCCGGCACGAACGACCCGGCTCTCGGCCCCTGCGAGAAAGAATTCCACCTCGCCCTCGAGCATGTAGAAAGCCTCGTCCTTCGTGTGGTGCACGTGCATCGGCGGGTTCGCATCGGGCGTGACCAACGACTCGATGACGGTCAGTGCGCCGGAGGTGTCCTCGCTGCTCGCCTTCACGTCCATGAGCATGTTGAAGCTCCAGATCAGGTCCTGCGTCTCGGTGCCCGTCTCGATGATGGCCATTGTCCGCTCCTTGGCTTGCATACTGCACTGTGCAGTATTGATGTCGCTATACTGCAGACTGCAGTATCTGTTGTCAAGCCCTTCGCCGCAGGAGCTCACATGACGCTGTCACCGACGTCCTTCGCCCTCTTGGGTCTGCTGTCCGTCCGGTCGTGGACCACCTACGAGCTCGCCAACCAGACGACCCGTAGCCTGCAGTACTTCTTCCCTCGTGCGGAGCGTCACCTCTACGCCGAGATCAAGCGCCTTGCCGACGCAGGCTTGGCGAAGAGCGAGACGACGTTCACCGGCAAGCGGCGAACGACCAGCTACGCGATCACTCCTGCGGGACGCAAGGCGCTACGCGTCTGGCTGCGCACGCCGCCGGCGCCGCCTGCGCTCGAGGCCGAGGTGTTGGCGCGTGCCTTCTTCGCCGACAGCGGGCGACAGCAGGATCTCCTGGCCTCGCTCGACGTCGCGCGAGAACAAGCGGTTGCGACCCAACGAGACCTGGCCGCGATGGCGCAGTCCACACTCGACGGTGAAGCGCCGTTCCCGGAACGCTCCTCGCTCGGCGCACTGAGCTTGCGGTTCGTCACCGACTTCCATCGATTGATCGAACGATGGGCGATCTGGGCCGCGGCGGAAGTCGCGACGTGGGAACACACCGACGGACGCGACTGGGACGGTGTCTCGGCCGTGGTCGAGGACGTGGCGCGAGTCGGTCACGGTCGCTCAGGGAGGACCGTCTAGCGGTTCGAAAGAACTCTTGGTTCTGCCAGGGTTGCCTGACGAACATCTGTTCGATACACTGCGAGAATGCTGGAGGCTCTAGTGCGGGCGATCGACGAGCTAGCGGCCATCGACCCGCGGTCGCTCTCACCTGATGCGGCCCATGACTTCGTGACCGGACTGATGCACGCAAAGTCGATGTTGGCGGTCGTGCGCGCTGAGGCGCTCGGAGTGTGGGACACGCAACGCACGTGGGCCGACGACGGCTCCAAGACAGCGAGCGCGCGGCTAGCCAGGGAGTGCGACGTGTCGGCGTCAACGGCGCGGCGAGAACTGTGCCGGGCCCGCAAGCTGCGCTCGATGCCTCACACTGTGACCGCCGTGCGCGAGGGAAAGCTGTCCATCGATCACGCAGATGTGCTCGCCCACCTGAACACTCCCGACGCCGCGGCGTTGTTCGAACGCGACGAGCAACTTCTCGTTGACCAGCTCAAGACGCTGCGCTTCTCCGACGGCATTCGGGCGGCCAAGTACTGGTTGCAGCAGACGCACGACGAACTCGACCTGACGCCGTGGGATCACGAGCGCGACGGCAGACACTTCAACGCTGTGCGCACCTGGGGTGACACCGTGTCGGTGGGTGGGGTGCTGGATCCCATCGACGGAACCGTGTTCGTCGAGGAGCTGTCACGACTCGAGCAACGGGAGTTCGAAGCCGACTGGTCTGCCACCCGCGCCGAACACGGCGATCATGCCACCGCCGAACAATTGTCTCGCACCGCCGAACAACGCCGCGCCGACGCCCTCGCGGAAATGGCCCGCCGCTCCGCGACCTTGTCCGACGGCACGGCACCCGCCCGGCCGCTCTTCACCGTCGTCGTCGGCTACCACGCCTTCAGTCGACTGTGCGAACTGGCCGACGGCACCGTCGTCCACCCCGGCCAACTCGTGCCCTATCTCACCGCCAGCGACATCGAACGCATCGTGTTCGACGGTCCCTCACGCGTCATCGACGTCGGCGTCCGCCAACGGTTCTTCACCGGCGCCTTGCGCCGAGCCATCGAAGTCCGAGACCACCACTGCCAACACCCGAGCGGCTGTGACGTCCCAGCCCACCGCTGCGAGATCGACCACATCGTTCCCTACAGCGCTGGGGGTCTTACCGCGCAAGACAACGGCCGCTGCTACTGCCCGGTGCACAACCGGCGCAAACGTGACCGTATCGACCGTATCGACGACGGCTGACCGCACGTGAGGGGTGTGCCTTGACGCGGCCGGGGGTGCCAGCGCGCGCGGCTTCGAGCCCGCGACGGGCACGAACGGGGATTCACGTAAGCTAGCCCGATGGAGGGCGGGGAGAATCGGTGAGGTTTCGTGTTGAGGCGCGATCCTTGGCGGCGCGCCGGCATCAGCATTGTTTCTGATTGCACTGAGGGATCTGCAGTTCCGGCTGCGACGCTTCGTCATATCGGTCGTCGCTGTCGCGCTCGTCTTGGCATTGACGATCGTCCTCGCGGGCGTCGCCGCGTCACTCGACATCGAGGTCGATCGAACACTCGACCAGATCGGGGTCGACACGTGGGTCGTCGACTCCAACGCCAGTGGGCCGTTCTTCGGAGCGGTACCGATGAACGAGGCGAACGTCGAGCAAATTCGTGCGCTGGATGGTGTCACCGAGGCCCAACCTCAGGTCTTCTACCCCTACACGCTCAACTCACCGTCAGGACCGCAGAGCATCACACTCTTCGGCGGTGCGCCAGGGGAGCTCGGAACCCCGCATCCTGACGAGGGCCGCGGACTCGAGAACCCGGGCGAAGCATTGGCCCAACCGGTGCACGGCATGCAACTCGGATCAACAGCTCAAATCGGCGGCAAGTCGTTCAAGATCGTCGGAACGTTCCACGACTCGACCATGCTCGGCGGGATCGCCAACGTGTTCGTCAGCACGCAGGATCTTCAGGAGATCGCCTTCAAGGGTGCACCGGTGATCACGGCGGTTGCGATCAGCGGTTCACCGACACAACCACTCGACGGCATGAAGACGGTGGACCGGGCGGACGCGCGCACGGACCTCATCCGTCCGCTCAAGTCGGTGAAGCAGACCATCTCGCTGCTTTCCGTGCTCTTGTGGATCGTCACCGGATGCATCATCGGATCCGTGATCTATCTCTCGGCACTCGAACGGTCGCGGGACTTCGCCGTGTTCAAAGCGATCGGCGTCTCGAACATGTCGGTGCTGCTGGGGCTCGTCCTGCAAGCCGTCCTGCTCTCGGTACTGGCAGCGGGCGCGGCCGTCTTGATCGCTCGGCTTCTCGCACCCGCGATGTCGGTACCCGTCGCATTTCCGACCGCGATCCTCGTCCTGGTCCCCATCACGGCTGTGGTCGTGTCCGTCATCGGGAGCCTCGCCGGCGTTCGCCGGGCCGTGCGGGTCGATCCGGCGCTGGCATTCGGATGAGGTACCTGCGATGCCCGAGCTGAATGTCAAGGACCTCGTCGTCGAGTACACGACCGGCGGCGACTACAAGGTGCGCCCGATCGACGGCCTCGACCTCGAAGTCACTCCGGGCTCGCTCACCATCCTGCTGGGTCCATCCGGGTGTGGGAAGACAACATTGCTGTCGTGCCTCGGCGGCATCCTGAAGCCCATGAGCGGTTCGATCCACTTCGGCGATATCGAGGTGACCGGTCTCTCACGGTCGGCGCTGACCGACTATCGGCGACATACCGTCGGCATCGTGTTCCAAGCGTTCAATCTCGTGCCGAGCCTGACGGCCGAGGAGAACATTGCCGTGCCGCTTCGAGCCGTCGGCGTCTCGCGCCACGAAGCAAGAGCGCGCTCCCGCGAGTTGCTCGACATGGTCGATCTCAGCCATCGCATCCACCATCGGCCGGCCGACCTGTCTGGCGGTCAGCAACAACGCGTCGCGGTCGCTCGAGCGCTCGCGCTCGATCCGCCGTTGATCCTTGCCGACGAGCCGACCGCTCACTTGGACTTCATCCAAGTCGAGGAGATCCTGCGGCTGGTGCGGATGTTGGCGACGGGCGAACGCGTCGTGGTCGTGTCCACCCATGACAGCCGCATGGTCCCGCTTGCTGACAACGTGATCGAGATGGCGCCCATCCTCCACGTGCCCGATCGGCCTCCCGTCGAAGTGAAGCTGGCGCCGGGCGAGGTGCTGTTCCGGCAGGGCGAGATGGGCGAACTCGTCTACATCATCGAGGACGGGCAGGTCGAGATCCTTCGCGAGCATGCTGACGGGTCGAACGAGTTGCTGCGACTGCTGTCGAGTGGTGAGTACTTCGGCGAGATGAGTCCGCTCGTGGGCCTGCCACGAACCGCGACCGCGCGAGCCAAGGACGATGTCGTCCTGACCGGATACACCGCTCGCGCCTTCCGAGAGCAAGCGTCGGACTTCGCAGGAGGTGGACCATCGTGAAGCTCCCACGGCGCCAACCCCACGCGGACGAGATGAGCCCGGCAGTGCGTGGGCTGTCGAAGCGAATCGACGCCGAGCAGACCTTTGAAGACGGCGATTGCATCGTGGCGGAAGGTAGTCACGGCCGCGCCATGTACATCGTCGCGGAAGGACGAGTCCGCATCGTGAAGTCGACGAACGGCGGCGACGTGACGTTCGGCTACATCGAACGGGGCGACTTCTTCGGCGAGATGTCGCTCCTCGAATCCCTGCCTCGCTATGCAGGAGCGTTCGCGGTCGGGACGACGCGTGTCCTGGTCATCGAGCCGGGAAGCCTCGTGCTCCGGATCCGCCACGATCCGACACTCGCCATCGAGATGATGCAACGACTGAGCGGCAGGCTGCGGCTCGCGAACTCGCGCTTGATGCAGGTCCTCGAAGACCAGAACGGTGGAACCACGCCACCGATCTGGGAGTCCTTCGACGAAGAGGACCTCGACGATGCTGATTGAAGTCGAAGAAGACCGGCTCATCGTCATCTCGGATCTCCATCTCGGCAATCCGTATTCGCGCGCGTCACGGAACCTCTCATCGTTCGTCGACTATGTGATCGACGGTAACTACAGCCTGTGCATCAACGGCGACGGCGTCGACATCCTGCAAGGCCGCCTGGGCCGGCTCACGCAACACGTCATGAACGTCATGCACCTGCTGCGAAAGTTCGAAGCCGCAGGCGGTCGCATGTACTACGTCGTCGGCAACCACGACATCGTTCTCGAACAGGCGCTGCACACATGGGTCGCCGACTACCTCACGCCGTTCCTCAATGTGCGATCGGGCAACCTCCGGGTGCGCATCGAACACGGGCACACGTATGACGCCTTTTACGTCGCGAGTCCCCGTGTCTACGAGATCCTGGGAACGGCAGCCACCCCGTTCCTGCACCTGTATCCCGACATCTACCGTCTCTGGTCCGCCACCGCACGGGTTCGGATCCGCGCCGGCCGAGCGATCTCCGATACCCCTGAGGAGTACGCGAGCGCCGAGCAGGCCGCCGCCGCCATGATCGCCAACCGTGGGTTCGACGTCGTGGTCTTCGGCCACACGCATCGTGCGGAACGAGTCGCGCTCCCCCGCGGGGCCGTCTACCTCAACTCAGGGAACTGGCTCCGCGACACGTCGTTCGTGCAGATCGCCGACGACGCCGCAACGTTGCTCGACTGGCGTGAGTCGGGCCCGGTTCCTCACCCCAACTGAGGCGCGCTCGCCCTCACCCGGTTCGAAGCCTTCGACGGTGTCGGAATGAGTACGCGTTGCTCATGCATCGGGCGGCGTTCTCGTTCAACCTGGAGGAAACCTCACACTCCGATCAGGGAGGAACGTCATGTCGACACCCAAGCGAACGGCAGCGAAGCGACCGCGTCACAGCCCCGACACGCTTTACCTTCGAGACTTGCGTCTGCGACATCCGGGCCTGTCACGCAAGGTCTTGGAAGCGTGGAGTGAAGGCCGTTGACCCGAGCCGAGGCGTGACCCTTGCGGTTGCTGATCTACACCGTGAGGGGCCGCTCCGCGTCCGCCGGCCCGTAGCCCGGACGGCCCGGATAATGGCCAGTGATCTCGCGGGAGCGGAACTTGCGCACCCACTCGAGTCCGTCGGTGAACACGAATGTTCCCGTGGAATCGAGTGGCACGACCGCAGTGTTGTCTGCGGTCTCGTCGGGACCGTGAAACGTCAGCAATACGGAACCGGGAGCGGGGCCGCTCGGTGACATCACCCAGACCTGGCCGCGCACCACACCTTCCTTCGAGTCCCATCCGAACTTGGTGAACTCCGTGCTGCGGGCAGAACTCACGTCGACCTGCACACCACCCAACAACGTCGGGTGGGCAGGGTTGTTCAAATTGACCCCGTAACCGACGAGCGACACTCGCGCCGGCTCGTGGAAGAACTTCTCGGGCCAGCGCTTGTCGCCGCCGAACTTCGGATCGCCGAACATCGACTCGAGCATCACCTTCACCTTCGCCGAAGCCCCAGGATCGAGCGTCAACGACGCGTGCTCGAGATACACCCGGTAGTACTCGGCGAACGGGCCCCGTATCTGCGGCATGACATAGATCAACGCCCGCTCGTGGAACGGGTTGTTCAACGTCACCTCGGCGATCCCTCGCCTCGCCGGTGACGCCGCGGCCGCGATGTACTGCGTGTAGTTGGACTGCGCCATGTTGTTGCTGTCGCTCAACTCCACGAGCGTCGGGTTGACGCTCGTATCGAGAAACAGAGGCGTCCGGGCGATGATGCAACGGTGCCCGTCGTTGGGCGGGATCCAGTTCGCCTCGAACTCGACGAACGGCGTTACCGAC
>DATAES010000180.1:0-19929 GCA_036257895.1 Acidimicrobiales bacterium
CGATCTCCGGGCGATCGCCGAGGAGCTTCTCGGCCGCCGCCAGCCCGTCGGGCGACGAACAGGAGGGGCCGAGCACGACCACGAGCGGAACGCCCGTGAGCCGCTCCCGCAGCAGCTCGATGCTGTCCACGGGCACGGCGAAGTCGCCGAGCTGCATCGCCAAACGAGTGCGGACCGCCCGGTCCGTGTCGACGACTGCGACGGGGGCGCCCAGACCGCCTACCAGACGGGGCATGGTCCCTGTGTCACGAGTGTCAGGTTCGTCTTCACCGAGGAAGAGGCTCACCGATGTCCGTTCCGGTTCGAGAGTGAATGGAGTCATGCGTCGTATGGGGGCGAGGTCTCGCGAGTGCGAGCGCTCAGCGCTGGTTCTGGATGCCGGTCGGGCCGTACGGCGTGAGCTGCGCCGGGTCTTCACCGGGGAGCACCGACGGGTACGCGTCGGCCGACAGCGGGACCGGCGTGTAGTTCGGGGGAAGCAGCGTCAGGTACAGCTTGTCCGGCGAGATGGAGGCGATCAGTTGCGACGCCTTGGCCGGAACCTCGAACGTGATGAGACCGGTGTTGACCGACGTCTGCGCCTGGCCGTTCGGGGTGGCGGTGTTGGTCCCGGTCTGGCTGACCTCGCCGGGCTGGGGCACGGCCGTCTTGTCGACGAACAGCACCTTGGCCGCCTGGTACAGGACACGGGCGGGGGCGGGGTTGCTCCCGGCCTGGCTGGTCGCCTCGTCCACGACGAGGACGTTCACCAGGTCACCGGGCACGATGAGGCCAGCGACGCCTCGGACCTGATCGACCGAGACCGTGACTGCGACGCACTGCTCCGGCTTGTTGGTCGCCGGATCGATCGCACCGCAGTCCGTGGGCACTCGGCCGGCGAAGGTGATCTGGTTGTCGATGGCGTCGGCGAACATGCCGTCGACCAGGATCTGCCCGGTCGTGTAGTTCGCCACGGCCACCTTGTCGGCGATGATGCTCTCGTCCGTGATCGCCGTCTGCGGCTTGAACTCCGCGGGGATCTTGGCGTGCACGATCTTGCTCTGCTGCACCGCCTCGCGACCGCTCAGACCTTTCTCGACGTCAGTCTGGACCTTCAGGATGTCGACTTCTCGGGCACCGGCCCGGGCGCGGGTATCCGCGCTGTTGACGTAGTTGAAGACCAGAAACGCCGAAATGGCGCCGACCACCACTGCGGCGATCAGAATCATCGTTCTGCGAGAGCTCACACCGACCTCGTTCCTTGGACCAACGTGACCCGTTGGTTCGGCGCGGAGACCAAATGCAGCCTCCGCACGAAACTTGTCGGCCGGGTCGACCAGGAAAGTGAGCGACGCCTCCCGAAATTTCAGCCCGCGCTGGCGGCCGCACCACGCTCTGTGCTAGCTGGCTGTCCGTTGTTCGACGGAGCGTGGTGACGGCGGTGCGAGCGGATCAGCCCTCGACGGGAGGTTCTGCCTGGGGCTCGTCGTCGTTTCCGTCGGTGCCGGACTCGTCGCTCGTGTCGTCGCCGGATGCAGTGTCGTCGCCGGATGCCGCGGCCTGGCCGCCCTCGCCGGTCTCGCCACCCTCGAGCTTCTCGTACTCCTCCCACGCCTGCTCGTACTGGGAGGTGTCGTACCCGATGTAGTTGCCCTGCTCGTCGTAGGCGTGCTCGCCGAAGTGCTCGCGGTACTCCTCGGCGACTTCGCCGCCCTCGGCCGCCTGCTTGATCGACAGGCTGATCCGTCGCCGGGCCAGGTCGAGGTCGATGATCTTGACCCAGAGCTCCTCGCCGGGCGTGACCACCTGTTCGGGGAGGTCCACGTGGTGGGCCGACATCTCCGAGATGTGCACGAGGCCCTCGATGCCATCGCCGACCTGCACGAACGCGCCGAACGGCACGAGCTTGGTGACCCGGCCGTAGACGAGCTCGCCGACCCGGTGGGTCGTGGCGAACTCCTGCCACGGGTCCTGTTGGGTCGCCTTCAGCGACAGGCTGATGCGCTCGCGGTCGAGGTCGACGTCGAGCACCTGCACGGAGACCTCGTCGCCGACCTGCACCACCGAGCCCGGGTGATCGACGTGCTTCCACGACAGCTCGGACACGTGGATGAGGCCGTCCATGCCGCCGAGGTCGACGAACGCACCGAAGTTGACGACGCTCGACACCACGCCCGACCGGACCTCGCCCGGCTTCAGGTTGGCGAGGAAGTCCTCGCGCTGTTCCTTCTGCGTCTCTTCGAGCCATGCCCGACGCGACAGCACGACGTTGTTGCGGTTCTTGTCGAGCTCGATGATCTTGGCCTCGAGGCTGCGGCCGACGTACGGCGCGAGGTCGCGGACGCGACGCAACTCGACCAGCGAGGCCGGCAGGAACCCCCGCAGGCCGATGTCGAGGATCAGGCCGCCCTTGACGACCTCGATCACCGGGCCCCGCACGACACCGTCTTCTTCCTTGACCTTCTCGATCGTGCCCCACGCCCGCTCGTACTGCGCCCGCTTCTTCGACAGGACCAGGCGGCCTTCCTTGTCCTCCTTCTGGAGGACGAGCGCCTCGACCTTGTCGCCGAGGTTGACGATCTCGGACGGGTCCACGTCGTTTCGGATCGACAGCTCGCGGGCTGGGATCACGCCTTCGGACTTGTAGCCGATGTCGAGCAGGACTTCGTCTCGGTCGACCTTGACGACCGTTCCCTCGACGATCTGGCCGTCTTCGACCTCCACCATCGAGGCGGCGTAGGCCTCCTCGAGTGACATGCCGCCGAGGTCGTCTTCGACGACTTGCCGTGGCGTGTACTCGTCAGCTGCTGGGTCGACTGCAACTTCGGCGGAAACGTCCGGGGCGTCGCCGGGCGTGGGGTCGGGGATCTGGTCGGACAAGGAATGGCCTTTTCGGGATGAGGGTCAACTCGTGCCTGGCGACGCAGGCGCGCGGAACCGGGACAACGGCTCAAACAGGCTAGTGCAGTTGCGGTCGGGCTGGCGTGTATCGCGCTGTTCGTCCGACGACGAGGAGTTCCGACGTCTCGATCGTCGGCTCGCTTCGGTCGTAGTGCCCGGGATCGACGGACCATATGTGGTCGACGACGAGACCGGCGCGCTCGACGAGCAGGCCGAGCTCGCGGGGGGTGTAGCAGGTGGTCCACAAGTCGACCTCGGCCTCCGCACCGGCTTCGTCTTTGACGACCGTCCGCTCGTGGTGCACGCCGGTCGCGACCTCGAACGTGCCCTGCTCCTGGGGATACTTCACCTGGAAGTACGACGAGAACGCGCTGATCGCGAACCGTCCTCCTGGTACGAGCGCGCGTTCGATGCCGCCGAGCACATCGAGATCGGGTCCGGGACCGACGAGACCGAACGCGCCCTGGCACAGCGACACTGCTGCGTCGAACTCATGGTCGAACGGCAAGGCGCGCGCGTCGAGCCGCCGGAACGAGGCCGTCGCCCCCGCAGGCGTGCGCTTGGTGGCGATGTCGATGAACCGTTGCGAGATGTCGATGCCGACCACCTCGATGCCACGGGCTGCGAGGGCGAGCGCGTGGCGCCCGGGACCACAACCGATGTCGAGCAATCGCTGTCCCCCGCGAAGCTCGAGCACGTCGGTAAGGAACGCGACTTCCTGGTCGGTGCCCTTGGTGAACGAGTAACGCAGGTACGCCTCGCCGAGATGGTCGGCCACTGGCTCGAACCAGTGGTCGGGCTTCAAACCTTTGCGTCTGCCCATGTAACGCCGAACGACAGGTTCACAGCGAGCGGCACGCGCAACTGCGCCGCGCCGGCCATGACTTCCGCTGTGAGTGCTGCTGCCCGGTCGTGCTCTTGCGGTGGCAGTTCGACGAGCACCTCGTCGTGCACCTGCAGGACGATCCGGCTCTCCAGCTGCTCCGCGTCGAAGGCGCCGTCGAGCCGCACGAGGGCCACCTTGAAGATGTCCGCAGCGAGACCTTGGATGCCGGCATTCATCGCTTGCCGTTCGCCCGCTTGGCGCACTCGGTAGTTGCTCGAGCTGAGCTCGGGGATCAGGCGACGGCGGCCGAACAGGGTCTCGGTGAAGCCGCGCTCACGCGCCTCGGCCACGGTGCGCTCCATGTAGTCCTTCACGTTGGGGAAGGCCTCGAAGTACGCGTCGAGGATGACTTGAGCCTCGTCGGTCGGGATGTTGAGCCGCTGCCCCAGGCCGTACGCCTCCATCCCGTACGCGAGCCCGTACGACACCATCTTCGCCTTCGAGCGCTGCTCGATCGTGACTGCGGTCGGTTCGACCTCGAAGACCCGCGCCGCGGTCGCGTTGTGGATGTCTTGGCCCGACTCGAACGCCGAGATGAGGCCGGGATCTTCTGCGAGGTGCGCGATGCATCGCAGCTCGATCTGGTTGTAGTCCGCGATGAGCAACTCGCAGCCGGGTGCCGGCACGAATGCTTTGCGGAAGCTGCGGCCGAGCTCGCTGCGTACCGGGATGTTGTGCAGGTTCGGCGCGTCCGAGCTGAGGCGCCCGGTGCGAGCGACGGTCTGGTTGAACGTGGCGTGGATGCGACCGTCGTCGGCCACCTCGCTCAGCAATCCTTCGCCGTAGGTCGAGCGGAGCTTCTCCACCTCGCGATAGCGCAAGAGGTGCTCGACGATCGGATGTTGTCCCGCGAGCTTCTCCAGCGATGCCGCGTCGGTGGAGTAGCCCGTCTTCGTCTTCTTCGTCGGCTGCAGGCCGAGTCGATCGAAGAGGATCTCGCGCAACTTCAGCGTCGAGTTGACGTTGAACTCCTCGCCCGCGTCGTGCCAGATCTCGCGCGTGAGCTCCTCGCACTCGGACGACAACGTGTCGTTCAAGTGCTTGAGCTCGGTGGCGTCTACGGCGATGCCGGCGTCTTCCATCTTGGCGAGCACGCGCACCAGCGGCACCTCGATCTCGTCGTGCAGCGAGCGCATGCGTTGCGCGTCGAGTGCCGCGGTGATCGGTTCGACGAGCTTGGCCACCGCGAGCGCGCGCCGAGCGGCTTCGATCGACCGATCCTCCGACTCGCCGTCGAGGTCTAGCTGAAGCGCGCCGGGTTGAGCTGCGCTTGGTCCCATCGGCAGTTCGAGGCCCGCGTAGCGGAGCAGGAGGTCCTGGAGCAGGTATCGCGACTCGGCGGGATCGAGCAGATAGGCGGCGAGCATCGTGTCGAGGCACAGCGTGCGCAGGTCGGCTTCGAGCTGGCCGAGCAGCGCGCGCATCAACGGTTTCACGCCGTGCGCCGCGATCGGCCGTCCGCCGTCACCGATGAGCGCACGCAGGGATGCCTGCACGCCGGCATCGTCGAGTGCTGCGCGCGGGATCCACACCGTGTCAGCGTTGGAGGGGTCGCGGACGATGGCGAGACCGAGCAAGGGACTCCGCCCTTCCGGTCCGTCCCACGCGGCCTCGATGGCGAGCGCTTCCTGCGTGGTCGCCGATGCCAACCCGTCGAGGAACGACTTCGCGTCCTTCGGCAGGTCGATCGTCTCGACCTCTGCCTCGAGCACGCCGATGGCAGGAACGGCAACGCCACCGGCTTCGTCACTGAATGCCTCGGCCAGCCGTTCGTGGAGCGTGCGGAACTCGAGGAAGTCGAACAGCTTCCGTACTTCCTCGCGATCGAACGGCTCGAGCCTCAAGCCGTCGGGCGCGATCTCCAGTGGGATATCCCGCAGCAGCACCATGACGTCGGCGTTGCTGCGCACGGTCGCCTCGTGCTCGGCGAGGTTGGTGCGCAGCTTCGGTGTCTGCTCGTCGACGTGCTCGAAGATGCCGTCGATGCCGCCGTACGTGTTGATGAGCTTCGCGGCCGTCTTCTCGCCGACGCCGGGCACGCCGGGCAGGTTGTCGGACGGATCGCCGCGCAACGCTGCGTACTGCGTGTAGAGCTTCGGCGCTACGCCGGTGCGCTCCTCGATGCCTGCTTCGTCGTAGAGCGCGTAGTCGGACACGCCTCGCCGGTTGTACAGCACCTGGACAGACGGGTCCTCGACGAGTTGGTACGCGTCGCGATCGCCGGTGACGATCAGGACGTCGTCTCCCTGATCGCGCGCTTGGGTCGCGAGGGTGGCGATGATGTCATCCGCCTCGAACCCTGGAGCCTCGATGATGGGGATGCGCAGTGTCTCCACCACCTGGCGCACGAGGCCCATCTGCTGGCGAAGGATGTCGGGTGCCGCGTTGCGGTTCGCCTTGTAGTCGGCGACGGCCTCGTGGCGGAACGTCGGCTCGGGTCGGTCGAAGGCAACACCGATTCCGTCGGGCTGGTGATCGCGAACCAGATTCAGCAGCATCGACGTGAACCCGTAGACCGCGTTGGTGACTTGGCCGGAAGCGAGCGTGATGTCCGTCGGCAGCGCGAAGAACGCTCGGTACGTGAGCGAGTTCCCGTCCACCAACATCAGCTTCGCCATGTCATCAGCCTATGGACGAGGGCGGGCAGGTGAGCGGAGAAGCCTGCGTAACGGGCGCGGTCTTCCGGCTGAGCTTCGAGGCGGTCGGCGAGCTTGCCGGCGATGTCCGGGCGGTGGCGCAACGCTCGGATCTGCACCTGCTGTGTGCGGATCGTGAACACGACCGCATCGGTCTCGGGCAACCGGCGCAGGGTCTGCCGCTCGCTCCGGAGCCACAGGTCATCGGGCGCGATGGTGGTGTCGGCGTGTTCGTGCGATTGCGGAGCGAACAACTCGGCGGACTCGTGGATCGTCCAGTTGCGGCGCTTCAGCACCGCCGGGGCTCGCAGCCGGTCGAGGAAGGTGTCGACCTTCTTGGCCAGCTCGCCCTCGTAGCGCGGCACGGGGCCATGGATGTCCGCCGCCGGCTGGCCCATCTTGTCCGCCAACCGCCAGTGCGACGGGAAGCACACGCACGCCGCCGCCAGGACCAACCGTCCGTCCGCATCCGGGAGCAGGACGCACAGATCCTCCTGCACAGACAACGCCGCGGTCTCGAGCGCCAGCGCGTCCTCGAACTCCGGGTCGCCGTGGCCCCTATAGGGGCCACGGCGCACCAACATTCGAAGCAGTTCGGTGCAGGCGGGGTCGGTGTCCACGTCCGGCAGGGTCAAGAGGACTTCGTCGCGGCGGTCGCGGAGCAGCGAACGCTTCAGGGCGAGCTGTTCGTCGCGGTTGTCGTCGGGCGCCAGCCACTCGGACTCGTCGATGCGGCTGAGCCCCATCGACAGCCACGGCGGACCCGACGCGACGAGCGTCAGCTCGTCGAGCCAGTCCGGCGCGCCGTCAGGGTTGCAGGGATCCGTTGATGACGTCTTGGGCCACCTGCTTCAGCGTGCTGCGCGTGTCCATCGCCGTCTTCTGCAAGAAGCGGAACGCATCGGCCTCGCTCATGTCGTGGTTGTCCATGAGCTTGCCTTTGGCGCGATCGACGACCTTGCGTGTCTCCAACTGGTCGGCGAGCGACAGGTTCTCGTCGGCGAGCGCCTTCATCTCGTGGAACCGACCGAGCGCGACCTCGACCGCCGGGATCAGCTCGCTCTTCTGGAAGGGCTTGACGAGGTACGCAAGCGCTCCGGCGTCGCGCGCCTTTTCGATCAGGTCGCGCTGGCTGAACGCAGTCAGGATCAACACGGCCGCGCCCTTGTCAGCAGTGATCTGGGCGGCAGCGGTCAGGCCGTCCATCCCCGGCATCTTCACGTCGAGGATGGCGAGGTCCGGCTGCTTTTCTTTCACGAGCTCGACCGCCTCGTCGCCGCGACCGGTCTCGCCTACGACCTCGTAACCCTCTTCCTCGAGCGTCTCTTTCAGGTCGAGCCGGATGATGGCCTCGTCTTCGGCGATCACGACACGAATGGGCACCCTTGTCTCCAGTTCGTTCGAGGGGGGCGGGCGAACCGTTGCGCGTTCAGCGAGATTCGGCAGTCAGTCGGTCGAGCAGCTCGTCTTGTTTGCGTTCGAGCTGTTCGATCGAGGTCTGAACCTCGGATCGATGGCGTTCGTAGGCGACAGCGTGGCGCTGCGCCTCGTGGTGCTCCCGATCGGCAAGCGGGGTCTCGGACACGAGCGCCCGGATGCGGGCCTCGTCGGCAGCGTCGTTGAAGTGCGCAGCCTGCTCGTCCGTCAAGACGAGCTCCTCCCGTAGTTGCTTCAGCCGTTCGCCCACCTCCTTCAGGCGGCGTTCGACTATGGACCGCGACATGCGCGCATTGTAGGCGTGGGTCGGCTTTGCATTTGCTTGACTACTTCCGACCCCGATGCGCCGACTGCTGCTCCTCGCCTTCATCTGGGGCTGGTCGTTCCTCTTCATCAAAGTCTCCGTCGAAGGGATGAGCCCGCCCACGGTGGCCTGCGCGCGCGTGGGCCTCGGCGCGGCGGTGCTCGTCGCGGTCCTTCGGGCACAGCGACGACCGATGCCCGACCCGCGGACCATGGGACGCCATTTCTTCGTGGCCGCGGTGTTCGGCAACGTGCTCCCGTTCACCATGCTCGCCTGGGGCGAGGAGCGGATCACGAGCGCGCTCACCGCAGTGCTGAACGCGTCGACACCACTCTTCACCGCCATCGTCGCGGCCGTGTACCTGAAGGACAGGATCCGACCGATGCAGGTCGCCGGGCTGCTGCTCGGGTTCGTCGGCGTCAGCGTCGCGGCCGGGTTCGGCAGCGGTGATCTCGCGCACTCGTCGGTGCTCGGCTCACTCGCCGCGGTGCTCGCCGGCGCGTCGTACGGCATCGCGTTCGCGTACATGCGCAAACACCTGACGTCGATCGAGCCGACCGTCGCCGCCGCCGGTCAACTCGTGATGGCCACCGCTCTGTCGCTGCCGTTCGCCATAGGTACGTCGATCACGAGCGGCATCCACCTCGATCCGCACATCGTGCTGGCGATCGTGCTCCTCGGCGTGGTCGGCACCGGCTTTGCGTACATCCTCAACTACCGGGTCATCGCCGATCTCGGCGCCACGCGCGCGTCACTCGTCACCTACGTCATCCCTGTCGTCGCGGTCACAGTCGGCGTCGTCGTGCTCGACGAGCCGTTCGAATGGAGCTTGGTCTACGGCGGCGTCCTGATCGTCGCCGGCATCGCGCTGGTACACCCGCCCGCCCGCCTGCGCCGGCTGCCGATGCAGCCGGTCGGACCCGTCATCCTTCTCGTCATCGTCGCACTCGCCGTCGTGCCGGCGATGAGCTGTTCGTCCGGCGGAAGCGCGGCATGTGCAAAGGCCCACGACGAAGCGCTCGATCCGAATCTCGGTCACGTCCTCCCGTCCGGCGCGCAACCCCAGTACACGACCGACCCGCCGACGTCCGGCCCTCACACCCCGGGCGCGTTGCCGGGCGGCGTGCTGGCACAGCCGTTGACGAGACCGTCACAGGTCGGCGCACTCGAAGCCGGCGTCGTCCTCATCCAGTACCGCGATCTCAGCCAGGCCGATGTCGAGACGCTGTCGCAACTCGCCCGCGACAAGGTGGTCGTCGCGCCCAACCCCGACCTGCCTGATCGAGTCGTGGCCACCTCGTGGCTCAACAAACAGGTTTGCTCCGCCGTCGATGTGCCGGAACTGCGAGGATTCGTCAGGAACCATCAGGGCCGCGGCCCTGGCACCGACGGGTGAGGGTCATGGCAACCGATGCCTGGGGAATCGAGGACGGCTACCACGACATCCGCGGCGAGTGGCACGAGACGTCGCCGGCCACACGACGCCAACTGCGAGTCGCGATGGGTGGGCTGGGTGACGTGGAAGACCCGCCTCCGCAGACGCGACCGGTGTGGTTCGTCCGCTACGGCAGCGCCGCGCAGATCAACCGCCCGGCCGAGCTCGAGCTCGAAGACGGCACGCACCTGAAGGCCGTCGACCGTCTCCCTCCCGACCTTCCTCTCGGCTATCACGATCTGCATCCCGACGACGGCGGCGCGACCACCCGACTGATCGTCACTCCGGATCGCTGCCATCTCGGCAACCGTGAGCGGTCATGGGGATGGACGGTCCAGCTGTACGCGACGCGCTCGTCGCACAGCTGGGGCATCGGCGACCTCGCCGACTTGCAGACGCTGGCCCGTTGGTCCGCAGATCTCGGCGCCGGCTACGTCGCGGTGAACCCGCTGCACGCACCGCGCCCGGCGCCCGACCCCGAACCGAGCCCGTACTTCCCCAGCAGCCGCCGGTTCCGCAATCCGCTGTACCTGCGCATCGAGGAGGTCCCCGGCTTCGATCCCGGAGATCGCGTGTTGACGGATGCTGCCGCCGCAGGCAGGGCGTTGAACGCGTCGCGTGTCATCCATCGCGATCAAGTGCAAGCGCTGAAGCGCGGCGCGCTCGATCGGTTGTGGGCGAGCTTCGATGCTGACGCGCGATTCGACGCGTACGTCGACGAGCAAGGTGTCGCCCTTCGCCAGTACGCGATCTACTGCGCGCTCGCCGAAGCGCACGGGTCGGGTTGGAGCAGGTGGCCGTCCGAGCTCCGACGGGTCGACAGTCCCGGCGTGGAGCGCTTCGCCGCGGCCAGCAAGCAGCGGCTGCGTTTCCATTCGTGGATCCAGTGGCTGCTCGACGAACAGCTGGCGCGGGCCGGCCGGGAGTTGCCGTTGCTCGGCGACCTCGCGATCGGCGTCGACCCCGACGGCGCCGACGCATGGGTGTGGCGCGACGTGCTGGCGCCCGGCGTGCGCATCGGTGCACCGCCCGACGCGTTCAACCTCGGCGGCCAGGACTGGGGCCTGCCACCGTTCGTGCCATGGCGGTTGCGCGCCCTCGGGTACGAGCCGATCGTGCAGACGGTCCGCGCTGCGCTGCGTCACACGGGCGCGCTGCGCATCGACCATGTGATGGGTCTGTTCCGCCTGTTCTGGATACCAGACGGATGCACCGCCGAAGCAGGAACCTACGTGCGCTATCCGGGAACCGACCTGCTCGACATCGTCGCGCTCGAGAGTGCGCGCGCGGGAGCGGAGATCGTCGGCGAAGACCTCGGCACGGTCGAGGACGAAGTCCGCGCCCACCTGGCGGAACGCGCCGTGCTGTCGTGTCGCGTGGTCTGGTTCGAACACGACCCGCCCGAGTCGTTTCCCGTTCAGGCGCTCGCGTCGGTGTCGACGCACGACCTCCCGACCATCCCCGGCGTGTGGACCGGTGCCGATCTCGCGGACCAGGAGCGAGCCGGCATCGACCCGAACGAGGAAGGGCTCGCCGCGCACCGGCAGTGCCTCGAGGAGTTGACCGGCCTCGGCCCCGACGCCCCGGTCGCCGACGTCGTGCTCGCCACCTATCGCAGGTTGGCCTGCGCCCCGTCGAGGATCCGCGTCGCATCACTCGAGGACGCGCTCCAGGTCGAAGAGCGACCCAACGTTCCCGGCACGACAGTCGAGCGTCCGAACTGGTCGCTCGCGCTGCCGGTTCCAGTCGACGCGATCATCGACGATCCCGCCGTTCGTGCCGTCGCCGCCACCATGGCGGCGCCGGATCGCGCGACGAGTACCTAACCTTCGGCCGTGCCCGGCTCCTCGACCGGCGACGACCCGTTCCCGCTCGGCCGCCTCGTGTACCTCTACGTCGGCTCGAACGACGTGCGCGCCGACTTGGCGTGGTACGACGAGGTGCTCGGAGCCGATCTCGTGTGGCGCTTCGAAGCGTTCGGCGCCGACGTGGCCGCGGTGCGCGTCGGCCCCGAAGGTTCACCGCTAGTGCTGCTGGCCGACCATCGTCCGGTCCCGAGTTGCCTGCCGATCTGGGCCGTGCGCTCGTTGCACGACACGTCCGAGTGGCTGCAGGCGACTGGCTGGCTCGAATCCGCGCTGCGAGTGGGCGTCCCCGACGGGCCCTGCCTCGTCCTGCGCGATCGCAGCGGCAACGAGTTGGCGCTCTTGCAACAGGATCGGCCCGACGCGATGCAACGCGCCTACGAGGACCTGACGAATCCGCGCCGCCGATAGTCAGTTCAGCCGTTCCTCGATCCTCACGCCGCCGGGATGTTCGCGGTCAACAGCGCCTTGATCCCTTCAGGTGCGAAGTCGTGCACGTCATAACTGACGGTTCCGGTGGTGCCGCCGACAGCCGGATACCAGACCTCCACCTTGTTGCCGGCGGGGAGGGCGAGGGTGGTGACGCCGACGGGGAACGGTCCGGGATCCTCGTACGCCTTGGCCGCGTCGGCCGGCGACGGCGGCGCGCTGCTCGACGATGACGACGAAGGCTTCGACGAGTCGCTACACGCCGCGACCAGCATGAGCATGCACGCGACGACGACACGCGGCATTACCGACCGTCTCACAGTGTTCGAGTCCGTCTCCCCCTGCCGGGTTGGCCGACCGGCGCGGAGCGAGGAGCGTAATCGCCGGTCATGGACGGCGGAGCCGCCCCGGTGCGCCTCCCTTGCACGCAGGTCCTGCAAGGATGCCCCGATGCGGTGCGCGACGTGAGCAGCACCCATGATCCGGATCGCGAGGGCTACTCGAACCGCCTGCTGACCGGCGGAAGCTTCCTGACGAGGCGATCCCATCGGAGCCGGATGGACCGCTCGCTGCGCATGCTCGGAGGGTCGAAGTTCGCTACCGCCGCCGACGTGGGGGCGGCCGACGGTTGGTACCTGCGCACCCTCGTCGAGCAAGGCGTTGTCGGCGAAGGCGTCGCCATCGACACGGACGCCGAAGCACTGCAACTCGCCGCGACACGGGTCGCAACGTTGCCGCTCTCGTTCCTCACCCCTGACGATCCGACGCTGCAGCGCCGTCATGGCACCTTCGACCTCGTGGCCTGTCTCGAGACGCTCGAGCATGCCGAGGACGTGTCGGCCGTTCTGGACGAAGTGGTCAATCTGGCCAGACCGGCCGGCACTATCCTGATCTCCGTCCCGGTCGAGGTGGGACCAAGTGTCGTCGTCAAGCAAGCGGGACGCTGGCTCGCCAACAGAGGTGGCAGTTACAGCTATGAGCGCTACACATGGCGTGAGCTCTGGGCCGCCGGAGCCCGCTGGAAGGTCGACGGACTCGAGCGCCAGAACCTGCACAGCCACAAGGGCTTCGACTTCCGGAAGGTCAAGAAGCAAGTGGACGAGCGGGTGGCGATCGTCAGCACCGCGTTCAGTCCGGCGTCGTTCCTCGGCCCGGTGCTCGCCAGCACCGTCTACTGGCTCGGAAGCAAGAGGACGTAGGGCTACGTGAGCGCTGATCCCGACGACGAGCTCGAGTACCCCTTCTCGCACTGGATCGAACGGCACCCATGGCTGGTCTCGGTCACGATCGGACTCTTGATCGGCTGCACGGCCCGCTTCGTCAGCGTGCGGTCGGTGCTGTTGTCGATCGTGCTCGGTGCGGCTGCGTTCGCGTTGAGCGCCGCCTATCGCTTCCGGCACTGAGTGCCCCGGGAGGGATTCGAACCCTCACTGTGCGGGTTTTGAATCCGCTTCCTCTGCCAGTTGGGATACCGGGGCGGAGCGACGAGCGTAACCTCGGCCGATGTCCCGTCATGAAGAGGGTTCCAGGCGTGCGCGCCGGGTCCGGCGAGCCTTCGTGGTCGGGGGAATCGTCGCCGCGTTGCTCGTTTTCCGCAGTCGGAGGATCGCGGAGAGTGAAGCCACCCTGTCCGGCTGAGGCCCGCCGACTGTCGCTCGTGTTCACGGAGTCGAGACACAACTGAAACTTCTGGGGACGACCGTTGGTCGTACATGAGAGCCACCACCCCCCGGAGTCTCAACACCATGACCATCGCTTTCACGTTCCCCGGCCAGGGCTCCCAGAAGCCCGGCATGGGTCGACCGTGGGTCGATCACGAATCCTGGGAGCTCGTCCTGGAGGCATCCGACGCCGCCGGACGCGATCTCGGCCATCTCCTGCTCGAAGCGGACGCCGCCGAGCTGACGCTGACGCGCAACGCGCAGCTCGCGACGTACGTCCTGAGCCTCGTCACGCTCGATGCGGTCGAGCGCCTCGGCGTCGAACCGGCCGTCGCTGCAGGACACAGCCTCGGGGAGTACTCGGCCCTCACGGCGGCGGGCGCGCTCGACTTCGGCGATGGCGTCAAGCTGGTCGCGGAGCGCGGCGAAGCGATGCAGATCGCAGCGGACGAGCGGACGGGAAGCATGGCAGCAGTCCTCGGCCTCGACGACGACAAGGTCGAGATCGCGTGCATGCGTGCCGCCGCCGATGTCTGGGCGGCGAACTTCAACGCACCCGGCAACGTCGTGATCGCGGGCGACCCCGACGCCATCGTGTCCGCCGGAACGATCGCGAAAGACCTTGGTGCGTCGAAGGTGCTGCCGGTGAAGGTCAGTGGCGCGTTCCACACACCGTTCATGGCTCCGGCGCGCGACAGGTTGCGCAAGGCCCTGGCCGAGGTCGAGCTCCGACCTCTCGACATCCCGGTCGTCGCGAACGTCGACGCGACCACACACGACGATCTGGACGTGTGGCCCGGACTGCTCACCGCACAGTTGTGCAGCCCCGTGCGCTGGCGTCAGACACTGCACGCGCTGGCCGATCAGGGCATCAAGACCTTCGTCGAACTCGGACCGGGGACGGTCCTCGGTGGCACGATCAAGCGAACGCTGGACGGCGTCCGCTCCCTCGCCGTCAACACGCCGGACGACCTCGACACGTTGCTCGAACGCATCGAAGGCGAGGCGGCCGCCGCGCACCACGAGGGCGAGCACCTCTTCATGACGGAGCGAGTGGTCGTGAGCCCGGCCGCGGGTTTGTTCGAACCCGTCGCCGATCTCGACGCGGGCCGGCCGATCGAAGCCGGTGAGCTGCTCGGCACCGTGGGCGAGGCGGAGGTCCGGTCGCCGTTCTCCGGTCGCATCGAGGGCGTCCTGGCCCATCTCGGTGAGCGGGTGATGTCCCGTCAACCAATTGCATGGCTGCGGACAGCGTGAGCGAGCGAAGCGAGGGAACGATGTCGCAGGCGAGCGACCGCCAGGGAGCCGGCTGCGCTGGGGTCTGGGGCGGAGCCCCCACGGAGAAACAGCATGATTAGAGGATGAGGTCGGCCCGGATCACCGGCTGGGGTACCGCGCTTCCCGACAAGGTCGTCACCAACGCCGATCTCGAGGCCATGCTCGACACGAGCGACGAGTGGATCGTCGAGCGCAGCGGCATCCGCGAACGGCGTGTCGGCGGCACCACTGCCACCCTCGCCGTCGCTTCGGGGACCGCCGCCATGGAGAAGGCCGGCGTCAAGCCGTCGGAGATCGACTTGCTCATCCTGTGCACGACGACCCCTGACCAGCAGGTGCCGGCGACGTCAGCAGTCGTGCAGCACGAGCTCGGGCTCGCCTGTGGCGCGTTCGACGTCAACGCCGCCTGCTCCGGCTTCGTGTACGGGCTGGTCACCGCGCACCAGTTCGTGGCCGGTGGCTCGATCGAGCAGGTGCTGCTGATCGGCTCGGAGACGCTGTCGCGCATCACCGACTGGGACGATCGTTCGACTGCGGTGCTCTTCGCCGACGGCGCGGGTGCGGTGGTCCTTTCCGCGGCGGACGACTCCGGCGAGGGCACCCACCTGCTCGGGTGGGACCTCGGGTGCGACGGCTCTGCACGCTCGATCCTCGACGCCGACATCGGCGGCTTCATCCACATGGAGGGCCGTGAGGTGTTCCGGCGCGCGGTCCGGGTGATGATCGACTCGGGCAAGCGGGCCATGGACCGAGCGGGTGTCAACGCAGACGACATCGCGCTCGTCGTGCCCCACCAGGCGAATCTCCGCATCATCGAGTCGGCGAACGCCAAGCTCGGTCTGCCGATGGACCGCACCGCGGTCGTCCTCGACTACACGGGCAACACGTCGTCTGCGTCGATCCCTCTCGCGCTCGTCGACGCGATCGACCAAGGTCGCCTCTCCCCCGGCGACCTGATCATGTTCGTCGGCTTCGGCGCCGGGATGACGTGGGCGTCAGCCATCCTCAGGTGGGATCCGTCCTGATGCTCGGTCTGGCGGTGCGACGGTGAGCGAGTCTCGGGTGGTGGTCGTCACTGGCGGCACACGCGGCATCGGACTCGCGTGCGCGCGCGCGTTCGCGGCGGACGGTGATCGCGTCGCGGTGTTGGCGCGCTCGTCCACGACGGACGAGTTCCCGTGCTTCTCGTGTGACGTCTCGGACGCGGTGGCCGTCGACGAAGCGTTCAGCAAGGTCGAGGCGGAGTTGGGGCGCGCCGCGGTGGTGATCTCCAACGCGGGCGTCGCGCGCGACACGTTGCTCGTTCGCATGAAGGACGAAGAGTGGCGCGAGGTGATCGACACGAGCCTCACAGGTGCGTTCAACGTCGCGCGCCGCGCCATCCCTTCGATGATGAAGGCCCGCTGGGGCCGACTCGTGTTCGTTTCCTCGGTCGCCGGTCACATCGGGACGCCCGGGCAGGCCAACTATGCGGCAGCCAAGGCCGGACTCGTCGGCTTCGCCCGCTCCGTCGCCCGGGAGTACGCGAGCCGTGGGATCACCGCGAACATCGTCGCTCCGGGACCGATCGACACCGAGATGACAACATCGCTCGACGATGCGTGGCGCGAACAGGCACTCGGCGCCGTGCCCGCCGGCCGATTCGGCACGCCGCACGAGGTCGCAGCGGCCGTGCGCTTTCTTGCATCCTCCGACGCCGCGTTCGTCACAGGCGCGGTGCTGCCCGTCGACGGCGGGCTCGGCATGGGGCATTGACAACTACGGTCTTCGCACACCACAAGGAGAGCCAGACAATGAGCGACGAGCTGTTCGAGCGGTTCCGCAAGACGGCGGCCGACAGCCTGAGCAAGCCCGTTGACGAGATCACCATGACCGCCAACTTCGCCGACGATCTCGACGCCGACAGCCTCGACCTGGTCCAACTGGTGATGGACCTCGAAGAGGAATTCGACGTCACGGTCGACGAGGACGAGCTGGAGGGGATCGCGACGGTCGGCCAGGCGTTCGAGCTGATCAAGTCGAAGCAGTGATGCAATCACGCCGCGTCGCAGTCACCGGCGTCGGTGTGCTCGCCGCCTGCGGGATCGGGCGCGATGACTTCTGGTCCGGCCTGCTCGCCCCGCAACCCACTGACGAGCGACGCATCAACGGCTTCGACCCGTCCACCGTCTTCGAGAACCCCAAGGAGATCAAGCGCACCGACCGAGTCGTGCACTTGGCGCTCGCCGCTGCCCAAGAAGCGATGGCACAGGCCGGACAGTTCGAGGTGGATCCGGATCGCGCCGGCGTGTTGTTCGGAACGGGCGTCGGTGGTCTGGAGACGCTCGAGGCTCAGGTCATCGTCCGCGTCGAGAAGGGCGAACGCCGCGTCTCGCCGTTCCTGGTTCCGATGATGATGGCGAACTCATCCTCTGCTGCACTGTCGATGAAGTACGGCTACCGCGGGCCGTGCGAGACGATCGCGACTGCGTGCGCGGCGAGCACGCACGCAATAGGCAACGCGGCGCGGCTGATCGCCACCGGCCGGTGCGACGCGATGATGACCGGTGGCGCCGAGGCGTCAATGACCATCACCTCGCTCGCCGGCTTCGCCAACATGACCGCTCTGTCGACGACCGGGGTGTCGCGGCCCTTCGATGCCGAGCGCGACGGGTTCATCATGAGCGAAGGTGCCGCCGTCCTCATCCTCGAGGAATGGTCGGCAGCCGAGGCGCGAGGCGCGACGATCCTTGCCGAGGTCCTGGGATCAGCTTCGAACGCCGACGCCCATCACATCACCGCACCTTCGCCCGGTGGCGCAGGCGCGATCACATGCATGCGGCTCGCGCTCGAAGACGCCGGGATCGACGCTTCCGATGTCGTGCACATCAATGCGCACGGCACGTCGACACCGCTGAACGACGCCGCCGAGGCCGAGGCCATCGCAACGCTGTTCGCGACGCCGGGGCCGGCGGTCTCATCCACCAAGGGCGTCACTGGTCACCCGCTCGGCGCGGCAGGGGCGCTCGAAGCAGCGGCGATCGTGCTGTCGATGCAGCACGGACTGATCCCGCCGACCGACGGCACCAAGGCCGTCGATCCAGCGTTACCACCGATCGACCTCGTGATGCACGAACCTCGGCCGTGGACGCCGGGCCCGAGCCTGTCGAACAGCTTCGGCTTCGGCGGCCACAACGGCTGCCTCGTCCTCGCCCCCGCCTGACCCCCCCGCCGAACTCCGGGTCGCCGTGGCCCCTATAGGGGCCACGGCGCACCAACATTCATGTCGCGGCGTGGCGGCTCAGCTGAGGAGAGCACCCTCCAGGCGGAGGAGGTGCAGCTTCATGTCGAGACCGCCGCCGTAGCCGCCGAGGGCGCCACCGGTGCGCAGGACTCGGTGACACGGGACGACGATCGGTACGGGATTGGTCGCCATGGCCGTCCCGACGGCACGGCTGGCTCGGGGGTGGCCGGCACGCTCGGCCAGTTCTTTGTAGCTGACCACGTGCCCGAACGGGACCTGGTCGTGCAGGATCTCGAGCACGTCGCGACGGAAGCCGTGCGACAGTCGCCAGTCCACATCCACGTCGAACGCTGTGCGCTTGCCCTCGAAGTACTCGTCGAACTGGCGGCGGACCGGGTCGAGCCTGTTCGCGTGCTCGACCACCCTCGGCGAGATGTTGTCGGCCAGATCCTCGAGGAAGACGTCCTCCTCCGCTCGGGACAGCGCGACCCGCACGAGACCTCGGTCCGTCGTCGCCAGCAGCATCGCCCCAACCGGTGTGTCCACCTCGGTCCAGGCCACCTCGACGAGTCCTTCGCTGTCGGCGCGGTGACGGAACGCGGCGAGTGCTGCATCCAGTGAGCCGGCCTCGCTCGGCGGGCCGTCTCGCAACTGTGTCTCGACCTTGTTCATGCCAGTTCCTCTCGAAGTCGTCGCAGTCCGGCTCGCACGTTCTGCCGAGCCGCTGCCTCGGAGCACGCCAACGCGTCGGCGATGTCGGCGTAGGGCCGATCGGCGACGAAGCGAAGGAGCACCGCGCTGCGTTGTTTGGTGGGAAGCGCGCTGACGCGAGCCCACAAGCCGTCATCGGACACGTCGGGCAGTTCGCGCCCGCCACCGCTGCCGTCGGCGAGCGCGCCCACCGGTACCGGCCGTCGATCCCTCGCCCGAGCGGCGTCGATCACCTTGCGATGCGCGATGGTGAACAACCAGCCGCCGATGTTGTCGCCGTGACGCAGCGACGGAAACGCGCGTAACGCAGCGATCATCGTTTCCTGGAAGCAGTCGTTGGCGTCGTGGACGCCGACGGTCCCGACCAGGTACCGGTGCAATGCGGGACCGTGCTCGTCGATGACCGTCTGGAATGCCGGCAGCCCCATGTCACGTACAACGACCGGGCACGGAGATGTGTGAGATCAAGCGGCCAGCGACTTGAGCAGGTTGGTCGCCGTGTCCTTCGGGCTGATCTTGTACCAGGCGTGCTCGATCTTGCCCTTCTCGTCGACGAGGAACGCTGACCGCAGGATGCCCATGTACTTGCGTCCGTACATCGACTTCTCCTGCCACACGTCGTAGGCCTCGGCCGCCGCGTGGTCCTCGTCGGCCAGCAACGGGAAGCCGAGGGTGTACTTCTCGTCGAACTTCAGCTGCTTCGTGGGCTTGTCCGGGCTGATCCCCACCACTGACGTGTCGCCGATCTTCGGCAGGATGTCGCGCAGGCCGCACGCCTGTTGCGTACATCCGGGCGTGTCGGCCTTCGGGTAGAAGTACACGAGCACCTTGGGTCCCTTGAAGCTCGAGAGCCTGATCTTGTCTCCGTGCTGGTCGACGAGGTTGAACGCGGGGGCCTTGTCACCTGGCTTGAGCGGCATGGTCCGAGGCTAGATCGGGTGAAGTCTCGGGCCTGCGCTCATCCACGACGACGCCCGGGCGTTTCACTACCGCCTGTGTAGTCCAACGCCCGGGCGTTGCTCCTCGCCGAGCCGGTGGCTACTGGGCGCGGCGCATGAGCCGTCCGAGCCGCCAGAGCTGCACGAGGCAGACGATTGCGACGAAGCCGAAGACGAATCGGCCGAGGGGATCGCTCACGACGATGAGCAGCACGATCGACAGCACCAAGACGGCACCCATCATCA
>DATAES010000181.1:0-14774 GCA_036257895.1 Acidimicrobiales bacterium
GTCAGGGGTGAAATCCGCGGCCCACAACGCGGGCTCATCGGCTTCGACGCGGTTCAGGGCCTGCAGCAACGTCTGGACGCCACGGTGCAAGTCGTCGTTGAGGAGGTGCCAGTCGACGCTGCGCTCCTCCGACCATTCACGCTCCTGCGCGACCTCGCCGCCCATGAACACCAGTTGCTTGCCCGGATGCGCCCACATCCACCCGTACAACGAACGCAGGTTGGCGAACTGCTGCCACTTGTCGCCCGGCATCTTGTTCAACAACGAGCCCTTGCCGTGCACGACCTCGTCGTGGCTGAGAGGAAGCACGAAGTTCTCGGTGAACGCGTACATCATCCCGAAGGTCAGATCGTGGTGGTGGTAGCGGCGGTGCACTGGATCGTGCGCGAAGTACGCCAGCGTGTCGTGCATCCAACCCATGTTCCACTTGTGCCCGAAGCCGAGACCGCCCAGGTGGACCGGGCGAGACACAGCCGGGAACGCAGTCGACTCCTCGGCCACCATGTCGACGCCCGGGCAACGGCCGAAGAGCACCGTGTTGACCTCTTGCAGGAAGTGGATCGCCTCGAGGTTCTCACGGCCGCCGAACTCGTTCGGCACCCACTCGCCTTCCTTGCGTGAGTAGTCCAGGTAGAGCATTGACGCGACCGCGTCGACCCGCAGCCCGTCGATGTGGAATTCCTCGATCCAGTAGAGCGCGCTGGCCAGCAGGAAGTTGCGGACTTCGTGGCGGCCGAAGTTGAACACGAGCGTGCCCCAATCGGGATGCTCGCCCTGCCGAGGGTCGGCGTGCTCGTACAGCGCCGTGCCGTCGAACCGCGCCAGCGCCCAGTCGTCCTTCGGGAAGTGCGCCGGAACCCAGTCGACGATCACGCCGATGTCCTTGGCGTGCAGCGCGTCGACGAGGGCGCGGAACTCGTCCGGCGATCCGTAGCGGGCGGTCGGCGCGTAGTACGACGTCACCTGGTAGCCCCACGAGCCGCCGAACGGGTGCTCGGCGACCGGCATGAGTTCGACATGCGTGAAGCCCAGATCCGCGACGTAGTCGGGAAGCTGTTCGGCGAGCTCGACGTAGGTCAGCGAGCGGTCGCCTTCTTCCGGCACCCGCCGCCACGAGCCGAGATGCACCTCGTACGTGGAGATCCGCCGGTTGACCGGATCTGTCGCGGCGCGTCGGTCGAGCCACTCCCGGTCGTTCCACTCGTAGGTGCCGTCCGCGACGACCACCGACGCGGTGCCGGGTGGCACCTCGGTCCCACGCGCCATCGGGTCGGCCTTCAGCCGCAGCCGCCCGTCCGCGCCGACGACCTCGAACTTGTACTTGCCGCCGGACGCGACGGCGGGCACGAACAACTCCCACACGCCAGACGAACCGAGCGCGCGCATCGGGTGGACCCGACCATCCCAAAGGTTGAAGTCGCCGACGACGCGCACCGCCCGTGCCGACGGTGCCCACACCGCGAACGCGGTGCCGGCGGTGCCTTCGTGCACGCGATGGTGCGCGCCGAGGACGTCCCACAACTTCTCGTGACGGCCCTCGCCGATGAGGTGCAGATCGAGATCGCCCAGGGTCGGCCAGAACCGGTACGGGTCGTCGATCTTGTTCGTCGTGCCGTCGGGATAACGGACGTCGATCTTGTACGCACCCACCTCATCACCGACTCGAGCCTCGAACAACCCGGCCGGGTGGATGACTTCGGCATTGAATCGGCCCACGACCACGGCCGAGGCACCGGGTCGCCAGACCCGCACGATGGCCCCGTGATGGCCGAGGAACGCGTGCGGGTTCTCGTGCTCGCCGTTGACGATGGCGACGACCTCCGCAGCGAGCAGGCGGCGAGTCACGACGTGAGCCGGTTGATTGCTTCGAGCGGGATGTGGGCCCAGTCCGGCCGGTGCGCGAGCTCGTAGCCCACCTCGTACACCGCCTTCGACAGCACGAACGCCTCCAGAACTCGACGCCGGTCCTCATCGACTGACGGTACGAGATCGTCGATGCCGGGCGTCCCGAAGTACTCGAGGCAGAACGCCTCCGCGACGTGCTGCTCCCATCGCCGGCCGAGGGTGCGCAGCTCGTCTTCTTCTGCAGCCGGACCCCGCTCGACGAGCGCGACCTCGGCTGCGTAGTGGAAGGACCGCAACATCCCGGCCACGTCACGAAGCGGCGAGGACGGCGCTCGGCGCTCGGCCAGCGGGATCGCCGGCTCACCTTCGAAGTCGAGGATGTACCACCCGTTGTCCGTGCGCATCGTCTGGCCGAGATGAAAGTCGCCGTGGATGCGCATCGACCGGCCCGCATCCTTTACCTTGCGCAACTCTCCGTACGCCGTGTTGATGGCTCTCGCGTCCAATGCGCGGGCTCGCGATCGCGCGAGGTTCTCGCGCATCGTGACTGCCCACGACTCGGGATCACCCTCATCGGTACCGAACGCGTTCGCGAGGGCGAGATGCATCTGCGCGGTGATGCCGCCGAGACGACCGGCCTCGGGGCCGAAGTTGCCCCCCGCCTCCGCGGGATCCTCGCGGCTGTCGTAGACGTCGCGCAGCGAGGTGAGCGCGAGCTGCCAACCAACCGTGCCACCGTCGAGGAACTCGCGGACCACAGCGAGGTCGCTGTCCTCGCGACGCCATGCGGCGACCGGCGCGCTGATGTGCTCGAACCCTTGCTCGGCCAGGGCTTCGGTCATCTCGACGTCGGGATTCGGCCCCTCGGCCACGCGGCGGAACAGCTTCATGATGAGACGTTCGTCGTAGACGACAGACGTGTTCGACTGCTCGACGTTGAGCGCACGCACGCGTGAGACCTGTTCGTCGGGCGCGATGTGGTGCAGCAGAGTATGGGCAAGGTCGGGGTCGACGAGCGCGTCGTACACGAGCGCGGGTCCGTTGTCCGTGTCGATGTCGCCGAGGAACGATCGACCCTTCCCTTCGAGGAACCGTTCCGTCTGCTCGAGCGGACGCAGTCCGACCGGCAACTGGAACCTGGCGGTCGAAGCGTCGTCGAAGGTGGCATCCACGAGTAACCACGCGAGCACCGGCCACTCAGGGCGAAGAACTTCGAACGCGGCGAGCTCGACCGATTCCAGCTCGAGATCGGCCGCGCCGTACCACCGCTGGCGAGGCAGGAAGTCGGGCAAGAGCGAGACGATGTCGTCGGGGCTGATCATCGACCTGTTCTCTGTCCTACCCCTCGTCGTGGAGCGTGAACCAGTAGAAGCCGTACGGCGGGAGCGTGACGAAGTACGGCAGCTCACCGATCGGCGGGAACGGGACGCGACCGATCATCTCGACCGGCGCTTTGCCCGCGAGGTCGGCCAGCATGAGCTCCACCGGCTGCGCGAACCGACTGACGTTGTTCACGCACAAGACGATCGATTCGTGTCCGTCCTGCATGACGAGCCGTCGCAGGTAAGCCAGCACCGAAGGGTTCTCGGCCGAGAGGACGTCGAACGTGCCTATGCCCAACACCGGGTGCTCCCGGCGGACCTCGATCATCCGGCGCAGCCAGTGCAGGAACGACGACGGGTTACGCGTCTCGCCCTCCACGTTGACAGCCTGATAGCCGTACACGGGATCCATGAGGGGCGGCAGATACAGCTGCGCGAAGTCAGCGCGACTGAAGCCCGCGTTGCGATCCGGAGTCCATTGCATCGGCGTCCGTACGCCGTCGCGGTCACCCAGGTAGAGGTTGTCACCCATCCCGATCTCGTCGCCGTAGTACAGGACGGGACTGCCAGGCATCGAGAACAGCAACGCATGGAACAGTTCGGCGATGCGGCGGTCGTTCTCGAGCAACGGGAACAGTCGGCGCGAGATCCCCATGTTGCGGCGCATCAGCGGGTCGGTCGCGTATTCGGCGTACATGTAGTCGCGCTCTTCGTCAGTCACCATCTCGAGCGTCAACTCGTCGTGGTTGCGCAAGAAGATGCCCCATTGGCAGCCGTCGGGAATTTCCGGTGTCTGCGCCAGGATCTCGGTGATCGGATAACGCTGCGAACGGCGAATGGCCATGAACATGCGGGGCATGAGCGGGAAGTGGAAGCACATGTGGCACTCACTTCCTTCCCCGAAGTACTGCACGACATCGGCCGGCCATTGGTTCGCCTCAGCGAGCAACACACGCCCGGGAAACTCGACGTCGACGGTCTGGCGGATGCGCTTCAGATACTCGTGCGTCTCCGGCAGGTTCTCCCCGTTGGTGCCATCCCGCTCGAACAGATAGGGCACCGCGTCGAGCCGGTAGCCGTCGAGCCCGAGATCGAGCCAGAAGCGGACGACGTCGAGCATCGCCTGCTGAACCTCGGGATTGTCGTAGTTCAGATCCGGCTGATGGTGGAAGAAGCGATGCCAGTAGTACTGCTCGCGCAGCGGCTCATAGGTCCAGTTCGACGGCTCGGTGTCGACGAAGATGATGCGCGCATCCGACCACTGCTGGTCGTCCTCGCTCCACACGTACCAGTCCGCCTTCGGGTTGTCGCGTGATTGTCGGCTCTCCTGGAACCATGGATGCTGGTCGCTCGTGTGGTTCACCACGAGGTCCGCGATGACTCTGATGCCGCGGCGGTGCGACTCTTCGATGAGTTGAGCAGCGTCCTTCACGTCGCCGTAGGCGGGGAGCACCGCGAGGAAGTCGCTGATGTCGTAACCGCCGTCGCGCAACGGTGATTGGTAGAAGGGAAGCAGCCAGAGGCAGTCGACTCCGAGCCACTCGACGTAGTCGAGCCGGTCGGTCAGGCCGCGAAGGTCTCCGGTGCCGTCGCTGTTCGAGTCGGCGAAGCCGCGCACCGACACCTCGTAGAACACCGCCCGCTGGTACCAGCGACTGTCACCCCAGTCGATCGGCCCGGCCATCAGTGCGGCCGGACATCGAAGACGTGACCGGGGACGGTGCTGGGGTCGAGCCGGATGTACTGCTGATCGCCGGTCCACGTGTACGACGCGCCCGTCATCTCGTCGTAGACGTCGACGGACGATCCCGGTTCGATCCCGAGCGCGGCCAGGTCGAGGAACAGTGTCGCTTCGTGCCAGCCGTGCGGGTCGAGATTCACCACACACAGGATGACATCGCCGCCGTCGCCCGAGCGCTTCGAGTACGCGATCAGGTCGTCGCTGTCGGTGTGATGGAAGACGAGCGTGCGCAACTCGGCCAGCGCGTCGTGCCGATGACGAATGTCGTTGACCAATGTCACGAACGGCGCCAGCGAGTCCTCGCGGTCCCAGTCGCGCGCCTTGATCTCGTACTTCTCGGAGTGCAGGTACTCCTCGTTGGCATCGGACGCCGGCTCGTTCTCACACAACTCGTAGCCCGAGTAGATGCCGTAGCTCGGACTCATCGTGGCCGCGAGGAGCAGCCGCAGCCGGAACGCGGACGGCGGCCCGTTGCGCAACGGGCCCGACAGGATGTCAGGCGTGTTCGGCCAGAAGTTCGGCCGGAACCAGTCGGCAATCGGACCATGGGCGAGCTCGTTCAAGTAGGCCTCGAGCTCCCACTTGCCCACCCGCCATGCGAAGTAGGTGTAGCTCTGCGTGAACCCGAGCTCTGCGAGCTTCGACATGACTCGCGGGCGGGTGAACGCTTCGGCGAGCAAGACCACGTCCGGATGCTCGTCTCGCACTGCGTTGATCATCCAGTCCCAGAACGCGAATGGCTTGGTGTGCGGATTGTCGACGCGGAAGATGAGGACGCCGTGGGCGATCCAGAAGTCGAAGATCTCCTTGCACGCTTCCCACAGCGCTTTGCGATCCTGGTCGTTCTGGGGCCAGAAGTTGATCGGGTAGATGTCCTGGTACTTCTTCGGCGGATTCTCTGCGTACGCGATCGAGCCGTCTGCCCTTCGGTAGAACCACTCGGGATGGTCGCGGACCCAGGGATGGTCGGGCGAGCACTGCAGCGCGTAGTCGAGCGCCACCTCGAGGCCGTTTGCGTGCGCCCTGTCGACAAACGCGTCGAAGTCGTCGATGGTTCCGAGCTCGGCCTGCACGGCGAGATGGCCACCCTCCTCGCTGCCGATCGCCCACGGACTGCCAGGATCGTCGGGACCGGCGCCAGTCGTGTTGTCGCGCCCTTTGCGGAAGGTGTGACCGATCGGATGGACCGGAGGCAGGTACACGACGTCGAAGCCCATCGCGGCAATGTCGGGCAGCCGCTTGGATGCCGCGTCGAGACCACCTTCGCTGCGGGGAAACATCTCGTACCACGCGCCGAAACGACCACGGGGACGATCGACCCACAATGGCGCCGGCTTGGTGCGCGTCAGGTCGATCGGGTCGGGGACCGACGACACGAGGCTGGCGACGTGCTCGTCGAGGCCGGCGGTGAGCCGTTCGTCGACCGACAGCGAGGCGTCGCGCAACCCCTTCGCCGCAGCCGTGACGGGCGACCTCGACGGCTTGTCGACCCGCTTCGCAAGCCGGTCGAGCAATCGCGCTCCCTCCTCGAGCACCGTCTCGAGGTCAGGGTCGCCGACCGAGGCCTTGATCTCGGCATCGTGCCGCCACGTCGCGAAGCGATCCGTCCACGCCTCGATCTGCAGCTCGTGGTGCCCGATCTCGTCCACGACCAGCTCGCCCGCCCACTGGTCGAGACCCGGCTCCACCAGTCGGAGCGGCGCGGTGTGCCACGTCTTTGCTCCGGCGGCTCGCCACCGCACGCGCGCCGCGAGGATGTCGTGCCCGTCGCGAAACACCGTTGCGCTCACGGGCACCCGTTCGCCCACCACCGCCTTGGCGGGCATGCCCGCAGGCGTGCTCGGACGCACATCCTCGATCGTCAGTCGGGCTAACACGAGCTGAGGACTACCGCTTCTTCGGTCGCAGGGTTCACAGCACCACCACGGAGCGCAGGACTTCGCCGCGTTCCATGCGGTGGAAGGCGTCCTCCACCTGATCGATGCCGATGGTCTCGGACACGAAACGGTCGAGGTCGAGACGTCCTTGGAGGTAGAGGTCGATCAGCATCGGGAAGTCGCGGCTCGGCAGGCAGTCGCCGTACCAGCTCGGCTTGAGCCGTCCACCGCGACCGAAGAAGTCGATCATGGGGAGGTCGAGGCGCATCTGCGGGTCAGGCACGCCGACC
Organism: Acidimicrobiales bacterium; assembly: GCA_036257895.1. Classification (GTDB taxonomy): domain Bacteria; phylum Actinomycetota; class Acidimicrobiia; order Acidimicrobiales; family JACDCH01; genus DATAES01. The sequence continues at coordinate 7,076 of DATAES010000181.1, forward strand.
TGCACGACCGTCCCTGCGAGGTCACGTGCGTAGAACGCCTGCTCGAAGACCTTCGGATTACCGACGGCTTCGACGCAGACATCCGCGCCGTTGCCGTCTGTGAGTGCTCGGATGGCCTCGACCGGATCCGTCGTGCTCGCGTCGATGGTGTCGGTGGCTCCGAACTGTTTGGCGACCTCGAGCTTGCGGGGATCGAGATCGACGCCGATGATCGTCGCTGCACCGGCGAGGCGGGCACCGGCGATGGCGGCGCAGCCGACACCCCCACAGCCGAATACGGCGACCGAGTCGCCCTGACCGACTTCGCCGGTGAAGATCGCGGCGCCGAGACCGGCCATCACGCCGCAGCCGAGCAGTCCCGCGGCGGTCGGCGACGCTGACGCATCAACCTTGGTGCACTGCCCTGCGGCCACCAACGTCTTGTCCGCGAACGCGCCGATGCCGAGCGCAGGTGACAGGGGCGTGCCGTCGGCCAGCGTCATCTTCTGCGCGGCGTTGTGCGTCGCGAAGCAGTACCAAGGGCGGCCCCGTCGGCACGCACGGCACTCACCGCACACGGCCCGCCAGTTGAGGATCACGAAGTCGCCGGGATCCACACCGGTGACACCGTCGCCGACGGCCTCGACAACGCCGGCCGCCTCGTGGCCGAGGAGGAAGGGGAAGTCGTCGTTGATCGCCCCTTCGCGATAGTGGAGGTCCGTGTGGCAGACGCCGCAGGCCTGCACCTGCACGAGTGCCTCGCCCGGTCCCGGATCAGGGACCAACACGGTCTCCAGCGCAACCGGCTCCCCCTTTGCCTTCGCCACCACGCCTCTGACCTCGCTCGTCATGGCGGAACACGGTAGTGATCACCCGGCTCACGCGCGGAGCCCGCGGTCTAACGTCGCTGGCGATGAAGGCGCTGCGTAGCTTCACCGTTCGGCCCAGCCTCCCCGAGGAGCTGCGCGCGCTCGAAACGCTCGCGATGAACCTGCGATGGTCATGGGACGACCACACGCGCGACTTGTTCCGGTGGGTCGATCCCGAGCAATGGGACGCCAGCATCCACGACCCGGTGCGCCTGCTCGGCCTCGTATCGCGCGAACGGCTCGAGCAACTCGCGAACGATCCCGGGTTCATGCGCTTCCTCGACGAGCTGCATTCGGAGCTGTCGGGTTACATGTCGAAGCCGCGCTGGTTCCAGGCGATCGACGGTCCGCCTGCGCTTCGTTCCGTCGCCTACTTCTCGCCGGAGTTCGGTATCGCGGAAGCGCTTCCGCAGTACTCGGGCGGTCTCGGCGTGCTCGCCGGCGACCATCTCAAGGCTGCGTCCGATCTGGGCGTACCGCTCACAGGGGTCGGGCTGTTCTATCGCCACGGATACTTCCGTCAGCAGCTGTCCATCGACGGCTGGCAGCAAGAGCGCTATCCCGACCTCGACCCGTATGCGATGGCGCTCTCCGCAGTCGACGGCGTGCGCGTCGAGGTCGACATCGCCGGTCTACCGCTGAGCGCAGCGGTGTGGCGGGCGGACGTGGGTCGTGTGCCGCTCTATCTCCTCGACGCCGACGTCGAGGAGAATCCCGACGACCTGCGCCAGGTCACCGATCGTCTCTACGGAGGCGACGTCGAACACCGTCTGCGCCAGGAGATCCTCCTCGGCGTCGGCGGGGTGCGCGCACTGCAGGCCGTCGGCGTCGAGACGCAGGTGTTCCACACGAACGAGGGTCACGCCGGGTTCCTCGGCCTCGAACGCATCCGCCAGGCGATCGTCGATGATGGTCTGACGTACGCGCAGGCCATCGAAGCAGTGCGAGCCGGCAACATCTTCACGACACACACACCCGTGCCGGCCGGCATCGACCGCTTCCCTCGCGAGCTCGTCGACAAATACTTCAGCGCGTGGGCGAAGGAGTGCGGCGTCTCGATCGACGATCTCATGGGTCTCGGCCACCGGCCGGGCGACACGCGGGACGAGCGGTTCAACATGGCCGTCATGGGACTACGACTCGCCGGCCGGTCGAACGCCGTGTCGCAACTGCATCGCGACGTGAGCCGCGACATGTTCGCCGACCTCTGGCAAGACGTTCCCGAAGACGAGACACCGATCACGTCGGTCACCAACGGTGTTCACGCGTTGACGTGGGTGTCCGCAGAGATGAACGACCTGCTTTCGCGTTACGTCTTGCCCGAGTGGGCGACCGCCGGATCGGAACACTGGGATCGCATCGAAGAAGCGCGCGCTGACGAGGTGTGGCGCGCCAAGGAGCAAGGCCGAGAGCAACTCGTCGCGTTCATCCGGCGGCGGCTCCGGGAGTCCGAGCTCGCTCGCGGGATGTCGCCGTCCGACGTCGTGTGGTGCGACGAAGTGCTCGACAGCAAGGCGCTGACGATCTGCTTCGCGCGCCGGTTCGCGAGCTACAAGCGGGCTACCTTGCTGCTGGCACAACCCGACCGGCTCCGGTCGCTGTTGCTGGCGGGCAACCGTCCCGTGCAGTTCGTGTTCGCGGGCAAGGCGCATCCCGCCGACGAGACCGGCAAGGAGATGATCCGCGAGATCGTGACGTTCGCCGGGGATCTCGGCATCCGCCACCGTTTCGTCTTCCTCGAGGACTACGACATCTCGGTCGCTCGCGCGCTGTACCAGGGCGCCGATGTCTGGTTGAACAATCCCCGCCGCCCGCAAGAGGCGTGCGGGACGTCCGGCATGAAGGCTGCGCTGAACGGCGGGCTCAACTGCTCGATCCTGGACGGGTGGTGGGACGAGCTGTTCAACGGCGAGAACGGCTGGGCGGTTTCGTCGGCAGAGCAACTCGACGATCCCGAACGCCGCGACGAAGTGGAGGCGAACTCGCTCTTCGAGCTGCTCGAGCGCCAGATCGTCCCCTTGTTCTACGAGCGCTGGGAAGGTCCCGTCCCACGGCGCTGGGTGCGCAGGATCAAGAGCTCGTTGCGATCGCTCGGTCCGGAGGTCATCGCGGCGCGCATGGTGCGCGACTACGTCGACGACCTCTACGAGCCGACCGCGGCGCAGACCGACCGGCTGTCGAGCGATGGCTTCCGGCCCGCCCAGGAGCTGGCGGCATGGAAGGCGCGGGTCGTGGCGGCGTGGGACGGCGTCGAAGTCCTGTCGGTCGAGACCGACATCGACGTCGCAAGCCTCGGTACCGATCGTGTCGTCGACGCGGAGGTGTCGCTGGGCACCCTGGATGCGATCGACGTCGAGGTGCAACTGCTGCACGGTCTCGTCGGGCAGGCCGACGAGCTCGAGCAGCCGACCGTCGTGACGATGGAGGCCACGGATGCAGCGGCCGCGGGTAACCGGCGGTACCGCGGTCGGTTCGCCTGCGAGCACGCCGGCCGCTACGGCTTCACGGTGCGCGTCGTGCCCGCGCACCCGTTGTTGACGTCGCCGGTCGAGCTCGGTCGGATCGCCTGGGCCTGACCCGAAGGCGAGCTAGAAGGTCGACGTCCCCGGCGGTGGTTGCGCGGGCGGAGGCGGAGGCGGAGGTGGCGGGGGCGGAGGTGGTGGAGGCGGTGCCCCCGATGGAGGTGGAGGCGCTTGCGGCGGTTGGTAGTAGGGCTGCGCCTGGGCCTGGTAGTACGGCGGGGGCGGGGGCTGGGGCGCGTACGGCTGCGCCGGTGCCCGTGACAGTGCGGTGGCTTGACGGTCCGAGAGTCGGCGGACCATCACCATGCCCGCAACCGCCGCGGCGATCATGACCAGCAAGCCAACCGCCATGATGCGATCTGCGGTGGCGAACTGATCGGCCTTGTCGCGGACGTTGAAGATGGTGATGTCCTCGTCGGACGGATGCAGCAGTCGCCCGACCGCCACCAGCACGGAACCAGCGACGTAGAGCGCCCACCAAACGACGACGACCCCCGGCGCCCGGCCGGATCCCGGCGGTGCATCGGGATCCGACGCGGCAGCCGAGCGATACAGCTGGAGCTCGGGCAGCACGAAGTTGCCGACCGGGATGAACCAGCCTCCGATCGCCCAACCCGGGCCGAGTTGCAGCGGGCCGGCGAGTCGTTCTGCGTTCTTCGCATGGCGGAACTGCCAGATGATGAACACGACCGCGATCGCGAGCGCCACCAGCGCGAAGAAACCGGCGCCCGCGCCCACGGCGTCGTCGGCGTCCTGGACGTCGCTGGTAAAAAGACGATTCGTGAGGTCGGACATGACCGATGCTCGATGGAACGCGGCGATGCTGCCCACGAGGGCGGCGACCGCGGCCACTGGGAACAGCACGGTCAGCGCAACCGACAGGCCTTTGAGCGACAGCGGCGCGCCGGATGCCGACGGAGTGTGCGCGGGATAGCCGTACGAGCCGTACGACTGGTACGACGCCGCCGGATAGGGCGCGCCCTGCGGTGGCGGAAGCGGCGGTTGATCGCTCACGAGCCCTGAACGGTACAAGCCGACGGTTCGCCACAAACGAGAACACGTTCTAGTCTCGGCACGTGCAGCGCTTCGATGGGCGGATCGCAGTCGTCACCGGCGGCGGATCGGGTATCGGGCAGGCAACGGTGGTGCGACTCGCAGCCGAAGGCGCCACGGTCGTCGCCGTCGATGTCGAGGCTGCCGGTCTCGCCAGGACAGCGGAGCTGGCTGCGAAAGAGGCGGCGGGGCTGAACGAGGTGACGACGACGGTCGGTGACGTGACCGATCGCGACTTCGCTCCGTCGATCGTGGACGCGGTCGTCGAGCGCCACGGGCGGCTCGACGTGCTCGCCAATGTCGCCGGCATCCTCCGCACCGGGATCACCCATGAGGCGTCGCTCGACGACTGGGACCGCGTGCTGTCCGTCAACCTGACGGGGACCTACTTGTGCTGCCGCGCCGCCATCCCCGCCCTGCTCGACAGCGGCGGCAACATCGTGAACGTCTCGTCCACTTCCGGGCTCGCCGGCCATCCGTGGGCCGCGGCCTACTCCGCATCGAAGGGTGGCGTGCTCGCGCTCACGCGCACGATCGCAGTCGAGTACGGGCAACAGGGTCTGCGTTGCAACGCGGTGTGCCCTGGCTCGATCGACACGCCCATCACGCAGGACTTCGTGTTCCCGGAAGGCGTCAACACGAAGCTCGTTCGTCGGATGATGGCGCTGGACCGCCCCCGCGGACCCGAGACCGTCGCCGCCGCGATCGCATTCCTCGCGTCCGAGGACGCGGCGCACGTGAACGGCGAGCACGTACGGGTCGACGGGGCGACGCTGTCGTGAGGTTCGCCTACGCAGCGACATGGGTCGACCCCGCTTCGTATCTGCCGATGGCGCAAGCAGCTGACGACAGCGGCTGGTGGGCATGCGCGTGCTCCGAGCACATCGCCAACCCGGAGGTGACGCGCTCGAAGTATCCATACACAACCACCGGCGATCGACGGTGGGAGCCGTTCACACCGTGGCCCGACCCGGTGGTGGCGATCGCGTCGATGGCAGCGGTCACCAAGCGCCTCAACTTCTTCACGAACGTGTACGTCATGCCGTTGCGCAGCCCGTTTGCCGTCGCGAAGGCGTGGGGAACACTCGCCGTCATGTCCGAGAACCGGGTGTCGCTCGGCATCGGCATGGGGTGGATGGAAGAGGAGTTCGAGATGATGGAGCAGCCGTTCGCGCGGCGGGGCAAGCGCGGCGACGAGATGCTCGAGGTGTTGCGGACCCTGTGGTCCGGCGGGTGGGTCGAGCACCACGGCGAGTTCTACGACTTCGACAAGCTCGAGATGAGCCCCGCTCCGACAGCGCCGATCCCGATCTTTGTCGGCGGGTTGTCCGAGGCCGCACTGCGGCGCGCGGCGCGCAACGACGGGTGGATCTCCGACCTCCAGTCGACGGCAGATCTGGCCGAGGCGTGCGCGACGTTGCGTCGCTACCGGGAGGACGCAGGAACGTCGGACCGACCGTTCACCGTCGTCGGCTCTGCGAACGACGCCGCGGACGTCGATGGCTACAAGCGACTCGAAGAAGCAGGCGTCGACGTGCTGCTCACCTGGCCGTGGGTCTTCTACACGGGCTTCAAGTCCGACGACCAACAGCGCATCGACGGCATCCGCCGTTTCGGCGAGGACGTCATCGCGAGGTTCTGACGGCCCGGCACTCGGCCTCCGGCCGCGGCGTCTCAGGTCGAGAACGTCCGGAACACATACTCCGCCATCGGCGTGCACTGCAGCGTCGACGTCTCGGCGAACGTGTCCATGTGGTTGTTGACCCGGTCGATGTTCTCCTTGAGCTTCTTGTTGTCGCCGCCGGAGCCGAAGAAGCGATGGAAGTCGAGCATGTCGTCGAATGACGGTGTCGCCTCGTAGACGTACGAGCGGATGGCAGGCGCCGTCGCCGGATCGGTGACCGGACGCACCACCGCGTTGCGCACGTAGAGCCACAGCGGATGGATCACGAAACTCAGCGGCGTGTGCTCGCCGTGCCAGATGCGGAAGAAGTCCTCGTCGGGGAGCCCGTGCTTCTTGTCGAACACCGTCGTGATGCTGAGCCCCGGACTGCGCTCGCCGTCGGGCCACGTCCGGTGCTCGCCGTAGCCGAGCGGAATGGATTCGGTCACCAGCCACCCGTGCGTCTCCGCCGCGGGCGTGGCCCTGATGATCGCTTCCGCGTCGCCACGGTCGTCGAGCGACTCGAGCCAGATCGAGACCGAACCGCACAGCAGGTTGCCGCTCTCCGGTTGCGCGCCGACTCGCAGGACTGATCCCTTCGGTTCCTCGACGAGCACACGCACGCCGCGCGCATTCGTATCGAGCAACGCCGGACCGACCTCGTCGACCAATGCCCGCTCGATCGGTTCGAGGTCTTGATCTGCTTCCCGCCAGATCCCGTAGCAGAGCTTCTCCACGGCCGGGAAGCTAACGCCTCTCATGGGGGCGCTTTGTTTTTGGTGGTGTGGTTGGGGTGGCGGGGGTCGTGGGGTGGGACCATGGGTCGTTTGCCGGTGCCGTCGACCAGTTCCCAGCCGTGCACGGTTTTCTGTTGGTGGTGGAAGTGGCACGGGCCTTGAAGATCATCGATGCGGGTGTGATGGGTTTGGGCCCAGGGGGTGCGGTGGTCGAACTCCAGTCGGGTGCGGTTGCAGCCCTCCACGATGCACACCGGCTGTCGGTACAGGACCGCCACTTTCTGGGCGTCGGTCGGTCCCCGTCCCAGGTGGGTGACGTTGATGACGTCGACGCCGCGGGTGATGACCAGTTTCAGGATGCTTTCGCCCAAGAGTTGGCGGGCGGCGGCGGCGGAGATGGGCCCGACGCCGGGGATCTCACACACCTCGTCCCCGTCGACTGCGCCTCGGGTGAGGGCTTCGAGGTCGACCCGGACCAGCATCAACGTGCGCAGGCTGCGCGCCGCCCGGTCTTCACCCACCGTGTCGAGCAGGGCGACCAACGCGTCGAAGGCGTACGCCTCTCGTTCCTCGTAACGGTCCTCGGCGCGGGCGTGCTGGAACTGGTCGTCGATGAACGGTTGCAGCCGGGCCTCGATGCGGGCCACCTGGTCCACGGGACCGCGCACGTGCAGGTTCCGTGCGCCTTCGCCGTCGGTGAAACAACGCAGATAGCGGTGGCGGTGGATCCGTTCCCGGGTTGCTTCTCGGTCCCGGTCGGCGGCTGCTTTGATGCGCAGACACTCCTGGCGCAACTCGGCCACGCTCGACCGCTGGGCGTCGTGCACCAACCTCGCCTGTTGCCGAGGAGCGGCCGCCGCCGCGTCGGCCACGGCC
>DATAES010000182.1:0-8414 GCA_036257895.1 Acidimicrobiales bacterium
CGAGCCGGCCCAAGGCCGAGACGACGGTGGTTTCTCGGCAAACACTCAGCATCCTCTTCGCTTCGCCTGAGCAGAGCGGTCGTACCGTAAAGGCGTGGCGTCGGCCAAGGTCCACCCTGCAGCCCGGGCACGCAAGGCGGTGTTGTACGGAACCGCGCTCGGCGCGGCGGGGCTAACCGGATACCTGGCCGTCGCGGCGCCCGCACCGGCGAGCAGCGCATCGACGAGTTCTGGCTCGGGTGTGACCTCGAACCAGACCGACGACGCGACCCCGTCGACCCAGGGAACGATCCCTCGTCGTGGGCGGAGCCGAGCGCCGGCCCCCGTTCCCACCCCGGCTGAGCCGCAGCAGACACAACCACAGACCAGGTCCGCTGGCAGCTGACCATGGAGGCGGTGCTGCGGTTCCGCGCGATGGGAACGAACATGCACGTGATCGTGCTCGACGGCGACGCGCATCTCCTCGAATTGGCGCGAGCGCGCATCGAAGATCTGGAGCACCGCTGGAGCAGGTTCCTTCCGAACACCGAGCTCGCGCTCCTCAACCGCGATGCCGGTAGTGGAACGCCGACCGAGCTCACCGCGATCACCTTCGATCTCGTCGTCAGCGCGATCGACGCATGGCGCGAGACGGGTGGGCTTTTCGACCCGTCGATTCTTCCGGCTCTCGTAGCCGCCGGCTACGACCGCAGCTTCGACCAGGGCCATGGACCGACATCGTCGGTCCGCGCGAGCGCGGACCTCACGTGCGACGACATCGTCGTCGACCACGACACGCTCGCGGTCATGCTTCCCCAAGGGTGCGCGCTCGACCTCGGCGGCATCGGAAAGGGCCGAGCCGCCGATCTCGTCGCGGAAGAGCTCGTCGAATCCGGTCTCTCGACCGGAGGCTGCATCAACCTCGGTGGCGATCTGCGCGTCTTCGGCAGCGCGCCCGACGATGCGCCGGCCTGGGCGGTCGGTCTCGACGAACCCGGAGACGGGGATGTCGTGATGCTCGTTGTCGGGCTCGCCGACGGTGCGCTCGCCACCTCGAGCACGACGCGCCGGCGGTGGCAGTCCGAGGACGGCCGTTGGCGTCATCACATCATCGATCCACGAACACATGAGCCAGCGGCCACCGATGTGACCTCCGTGTCCGTCATCGCCGGTACGACCGTGACCGCTGAGGTCCACGCGAAGGCGTCGCTGATCGCCGGCAAGCCCAGCGACGACATGCTGCCGATGCTGTTCGTCCACGACGACGGATCGCGAACGATGTTCAACGACTTCGAGGCGTACGTCTGGTGAGCAGCGAGACGTGGTGGTATCTCGCCCGAGCCTCGGGCTTCGTCGCATGGCTCGCCGCGCTCGCGTCACTGCTCTTCGGCATGGCATTGAGCACACACGCGCTCGGTCGCAGACCACGACGTCCGTGGCTGCTCGACCTGCACCGCTACCTCGGTGGTCTGTGCGTCGCTTTCGTCGGCTTGCACCTCGTTGCGCTTCTCGCCGACGACTTCGTGCAGTTCAGCATTGCCGACCTGCTCGTTCCGTTCGTCACGAGCTATCGGACAACTGCGGTTGCATGGGGCGTACTTGCCTTCTGGCTAGTGATTGCCGTCGAAGTGAGCTCGCTCGTGATGCACCGGCTCCCCCGAAAGGTGTGGTACGGCATCCACCTTTCGAGCTACGTGATCGCAGTCACCGCCACGCTGCACGCGCTGTACACCGGGACTGACACCTCCAATCCGGCGTTCCGGTGGACCGGGCTCGTCGCGCTCGGTCTCGTCGGCTTCTTCACCATCTATCGCGTACTCGCCCCGGCCGAGTCACGGGGGAGGAACTCGACCGGGGCGAATGCACGTCGCTATGCGGCCCACCTGCAACCCCAGGGGCCCCAACCGCCCGACTGGTTGTAGAGCCACGCGGCATAGCGAGCGTTGGCGTACGGGTCCAAGACCGCCGACCACGGCTGGCCGGTCACTGCTTCGAACTGTCCGGCATGCACTCGGTTGATCTGGAAGAGGCCCCAGTTGCCGCCTCCGCGACTGACCGCGGCGGGGTCGAGGGTGGACTCGCAATGAGCAACCCGGGTCGCCTGAGGCGACGTCGGGCCGAAGGCGATGTTGATCGCATCCTGGGCGGGAGACAACGGCACGGCGCCGGACGAGCCGGAGTCGCACGCGGCCAGGCCGAGCGTCCCGACGAAGGCGAGCCCGAGTAGGGCCGCTCGCAGTCGCTTGGTCATGTTGGTTGGTTCCTCCTGGTTGGTGGACTCGAGTCCGCCCGCGCGCCAATACGGCGATGCGGGAGGGACGGCACAAGGGGTGCGCCGTCTGGGGGGAAGGAAGCTGCAGGCCGTTACGGGAGTTGTCACTCGACGACTCACCGCTTGGCTCGGAGTCCGAAGCGCCGCTACCGAGTGATCGGCTGCAGCACGGGTCCCAGCGCGGGTCCTATGGCGTGTTCGAACAGGATGACAAGTTCCGTCACACGTTCGCAACATCAGATGTTGTGAAGTGGGTCACAAATGGGTAGAACGACCTTGTTGTCAATACAGAACCGTTCTACCATTCTGGCATGGTCACTGCCGAAGAAACACGGGCGGCGCGATCACGACGCTCGTACCGCTCGCCGCTGCGGGAGCGACGAGCAGCGGAGACCCGCAGCGCCATCCTCGCCGCCGCCGACCGGTTGTTCATGACGAAGGGATGGGCCGGCACGGGCATGCGCGACGTCGCGAGTGCGGCCGGTGTCGCGACCGAGACCCTGTACGGCCACTTCTCCTCGAAGCGCGTGCTGCTGCAGGAGGTGATCAACATCGCGTTGGTAGGCGACACCGAACCGGTCGCGGTGGCGGATCGTCCCGAGTTCGCAGCCATGAGTCGCGGCAGTCACGCGGATCGCACCGCCGCCGCCGCTCGCCTGGTGACGGCGATCTACGGCCGGACCGTCACGCTGGCCAAGGTCATACGTGAGGCGGCCGCGAGCGACGGCGAGATCGGCGACATGCTCCAAGCGACACGTGAGCGCCAGCGCGAAGACGTAGCCGGAGCAATCAAGTTGATTGCGGGGCGCGAGCCGACCGTCGCAGAGCGAGACGGGGTCTGGGCATTGACCAGCCCCGAGGTGTATCTCCTCCTGGTGGAGAACTCGGGTTGGAGCGCGGACCAGTACGAGTCATGGATGGCCGAGACGTTGGAGCGCGTCGTACCCGCGCACAAGATCCGCGGGAGGCAGCGTCGGTGATGCAAGCGCAAGCTCCGGCCAACACGCGGATGATGCGCATCGTGCATCAGGCGATGCGACGTGATTTGCAACGAGCCCGAACAGTGCTCGCGACCAATCCGCCGCCGTCGCCACGGCAACTGACCGCCGTCGCAACACATCTCACCTGGATGACGCAGTTCATCAGGGGGCACCACCACGCGGAGGACCACGGGTTGTATTCCCTGGTGCGTGATCGTGATCCGGCCGCCGCCGAACTTGTCGATGCGATGCACGCAGATCACGAGGCCATTGCGTCGGCGTTGACCGCAGTCGAACAAGCAGGACTCGACACGATCGTGCAAGCCGAGCCGTTGCACGATGCCGTCGATCGGTTGACCGACGAGCTGGTCCCCCATCTGCAGCGCGAAGAAGACGAGATGATGCCGGTCGTGTCAACGGTCGTCACCGACGCGGAATGGCAAGCCATCGACTACGAGTACAACCTGCAGCCCAAGTCATTCGTCGAGCTCGCGCGAGAAGCTCATTGGATCATCGACGGGGCTTCACCCGAAGATCGAGCAACAGTGCTCGGGCTGGTGCCACCCGGCCCACGCTTGCTCCTCGTCCACGGGTTCGCTCGTTCGTACCGCCGACAGGCGGCGGCGTGCTGGGATCCCTCGACGCCGCCCCGTCGCCGTGTGCAGGAGCGCGGCGGGTGTGTAGTGCGCGTCGACGCCGACCTCGACGTGCTGTGGGATGTCGTACGCGACGTGACCCGCGTCGGCGAATGGAGCCACGAGTGTGTCGGGGTCGAATGGCTCGACGGCGCCACATCGGCCGTTCCCGGTGCGCGGTTCCGCGGCCGCAACCGCTCCGGCCTCTTCCGCTGGGGACGCGTTTGCGAGATCGTCCGCGTCCAGCAATACGAGCTCGTGTGGCGCACGCTTCCGAGTTGGCTGGATCCCGCCAGTACCGAATGGCGCATCCGCCTTCGTCCTGCCGACGGTGGGACCCGGATCGCGCAGACCTACACGGTCCGAGGCGCGCCGAAGGTGCTGCTCGTGCTGTACGGGCTCTTGATCCCGGGCCATCGCGATCGAACCGACGCGTTGACGCACGACATGCGCCGCCTCGGCGAGGTCGCGGTTGGTTCGGCGCCGTCGTCCGTGCCCGCTGCGCGTCGCTCGTGACGCACGAAAACTCGGAAGCGGAGCGGGAGGGATTCGAACCCCCGGACCCTTGCGGGCCAACGGTTTTCAAGACCGTCGCCTTCGTCCACTCGGCCACCGCTCCGTGTCGATCGTCCCACACGCGGTACGCTCCAACGTCCACGAGGAGAGGTGGCTGAGTCCGGTCGAAAGCGCCTTCCTGCTAAGAAGGTGAGGGGTGTTGAGCTCCTCCGTGGGTTCAAATCCCACCCTCTCCGCCAATCCGCCGGTGCAGCGTCAGCGACAGCTAACGACCGGGTGGCACTTGACTGCGCAGACCGCGGACCCACTCATCGGCCTGACGCCATGCCGCGTCCGCGTCACGCCGCCGACTCTCGCCGTGCTTGCCGGCCGCGGGATACGAGCCGAGGAACTTCACATCCGCCTGCTTGCTCTTGAGGTCGCGCAGGCAATCGGCCACCAGTTCGTCAGCCACATGGCCTTCGAGATCGATCAGAAAACAGTAGTCACCGAGCCCCCGCTTGGTCGGACGTGAGTGCAGGTTCGTCAAGTTGATGGCGCGTGCGGCGAACTCCTGGAGGATGGCGAGCAGGCTTCCTGGTTCGTCCGCCTTTTGGAACACGACGATCGACGTCTTGTCATGGCCAGTTGCCGCGGGGACGGCATCGCGAGCCACGACGCCGAACCGCGTCTCGTTCTCGGGGTGATCTTCGATGTCCGTGGCGAGGACGTCGAGGCCGTAGATCCGCGCAGCAAGCGCGGTACCGATCGCCGCGCAGGAAGCGTCTCCGTCCTCGACGATCTGCCGCGCCGCCTCGGCGGTCGAGCTCGCGGGCAGCAACGCGGCGTTGGCGAGTTCCTTGCGCAGGAACGACCGGCACTGTGCCGTGGCCACCGGGATCGTGTACACCCGCTCGATGCCCGCCATCGCGGCTCCGGGCAAGCCGAGCAGGTTCATCTGCACACCGATCACGATCTCGCGCTGCAAGAGCAGGTCGGCGTCGAACGTCAGCGTGTCGAGGGTGACGTTGACCGCGCCCTCGATGGCGTTCTCGAGTGGGACGATGCCGACGTCGACCTCGCCACTCGATGTGGCCTCGATGACATCGATGATGGATGCGAGCTCGACGAGCTCACCCGCCGCAAGGTCCGGTTGCGTGAGCAGGGCCTGCTCCGTGAACGTACCGGGCGGGCCCAGATAGCCGACCCTCACGGCTTGTCCGCCGCAGCGGAATCGGCGGCGCCGGGCATGACGGAGCAGGATAGGTGACGTGGACGAGGCAACCGTCCGGCGTTTACTCGAGGATGTGCGCACCGGCGCGCTTTCACCGGACGACGCCGTCGCAGCGCTTCGCCGCCTGCCGTATGCGGACCTCGGCTTCGCCAAGGTCGATCATCACCGAGCGTTGCGCCAGGGCCGGCCCGAGGCGGTGTATGGACCAGGCAAGACACCCGAACAATGCGCTGCGATCGTCGCCGAGTTGCTCGACGGTGGGGCCGCTCCGGTGCTGCTCACGCGCGCGGCGCCCGACCAGGCGAGCGCGGCACTCGAACGCAGCCCCGATGGCGAACAACGAGGCACCACGCTCGTGTGGCACCCGAACGCTCCCCGACCGGAACGAGTCCTGGTGATGACGGCCGGCACCGCCGACCTTCCTGTGGCGGACGAATGCGCCACCACGCTGTGGGCGCACGGCGTCGAACCGATCCGGGTCGCCGACGTGGGCGTCGCTGGGGTGCACCGGCTCCTCGCGGTCACCGACGAACTCTTCGCAGCAGACGCGGTCGTGGTCGCCGCCGGCATGGAAGGCGCACTCGCCAGCATCGTCGGTGGCCTCACACCTGCTCCGGTGGTGGCGATCCCCACGTCGGCTGGCTACGGCGCCGCACTCGAAGGCATCACGGCCTTGCTCGCGATGCTCGCCTCGTGCGCGGCCGGCATCACGGTGGTGGGCATCGACAACGGGTTCGGAGCAGCGAGCGCGGTGCTGCGGTTGCTCAAGTGACAGGCATCGCTTGGTTTCACTGCTTCTCTGGCATCGCCGGCGACATGGCGCTCGGTGCACTCGTCGACCTCGGCGCCGATCTCGACGAAGTCCGCGCCCTGTGCGAACGCATTCCAGTCACGGGATGGACGCTCGAAGCATCGCCCGTGCTCCGCGGCGGACTCGCCAGCACGAAGGTGGACGTGAAGGCGGAGGAGACCTCGGTCGTGCGCACCTACGGACACATCGCGGCGATGGTCGAAGAAGCGCGCCTTCCCGAGCGAGTGCGGTCACGTGCGCTCGCGACATTCGAGGCGCTGGCCGTGGCGGAAGGCAGGCTCCACCGGCGTCCTCCCGAACAAGTCCACTTTCACGAAGTCGGCGCGCTCGACGCCATCATCGACATCGTCGGCACAGCCGCTGCACTCGAACTGCTCGACGTCGACGAGGTGCGAGCGTCGCCGGTAGCGAACGGCATGGGGATGACGCGTTCCGCGCACGGTGTGCTGCCGGTACCGGCGCCGGCAGTCGTGGAGTTGTTGCGCGGCGCACCCACCTACGGTGTCGACCTGTCCATCGAGCTGACCACACCAACCGGCGCGGCGCTACTTGCCGCGACCGTCACCGAGTGGGGGCCGATGCCGCCGATGGAGGTGCGTGCGGTCGGCTTCGGTGCAGGAACCCGGGAAATCGATGGGCGTCCGAACGTCGTGCAGGTCGTGACCGGCGACGCGCTTGCCGACACGGTGCCGGGCCAGCCCGTCGTGCACCTCGCGACGAACGTCGACGACGCCACCGGCGAGACGATCGCCCACACCATGACGGCGCTGCTCGAAGCGGGCGCACACGACGCGTGGGTCACGCCGATCGTCATGAAGAAGGGACGACCTGCCTACACCCTGTCCGCGCTCTGCGATCCGTCTCTTGCGGCACAGGTCTCCTCGGTACTCGCCCGTGAGACGGGCTCGCTCGGGGTGCGAGGCACGACCGGTGAGCGCTGGCCAGCAGCTCGTTCCCAAGGTGAGGTCGAAGTGGGGGGCTACTTGGTACGGGTGAAGGTTTCGGCCGGACGAATCAAGGTCGAACACGACGACGCTGCACGAGTCGCAAAGCGAATCGGACTGCCGTTGCGCGAGGTGATCTCACTCGCGGAGGAGGCGGCTCGCCGTGGGCACGGTGTCGTGCCGCTGCCGTCCGGCGACGACCCAGGCGACGACACCGCGTGATCCTGGTCGACGACGCCATCTGGCCGTTTCGGGGGAGACGGTTTGCGCACCTCGTGAGCGACTCGTCGTACGCGGAGCTGCACGAGTTCGCGGCCCGACTCGGCCTTCCTGCGCGCGCGTTCCATCGTGACCACTACGACGTCCCTGCTGAACTCCGCGACGCAGCCATCGTGCTCGGAGCCGACCCGACGCCGTCCCGAGAGCTCGTGCGCCGGCTGCAGTCCGCCGGCCTACGACGCCGCAAGAGTGATGAGCTCAGCGCGTAGGTTCGCGCGCGCTTGCGTTTCACGAGACTCGCGCAGTTGCCAAGCGTGGAACAGCACCGGTCGGTGGAGGAAGCCGTCGATTACGACCGTGCGCCCGGCGCGCCAGGCGTCATCGTCGATGTGGGCGTACTCGGTACGCACATCGCGCACGTAGCGCTCGTACCGGTCGCGGGTTGCACCGAGAATCGCAAGGTCGGCGTCGGCCAGGATCAGCCCGTTGACATCGCTCTCATCGGGGTCGTGTTGCACCGTGGTCTCGATCAATCGCGTCACCTCGTCGCGGAAAGCGGCGGGCGCGCCAAGCGTCCCGAGTACGTCGTCGGCGTACGCCGCACTCTGAGCCTCGCTGCCCGGCCGAGTCGGTTCGTAAACCACATCGTGCATCCACACCGCGCAATGGACTTCGGCGGTCGCATCGAGCGAAACCGCGACGGTAAGCATCTCTTCGATGTGTTCGAGCGTGTGGTAGCGGCGATGCGGCTCCGAGTAGCGCGCGACGATGTCGGACGCGACGGGTGCGACGGTGGCTGCGTCCGCACCCCACGAGGACAGCAGTGAGGTCAGCCGGGGCGGGAC
>DATAES010000183.1:0-10343 GCA_036257895.1 Acidimicrobiales bacterium
GGCTGGCGCGCCGGCCGGCCACCATCGGCGAGGCGGAGGTTCCCGCGGGCGCGACGGTGATGGTGCTCAACGGCGCCGCCAACCGCGACCCGCGTCACTTCGAGGATCCGGCCGCGTTCCGTGTCGATCGCGGCAACTCACGCGAGCAGCTCGCGTTCGGACGCGGCGTCCACAGCTGTCCGGGTGGCTCACTGGCGCGGATGGAGGCGCGGGTGAGCATCGAACGGCTGCTCGACCGCATGGGAGACATCCGCATCTCGGAATCAGCCCATGGTCCAGCCGGCGACCGCCGTTACCAGTACGTGCCGACGTACATACTCCGCGGCCTCACCCGATTGCACCTCGAGTTCACTCCGAAGTGAGCTCGGGCATGACCTCGTGTGCGAATCGCTCGATCTGCGCGCGACCTGCGTCCGGCCAGCCGCAGATCAGATAGCCGTACCCCGCATCGCGCCACTTTCCCGCGTGCTTGCGCGCAGTCTCGAGGTCGTCGAGCGACAGCGAGTTGGCTCGCATGATCGACGACGGGTCACGTCCCACTTCAAGTGCGAGCTCGTCGAGGCGCTCGTTCGTCTCGCGCAGCGAGTTCGGTGTGCCCCACGCGTGCCACACGTCTGCGTACCGCGCCACGAGCGGAAGCGTCCGCTTCGGGCCGTTGCCGCCGATCCAGATCGGTGGATGCGGCTGCTGGACAGGCAGCGGCCGGAGCTGCGCGTTCTGCAACGACACGACCCGTCCCTCGTACGACACGACGTCGCCGGTGAACAGACGTGTCACGATCTCGAGCGCGTCCTCGAGCAGATCGAAGCGCTCACGGGTGGACGGGAACGGGATGCCGAGTTCGATGTGCTCCTTGTCGAACCACGCCGCGCCGAGCGAGAGCTCGAGGCGGCCGTGTGAGGCATGGTCGACGGTGAGCGCCTGTGTCGCGAACAGCGAAGGGTGGCGGTACGTGACACCCGTGACGAGCAGGCCGAGACGTATGCGCGAGGTCACGCCGGCGAGGGCAGCGAGCGTCGTCATGCCTTCGAACGTCTCGCCCGGTCCTTCGCCATACATCGGCTGCAAGTGGTCGAATCCCCAGGCGCCGTCGAAGCCGAGGTCCTCGGCGAACCGAACACGGTCGACCACCTCGTCCCACGGCATCCGCTGTTGCGCGACGTCGAGTCCGAATCGCATCGCCGCAAGCTAGGCGAGAACAGTCACCCCTCGAGCAAGTCGGGCTGCAGCGACACGATCCACTCATAGAGCGGCTGGAACTGGCGCCAACCCGACATCGGCTGCCCGACCTGGGGCGCCGTCTTCTCCGCCTGTTCGGGATCGATGAGCACCGGCGTGCCCGCCGCCTCGGCGAGCAACTGCGCCTGGCACGTCCGCTCCATCGTGATGAACCACCACGCCGCTTCGTCCACCGACGTCTGTCCGACTGTCAGCAGGCCGTGGTTCGACAGGATCACGGCCTTGTGTTCGCCCAGCGCATGCGCGATGCGCTTGCCCTCTTCGAGGTCGAGCACGACGCCGGTGTAGTCGTCGAACACCGCGTGGTCGCCGTAGAACGCGCACGCGTCTTGCGTGAGCGGATCGAGCGGCCGCCGAAGACACGACCATGCCTTGCCGTATAGGGAATGCGCGTGGGCTGCTGCGACGACGTCGGGTCGCGCGGCGTGGATCTGCGAGTGGATCGCGAACGCGGCTCGGTTCAACGGCCAGTTGCCCTCGACGATCTCACCGCTGGCGTTGACGAGGATGAGATCCTTCACGCGGATCTGCTTGAAGCTCATCCCGAGCGGGTTGACCCAGAAGTGGTCGAGCAGTTCGGGATCTCGCGCGGTGATGTGACCTGCGACCCCTTCGTCGAATCCGAACTTGCCGAACAAGCGGAATGCCGCGGCGAGGCGCTGCTTGCGGTGCCGGCGTTCGTCCGCGACGTCATCGAACGTCGGGAACTGTGCAGGGACACGGTCTGCCGCCATCACCAGATCCTAAGTTGCAACGCCTGCCGGAGCGCGGGGCCCGCATCGGCGAGCCATTGCGCGATGACGGCGTCGAGTTTCGAGAGGTCGGACTCGAGCACGTACAGGCCCCGGGTCGGCAACGTCGCGCCGATCTCGACGAGGACTGGTCGCAGGTGCACCTCGACCGCGAGCGCGTGGCCGGCACCGGCGCCGACCATGACCGGGACGGTCACGACGTCGCGCAGGCCGGTCGTACTGAACCAGTCCAGGAAGGACTTCAGCAGCCCGGTGTACGACGCCTTGTACGTCGGCGATGCGACGACGAGCAGCGAACACGCACTGACCGCATCGACGACCTCGCGGACCGCAGGCGACGACCAGTCGAACAACTGCGACCCGAGGTCGACGAGGTCCACGACGACCATGTCGTGATCGTCCACCCCTGCCGCGGCGGCCGACGCCTGAGCGACCGCGACGCCGACGTCGAGGGTGCGCGAGCGCGCTTTCGGGTTGCCTACGACGACCCCGACTGCAGACATCGTGCCGAGTCGGAGGCCGGCGGGGCGCCGTCGGACCTCAGCGAGCGCTCGGCACGCTGAGGTCGGTGGCGAGCGCCTTGTGCTGGCCGACCCTGGTGGGGTTGGTCGACCGGATCGACACGTCGTGGCCCACTGCCGTCGCCCGAAGTGCACCGACGGTGCAGTTCTCCTTGCCCCCGAGCGCAGTGAGCGGGTCGTAGCTGAAGTGACGCATCGCGTTGAGATGCGTAACCCGATCGATGTCCACGTCGCTGACACCGTCGAAGTGCGGCATCAACTCCTCCGGCGCGAACGGCCACGTGGAGTCGGAGTGCGGGTAGTCGCACTCCCACATCACGTGGTCCATGTTGAGGAAGTCGCGGCTGGCCATGCCGAACTTGTCGTCGATGAAGCACGTCAGGATGTGCTCGTCGAACACCTCGCTGGGCCGCCGGTCGCCGAAGTCCTGGCCGGTCCACGCGTGATGGCGGCGGTAGTTGTAGTCGATTCGCTCGAGGAAGTACGGGATCCAACCGATGCCACCCTCGGACAGCGCGATCTTGAGTGCGGGGAACTTGCGCAACACCGGTGACCACACCAGGTCCGCTGCCGCTTGCACGATGTTCATCGGCGTCAACGTGATCAAGCAGTCGATCGGGGCGTCAGGCGCGGTGATCACGAGTTGCGACGACGAGCCGATGTGCAGGCACACGACGAAGTTCTCGTCGCTGCACGCCGCCCAGAACGGATCCCAGCTGTCGGAGTGGAAGCTGGGGTAGCCGAGCTTCGACGGGTTCTCCGAGAACGTCACCGCGTGCGCGCCCATGCGTGCAGTGCGGCGGACCTCGTCGGCCAGCGCCTGTGCATCCCACATCACCGGAAGCACGCACGGGATGAATCGGCCAGGGTGCGAGCCGCACCAGTCCTCGATGTGCCAGTCGTTGTAGGCGCGGATCATCGCCAACGCGAGGTCCTTGTCCTCGGCGCGGGCGAAGTACTGGCCACAGAACTGCGGGAACGACGGGAAGCACAACGAACCGAGGACACCGTTCGCGTCCATGTCCTTGACCCGCTCGTCGATGTCGTAGCAACCGGCCCGCAGCTCGGCGAACGACGTCGGCTCCATGCCGTATTCCTCGGGCGGGCGACCGGCCACCGCGTTGAGCGCGACGTTTGTCGCCTGCTGCCCCTCGAAGACCCACGCGTTCGTGCCGTCGTCACGGGTGATGAACTGCGGCGCGAGGTCCTCGTACTTCGCCGGCAAGCGGCCTTCGAAGAGATGCGGTGGCTCGACGACGTGGTCGTCCACGCTCACCAGCACCATGTCCTCGATGTTCATGGCGTCCCCCTGGATGCGGTACCTGAACTAACATTCGTGTCACCCGCGACCGTAGCACCGAGGAGCTGCCGTGTCCGATTACGAGTACGTCCTGTACGAGCCCGTCGAAGACGACGGCCGGATCGTGCGGGTCATGTTGAACCGCCCGGAAGCGCGGAACGCGCAGAACCGCGGGATGCTCGTCGAGCTCAACGACGCCATGCTGCGGGCCGAAGCCGACGACGAAGTGCGCGTCGTGATCCTCGGCGGGGTCGGACCGATGTTCTCGGCCGGCCACGACATGGGCTCCAAGGTTTCGATGGAGGAGTACACGCCGGGCCCGAACCAGCACCCGACCCGAGCGATCAACGGCGCCACGCGGCAGGGCGCGGAGGCGCTGATGCTGCAGGAGTGGCACTACTTCTTCGACAACACGCGACGGTGGCGCAACCTGCGCAAGATCACGATCGGCCAGGCCCACGGCGACGTCTACGCCGCGGGTCTGATGTTGTTGTGGGCGTGCGATCTCATCGTGTGCGACGTGGACACCCGTTTCGCGGACGTGGTCGGTTCGCGACTCGGCATGTGTGGCGTCGAGTACTTCGGCCACCCGTGGGAATTCGGGCCTCGCAAGGCGAAGGAACTGCTGCTGACAGGTGATGCCCTCGACGCAGACGAGGCCCACCGGCTCGGGATGATCAGCAAGGTGTTCCCCGCAGACAGCCTGCACGAGCACACGATCGACTTCGCCCGCCGCATCGCCCAACTACCCACGATGACTGCGCTGCTGATCAAGGAGTCGGTCAACCAGAGCGTCGACAACATGGGCTTCTACAACTCCCTCAACGCGTGCTTCACGTTGCACGAGCTCAACCACTCGCACTGGGCGCAGGTCCATGAGAGCAAGTACCCGATCGCGTTGGAGGAGGACGGCATACCGAACTGGAAGGAAGCGCCGCCGATAGTCAACGCAGTCAAGGACAAGGTGCGCGCTGACGGATAGCA
This sequence comes from Acidimicrobiales bacterium, assembly GCA_036257895.1. Classification (GTDB taxonomy): domain Bacteria; phylum Actinomycetota; class Acidimicrobiia; order Acidimicrobiales; family JACDCH01; genus DATAES01. The sequence continues at coordinate 4,797 of DATAES010000183.1, forward strand.
CGATGCCCGAGGAGGCACTCGAGCCGGAACCGGGAGCCGTTCTTCGGCGCGCACCCTTTTCGGACAACCCCCGCGTCGGCGCCCGTGGACAGCGGACCCAACAGCGGATCCTCGACGCCGCGTTGCGCGTGTTCGGCGAGGCCGGCTACCACCAGTGCAGCATCGACAGCATCACGAAGCTCGCCGGCTGCTCGCGCGTCTCCTTCTACCAGTACTTCGAGAGCAAGGAAGACGTCTTTCGTCATCTCGCACTGCAGGTGGCGCGCCAGCTCAATGCGTCGACGGATCTCCTCGACCCATTGACCCCCGACCTCGCGGGCTGGGAGACGCTGCGGGCCTGGGTCGGCCGGTATGCCGAGATCTATGAGCGATACGAACCGGTTTTCAACGCGTTCCCGGCCGCGGCGGAGAGCGACGCGACCTTGATCGGCGACTCCGTGCGAACCGCGCGCCGATATCTGTCGGGGTTCCGAACGCGGGTGGCGAAGACTGATCTTGCCCCTCGTGAGCTCGACGACGTGATCGATCTCTTGCGAGCCTGCCTCAGTCGCACCCTCGACGACGTCTCGCTGTTGCACACCGCCGCCCCCAACGCATTTGCGCATCCTGTGATCCTCGACGCGTATGCCGACGTCGCGCACAGGACCCTCTTCGGGCTGAACCCAGCGGTGAACGCCCATAGGTCGCGCGTCCGCCGCCCGCCGAAGCTTCCCTTCGGACCCGTCATGCGGGCCGCGTTCGACGAGGACGTCGATGGCGCGCAGGAGACGGCGAGGGGTGGTCCCGCACGAGTTGCGTTGCTCGAGGCGGGACGGGAGGTGTTCGTGACGCGCGGCTATCACGGCACGCGCGTCGACGACGTCGTCGACGCTGCAGGTGTGTCCCATGGCGCGTTCTACCGATACTTCAAGAACAGAGACGAGCTCGCCCATCTCCTCGCGGCACAGGCCATGCGCACCGTCTCGTCCGCCTTTCTCGAGATCCCGGATGCGGCGATCGACGGCGCGGCCGGACGCGCTGCATTGCGGCGGTGGCTGCGGACGTACAACCAGGCACAGGTGAACGAGGCGGCAATGATCCGGGTCTGGGTCGACGCCGCCCTACAGGACGACTCGCTGCTCGCGGACTCGGCATCCGTTCTCGACTGGGGCCGTCGCCGCATGGCGCACTTCCTCCAGCCGCGCGAGTTCGGCGATCCCGAGACGGATGCAGTTGTACTTCTGGCGCTCGTGGACGCATTCGGCGTGCGGGCGGCGTCGTCGCGTGGCGTAGACGCCGCCGCGTCCATCATCGAACGCGGCTTTCTGGGCCGCTGATCTAACGTCCATGTCGCGACCAAGGGAGGGACACCGGTGAGAGCAGTCGTGGTCGGAGCGTCGAGTGGGCTCGGCCGGTGCATCGGAGTCGGCCTCGGCCAACGTGGCGCGAGCGTCGCGCTGCTCGCCCGCCGGCGCGACCGCCTCGAGCGCGCCGCCGCGGAAGCGGGCTCCGCCGCCATTGCGGTCGAGTGCGACGTGACGGATTCGGCTTCTTGCAACGCGGCGATCGGCAAGGCGGCGGCCGAGCTCGGCGGCATCGACGCGCTCGTCTACACGCCTGCGGTCGGCCCCCTGGCCAAGCTCGTGGACACCGACTTGCAGACATGGCGCCGCGTGTTCGACACGAACGTGATCGGTGCGGCGCTGATCACCACCGCCGCGCTTCCTCACCTCACGGCGTCGGGTGGTACCGCGATGTATCTCTCGTCGGTGAGCGCGTCCGTGACGCCGCCATGGCCAGGGCTGGGCGCCTATGCGGTCAGCAAGGCCGCGCTCGACAAACTCGTCGAGGCATGGCGAGCGGAGCATGCCGGCGTCAATTTCACTCGCTGCATCGTCGGGGATTGCGGTGGCGGCGAGGGCGAATCGGCGACCGGTTTCGCCGACGCATGGGACTTCGATCTGCTGGTCGAGTTGCACGGCGTGTGGTCGGCGCGGGGACTTCTGGCCGGATCGTTGATCGATGCCGACCAGTTGGTCGGGGCGATCGACGCGGTCCTCAGAGGTGGCCCGACAGTGACGATTCCGTCGATCACGCTGGCGGCGCGTCCCCCAGCCGCGCAGGAGTAGCGCCTCAGAGTTTGCTGCCGGTGCTCATCGACCGGATCATGCCGTCCTGCACGAACGACGCGACGAGCGATCCGTCCTCGCCGAACACGTTGGCGCGCCCGTAGGCCCGCCCGCGGCCGGTGTAAGCGCTGTGGTGCGACAGCAACAACCAGTCGCCGGCGTAGAACGGCTCGTGGAACGTGAGCGTGTGGCTGAGCACACCCGTGGACAGCGTGACGTGCGCTTGTGCCTGACCTACACCTTCGTGCGGCCGCATCGCCGTGCCGATGAGGAAGCCGTCGGTGGCGTACGCGAGCAGCGCCTGACTGACACCCGCGTCGTCCGGCGCACCGACGAAGCGAGTCCAGACATCGAGATCAGGCGGTCCCGTTCGCTGGGGATCGGTGATGTCAGCGTCACCGACGACGCGAACCTGCCACGCCGGCGACTCCTCGTTCATGGCGCGACTGCCGTCGGGTCCGAGTACAGGCGGTGCATCGTCACAGTGGCGGATGAAGTCCGGCTCATCGGCGCTCAGCAGCACCTGCGACCGCGCGCACATCCGCTCGCCCTGGCTCATCGTCACGGTGCAACTTGCCATCGCCCGGCCGCTGTGCATGCGGTCCACCACGATCTCGAGCGGAGCATCCGGCGATCCGCCCCGGGCGAAGATCGTGTGGATGGTCTTCACATCCTTGCCGGGCTCGGTCAGCCGACCGGCGACGACCGACTGCGCCAGCAACTGACCGCCGAAGATCAGGCCATGACCCGACTCCACGTTGCCGGCGCGATATCGGTCGTCGCTCACCCGCTCGAGCGTGAGCGCGTCCACGAGCGCGTCGATCGTGAGCACGGCGCGAACCTACGCAATTTCTAACGCTTGTGTCATACTTGGCGACGACTTTCAGGGGGATCCATGACCGCAGTCATGCAAGGCGTCCGCATCCTCGAGGTGGCAGAGCACACATTCGTACCGGCGGCGTCAGCGCTGCTCGCCGACTGGGGCGCAGAGGTGATCAAGATCGAACACGCCGAGCGAGGCGACGCCATGCGCGGCCTTGCGTCGAGCGGAACCGTGTCGCTCGGCGGCGGCGTCCACGTGCTGCTCGAGCACTCCAATCGCGGCAAGCAGAGCCTCGGCCTCGATCTTGCCTCCGAGGAGGGTCTGGACATCCTCTACAGGCTGGCGGCGTCGTGCGATGTGTTCCTCACCAACAAGATGCCGTCTGTTCGCACGAAGCTCAAGATCGACGTGGAGGACATCCGGTCCCACAACCCGAGCATCATCTACGTGCGTGGCACCGGGCAGGGCGAGCGCGGCCCGGACGCTGACCGTGGGTCGTACGACTCGCTCGCCTACTGGAACCGCGCCGGCATCGCGCTCGGGTGCATGCAACCCGATGACGAGTTCGTGCCGCCGCCGCCCGCCCCGGCATTCGGTGACTCGATAGGCGCGATGACCATCGCGGGCGGGATCATGGGCGCGCTCTTCCACCGCGAGCGCACGGGAGAAGCCACGACCGTCGACGTGTCGTTGCTCGGCACGGGCATCTGGTCGATGGGCGCCGCGATGGCGCTGTCCCTGCAGCACGGTGTGCCGTGGCGGCCCCCGCCTCGCGGTGCGAACGGAGGCATGGGCAATCCCCTCGTGGCGAACTATCGAACGAAGGACGACCGGTTCGTGGCGCTGTGCTGCTTGCAGGCAGCGAAGTACTGGCCCGAGGCGTGCGAGGTGATCGGGCGTCCCGAACTCGCGCACGACGAGCGCTTCGCCGACGCCGCGGCCATCAGCACGAACGCCGCAGTCGGGAAGGAACTCGTGGCCGAATCGTTCGCCGAACGCACGTTGGACGAGTGGCGGGACCGGCTGAGCGACTTCTCGGGGCAGTGGACGGTGGTGCAGGACACGCTCGAGGCGGCAGCGGATCCACAAGCCGTCGCCAACGGCTACGTGCTCGACTGCGCGACGTCCGACGGGACGGCGTTCAAGCTCGCGACGGCGCCGGTCCAGTTCGACGAGGAGCCGGCCGAACCGAAGCGGGCGCCGGAGATGAACGAGCACGGCGATGCGATCCTGTCCGATCTCGGGATCGATTGGGACACCATCGTCGACCTGAAGGTCCGCGGCATCGTCGCCTGAAGTCGCCGGCTCCGGCGTTTCGGCGGACGTGGCGGCCCCAGAAGGGCCAGATCGAACGCCAGAACGCAGGTGGGGTCAGGCGGCGGGGGTTTCGACGCGCATGATGTCGGCGAGGTTCCCGCCCATGATCCTGGCGAGGTCGTCCTCGGCCAGGTTCGGTGGCAGGTGGTCGAGGTAGCTGCACGGTTCGGCGAGACCCTCGGGGTGCGGGTAGTCCGATCCGAAGAGGATGTGGCCCGTCCCCATCACGTCGATGAGGCGGCCGAGGTCGTCCTCGAAGAACGGACTGATGTAGATGTTGCGCTTGAACGCCTCGACGGGGTCTTCCTCGAACAGTTGCGGCATCTTTCGATGGGCATCCTCGAGGTGGTCGAGGAATCCGGGCAGCCAGTCGCCACCGTTCTCGACGAGCGCGATGCGCAGGTCGGGGAACCGGCTCAGCAAGCCGTGGCACGTGACCGCAGCCATCGTGTCGAAGATCGGCCGCTCCTTCACCGTCATCAATCGGAACGCGTCCATCCGGAACGGCAGCATCTCCGACGGTCCCGTCCAGTCCGCCTGGTAGCGCGCGTACCCGCTGTCGGACGCGTGCATCGACACGAGGATGTCGGCCTCCACCACCCGCCTCCAGAACGGATCGAACTCCTCGTACGCCAGCGACCTCGCGCCTCGATGGCCTGGTACCGGCGCGGGACGGATGAGGATCGTCTTCGCACCCCGCTCGACGGCCCACTCGAGCTCGTCGATCGCCTTGTCGACGATCGGCAACGTGATCACCGGCGTGGTGAAGATGCGGTCCCGGTAGTTGAAGGTCCACTCCTCGTGGAGCCATTCGTTCAGTGAGTGGATGACGGCGTGCGTCGCCTCTGGGTCGTCGCGAAGGCGCTCCTCCAGCAGGCTGGCCAGGGTGGGGAACATCAGCGTCCGGTCGACACCGAGTTCGTCCATGAGCGCGAGCCGCGGTGCGGGCGCACGGAAGCCCGGCAGGCACTTGATCGGATCACCCACGATCTCGCGGTACGACCTGCCCTCCGGATTTCCCTTGCGGAAGTACTCCTCCTGCGCGCCGGGACGAGCGACGACCTCGAAGGTCGGGTTGGGGATGAAGTCGCTGATCGCGCCCTTGACGACGATCTTCGTCCGGCCCCACACCTCGACGTAGTCGATGACGCTCCTGTAGCGATCGGGTAGGTACCGGGTGAACGCGTCCTGCGTCTCGTACAGGTGGTTGTCCGCGTCGAACACGGGAAAATCGCAGTGCCGCGCCATGCTGCGAGGCTACGGCGTTTCTAACAATCACGTCAAGTTCCGGGTCCGGGC
>DATAES010000184.1:0-14599 GCA_036257895.1 Acidimicrobiales bacterium
CGGTCGACGAATCGAAGGCCGTCGCGCGTCTCGACGGATATGCCATCGAACAGGTCCAGGTCGGGAACTTGCAGGACGTGGTGCACCTTGCCGAACTCGGTCCCTGTGGAGCTCAGCACGGGCGTCCCGACCGCCAACGCCATGTACGAGATGGGCCGACCGTCATCCATGACGTCAGACGGGTCCGCTACTCAGCTTGAGCTGCACAGACGATCCCTCCGGGACTCTCGTGCCGGGCAACGGATCCTGCGTGATGACGTGATCTCGACCCGTCGTCACCGACGGCCCGGTGATGACCGTGACGTTCAGCTTGAGCGCGGCGAGCTGGCCCGCCGCGACCAGCCCGCTCCTGTTGATCACGCTCGGAACCGTCACCAGTGGCGGTCCCGCAGGCACTGTGTTCTCCGGCGCGTTGGAGTTCAACGGAGCATCCACCGTCCGCCACAACGCGACACCGCCGGCTATGAACGCCAGCGACGCCGCGACCAACGCCACCACCAAGAACTTTCTGATCCTCGGGAGGGTACCGCACGCCGACGAGTCGTCTGACGCGTCGCCGACCGCGGTCCGCGTGGACTGAGAGGCGGCCAGCTAGGGCGCGACCGAACCCCAGTCGGCGAAGCCGGACGGGTCGTGGCGGCCCATCGTGCCGTGCTCGAACAGGCCCCAACCCTCGGCCCCGTCGCAGGTCGCGCGCGCGACGTGATCGATGACTCCGAACGGGATGCGGGCGACGATGTCGGGATCGTTGAGGTCGTACACCGCGCCCTCGACGAAGTTCCGTCCTCGCCACTGACCGTGCGACCAGTCCGGATCGCCGCCGTAGCCGGCGCCGACGTGCAGCACCACAGAACCGAGGGTCTCGACTTCGATGTCGAACGGCTTGCCACCGCGCGGCGCGAGGTGCAACACGGCCCGCTCGGGATGTCGGGTGCCGGATCGGTACTGGATCTCGACCTCCGGCCAGCCGAGTTGCTCCACGCGGCCGTCGCGCCCCACGCGGGTGGCGTCGTTCAGGGTGCGAAAGCCGTCGGGCAACTCCTGCGCGATCAGGACGACGGCGAAATCGTCGAATCGCAGCGGCACGTACAGCCACCAGAAGCCCTCGAGTGGCTCGTCGGCGTTGCGACCCGGCGCCTCCGCCTCGCCGACAGGGCGGATGCCCCACGAACGGTCACGCGTGCCGACCCATCGATCCGGGCTGACCGCGTGGTCCTCACCACCGACCGACAGCACACCGTCCCACGTGCCGACTTGCGCGAAGCGTGCCGCGTCGAGGATCGCTCGTGGCCCGGTGCGCATGACGTGGTGCTGCTCCATCACCGCGGCGAACGAGCCTTCCCATGTGAGGTCGAAGGCCAGGCCGTGCTCCTCGCCGTCACACACCAGACGCAATCGTTGCAGCGGCTCGTGCACCTCGATGCGGTAGGGACCGACGGCGGCCTCGAGACTGCGGTCCTCCAGCGCGTCCGAGCAGCGGATGGCCCACTGGTGATCGCCCTTGCGCACGGTGGCGTAGGCGTCGATCACACCGAGGTTCGGGTAGACGCCGAGCCCGGTCACCAGGAAGATGTCGCCGGTCCGATCGTGCCCGTTGAAGTAGCAGCGGTCGTAGAAGTTGCGGTCGCTGGTCGGGACGTATCGCATCGACAGCGGCGCCTGGTGGATCGGAAACTCGTCGAGTGGTGCAGGGAACATCGGTGGTGTTGTCTCCTCAGGTCCAGTAGGTGCCGGCGAGCATGGCTTCGAGGCCGTCACGATTCACGATGACCTCGTCGAGGTCTTCGGGCATCTCCCGTTCGCCGAAGTGCACCGACCGGCGAGCGGTGCGCACGAACACGATCGCCCATTGAAGCGCGGCGTACGTGCCGAAGAAGTCGAGGTCGCGCGGCGTGTACCCATTGCGTTGCTCGTAGTCCGAGAACACGTCCTCACCTCGCATGAAGTCGGGCAACCCCGGCAATCCCATCGATCCCGCGATGTCCTGGAACACCCGGTGGCTGTACACGAGCCATGCGAGGTCGAGCTCACGAGGACCGAGGCCGGCCATCTCCCAGTCGAGAACGGCGGCCGGCTCGAAGTCGCGGTAGAGGATGTTGCCGATCCGCGAATCGCCCCAACTCACGACAGTCTCGCCCTCGCCGTTCGGCCAGTGGTCCTCGAGCCACGCAAACGCGCGCTCGATCACCGGTGACGGGCCGGACTCGTCGGCCACCCAGTCGTACCAAGCCCGCGTGTGGCCGACGTGGCTACGCAGCGCCGAGCCGACGCGCTCGGGGAACGCGAGGTAGTCGAACCGCTCCGCGGCCTGGCTGATGCCGTGCAGGTCGGTGAGCACCCGGACAGATGCGGACTGCAGCCGCGCTCGCTCGTCCGTCGACGCGCCGTGCAGCCAGTTGTCGCCGAAGGTGTACGGCATCAGATCGGGCGGGACGACCCCTTCCACTCGGCCCATCACGAAGAACGGCGCGCCGACGTGGCGCGCATCGTGCTCACACCAGAACAGCGGGGGCACCGGGACCGCGGACAAGCGGCCGACGTCGTCGATGACGCGGAACTGACGCTCGAGGTCGTACGTGGGAAACACGGGGACGTCGACGGCGTCGGGCGCGATGCGCGCCACGAGATCACGTGCCGACCGGCCGGAGCCCTCGTCCCACTCGGCGGTGAACAGGATCGTGTCGCTCGACAGGCCGGTGGCGGACGTCGCCGAGATCGCTGTGATCGCAGGGGACGCACCAGGCTCCAAGCGCGTGCGGAGCCACTGCTCGAGCTGGCGCTGTAAAACGACCGGCTCGCGACTCGACCGTTGCAGCTCGGTCGGAACCGAGGTGTTCCCTTCGCTCATGGACCCCCCTGGTCGGGCATCGACGGGCCGCAGTCTGTCGCGCACTGCCGCTACCCTCCACTTCGGTGACGGCCACGCAGCCGGAAACGGTCGACTTGACGGCGCACGACGCCATCATCAGTACGGTCGATCTCACGAAGGTGTATCCCGGTGCCGACTTCCGAGCCGTCGACGCACTCAACCTGACCGTCCACACCGGGGAGATCTTCGGGCTTCTCGGTCCCAACGGCGCCGGCAAGACGACCACGGCCGGGATGCTGACGACTCGTGTCCTCCCGACATCGGGAGAGGCCTACGTCGGTGGCATCGACGTCATCGCTCATCCAGCTGTGGCGAAGCAGCTCCAGGGTGTGGTGTCGCAGACGAACACGCTCGACCGCCAGCTCAACGTGTGGGAGAACCTCTATTACCACGGCCGGCTCTTCGGCATGTCGAGCCGCGAGAGCCGCGCCATGGCCGACGAGTTGCTCGAGAAGTTCCACCTCACGAAATGGGGCAACGCGTCGGTGTACGCGCTGTCGGGTGGCATGGCGCAGCGACTCATGGTCGCGAGGTCGATCTTCCACCGCCCCGCTGTGCTGTTCATGGACGAGCCGACTGCCGGCCTCGATCCGCAGAGCCGGCTCGCGCTGTGGGACATCCTGACCGAGCTCAACGACGAGGGTCAGACGATCCTCCTGACGACTCACTACATGGAGGAAGCCGACCAGCTCTGCGACCGCGTCGCGATCATGGATCACGGTTGCATCCTCGCCCTCGACACGCCGAAGGCGCTGAAGCAGAGCGTGGGTGCCGACACCATCGTGACGGTGAAGACCGACGGCAGCTTGGAGGAGCTCGGGAATCTTCTCGAGCGCGAGCTCGAGGGTGTCACGCGTTTGCGCCCTGTCGAAGGCGGCGTGGAAGCCCACGTGCGCAGCGGCCCGCGGTTGCTGCCTCGGGTCATCAACGCAGCCGAGCGCGGTGGCTTCGAGATCGCTGATCTGTCGATCACCGAGCCGACGCTCGAGACGGTGTTCATCAACCTGACCGGCAAGGAGCTGCGCGACTGATGGCGACGGTTACGACTGATGAACAGGTCACCACGGAACGGCGGCACATCACGGCCGAGGTCCGTCCCGTCGTCCAGGCGAGTCGCTCGGCTTTCGTCGCGCTCTTGCAGCGCGACATCACGGTGCTGCGCAAGAACCTCGGCGAGTTCGTGACCCGCACCCTCGTTCAGCCGTTCCTGCTCGTGTTCGTGTTCCTCTACGTGTTCCCGACGATCGGGCAGGGCGTCGGCAGTGGCGGCGGGAAGGCGGGTGAGTCGGCATTCGCGACCGTGCTCGTTCCTGGTGTCGTCGGCATCTCGATCATGTTCCAAGGCATCCAGGCCGTGGCCATGACACTGTCGCAGGAGTTCGGCTACACCCGCGAGATCGAGGACCGGGTGCAAGCGCCCTGCCCGGTGTGGCTCGTCGCGGCGGCCAAGGTGGTAGCCGGTGCGGCGCAGGGCGTGCTCGCCGCCGCGATCGTGTTCCCGATCGCATCTGTCGTCCACGCCAAGGGCGTCGAAGCCCACCTGACGATTCACTGGTTGATCCTGCTCACGGTCCTGCCGCCCGCCTGCATCGCGTTCGCGTCGCTCGGCCTGTTCCTCGGGACCAAGTTCGAACCGCGCAACCTCGGGTTGATGTTCGGTTTCGTCGTCCTGCCGATCACCTTCCTCGGGGGCACCTACTACCAGTGGACGAAGCTCAGCCCGGTGAGGATCGGCGCGTTCCCCTGGTTGCAAGCGCTCGTGCTGCTCAATCCGCTCATCTATGTGAACGAAGGCTTGCGAGCGGCGGTCACCAATGCACCGCACATGCACCTGTACATCGTGTACCCGATGCTCCTGCTGTTCTGTGCCGTCTTCCTGGCCCTCGGCATCCGCGGCTTCCGTCAGCGAGTCCTGGCGTAGCGGACACTGCAAGCAAAGGTCGGCGAGGGAAGCGCCAGCGACGAGCCGACACGACGTACGAGCGACCCGTAGGGGAGCGAGTTCGTCTCGAGGCACGGCTAGCGTCCTTTCGATGTGTGGGCGGTTTGTGTCGTCTTCGCCACCTGACGAGTTGGCGAAGTACTTCGACGTGGAGCAGGTAGCGGAGACCGCGCTCGACCCGAGCTACAACGTCGCACCGAGCAACGACGTCTACGTCGTCGTGGAGAGCGGTGGCATCCGCCGGCTCGACACGTTCCACTGGGGGCTGATCCCGTTCTGGGCGAAGGACGTGAAGACGGGCAACAAGATGATCAATGCCCGAGCCGAGACCGTGGCCGAGAAGAACGCGTACAAGCACGCGTTCAAGAAGCGCCGCTGCATCATTCCGGCCGACGGCTTCTACGAGTGGAAGAAGGTGCCCGGGCAGAAGGCCAAGCAGCCGTACTACATCCAGCGGGCCGACGGCGAGCCACTGGCGTTCGCGGGGCTCTGGGAGGTCTGGCGGCCGAAGAAGGCCGAAGGCGAGGCCGAAGAGGCAGAGCAGGACGAGGGCGAGCTCATCCGCAGCTGCACCATCATCACCGGCGAACCCAACGAGAAGATGGCCGAGATCCACGACCGGATGCCGGTGATACTGCCGCCGAGTGCCTGGGCCGAGTGGCTCGATCCGGAGAACGACGACCTGGAGACTCTCGGCAAGATCCTCGTTCCGGCGCCCGCGTCGCTCATCACGATGCATCCCGTGAGCACCGCGGTGAACAACGCCCGCTCGAAGGGCGCGGAACTCGCCGACCCGATCGACGCTGCCGACCCGAAAGCCGCGGATCACAAACATTGAGCACACGGCCACCGCCGAGCTGGCGCCGGCGTTTCGAGAGCCAGTGGCTGCGGTGGGGAGCGCGACTCGAGAACGAATGGACGGACCAGTGGTTCCCGTGGATCGCGGGCACGGTCCTGTTCTTCCTGTACTTCACGCTTGCTGAAGCCCGCGTTCGCAGCCTCGACGTCGGCGCCGACCTGGCGGCTGCCGCGCAAGGTGCCTGGCTGATCGCCCACGGCCACGCGCCCGATCTCACGGTCACCGGATCGAACCTCCTCGCGCAGCACCTCCCCGTCGGCATGTACCCGATCGGCTGGCTCACCACGGTGCTGCCAACCATCCCGACGCTCCTTGCGCTGCAGGCGGCGGGCCTCGCGTACGGGGTCGTCCCGCTCTGGCGCATCGCCCGACGCGTCGCGGACCTTCGCGCGGGCGCCGCGCTGGCGCTGATCGTCGCCTATGGCGTGTCACCGACCATCAACAACCTCAACCTGGCGGACTTCCACCCGACGGCCGTCGCCGTCGCGCCGTTGCTCGCCGCGACGTACACCGCGCTGCGCAAGCAGTGGGGCTATTTCTTCCTGTGGAGCCTGGCCACGGTGATCTGGAGCGCCGAGCTCGGGCTCGTGATCGCCGGCATCGGCGTGCTGGTGTTCGTCCTCGGCGAACGTGGCCCCGGCACCCTCATCGTCGTGTTCGGTCTGGCCTGGGCCGTCGTTGCCGTCCTCGTGCTCGAGCCACGATTCGGCAGTACGGGCTTCATCGCGCCGGGTGCATTCAGGGCCTACGGCTCGAACGCCTTCTCGATCACCGGCGGCATGCTCATCCATCCCAATCGCGTGCTCGGCGACCTGCTCGACGAGGACAACATCCGCCTCATCGTCGGGTTGCTAGCGCCTCTGCTGTTCCTCCCTGTGCTCGCGCCGAGGTTCCTGATCCCCGCCATGGGCCTCACCGCACTGTTCCTGGTGGCGGACGTGGATGTCCGTGGCAACGGCACGCACGAGTTCGGTCTGACGCTGACCGTGTTCGCATTCGTGGCCGCGGCCTTCGCACTCAACCGCATGGGCCGAATCTCGATCGACAAGATCCTGGTCGACCGGCGCGTCCTGATCGCTCTGTCGGTGGCGGCCATCGGCTTCTTCTGCATCGACGCGGTCAACTCGCCGTACGAACGGCCGTGGAAGTGGGGGAGGCAGGACGCATCGGATCAGGCTCGCCACGACGCGGTGGAGTTGATCGGCGCGACCGCGTCGGTGCGGGCGTCACCCGAGATCCTGCCGCTGGTGGCCGAGCGGCGAGACGTCTATTCGTTGAGTGATCGGCCCGACCCTGCTGTCGCGACGCGGGACGTCTCGAAGGTGATCCTCGACGAGGCCGAGGTCGAGCAGTGGTCCGAGGCGGAATGGCACCGGTTCGGCGCAGGTATGGCCGTCCGGAAGTTCGTCCTCGTGTCGGATCACGACGGCGTACGCGTCTACATCCGTCTCAGCGGCTGAGCGCCTCTCGCAAACTGTCAGCAGCCGAGTCGAGATCCTCCGGCTGGGCGTTCTGGTCGGCATTCTCGAAGTGGAGGTCGGCCTCTCGGTCGATCGGGACCAGATGGATGTGCGCGTGGGGCACCTCCATCCCGGCGATGATCACACCGATCCGAGCGGGCGAGAAGGCAGTCATCTGGGCACGGCCGATGCGGCGCCCCACCTGCATGAGGTGCGCCACCACGTCGGGCTCGAGGTCGACCCAGTGATCGACCTCCTCGATCGGCACCACGAGCGTGTGGCCGGGCCGAATCGGAGCAATCGACAAGAACGCCACACACGTGTCGTCGCGGTGCACGAACCGGCCCGGCAGTTCGCCTTCGATGATGCGAGTGAAAATCGTGGGCATCGGGGCCGGATCGTAGGCTCTGGCCCTGTGACGGGCGACGACGACAAGGGCGCATCCAAGCGAGGGACGGAGAATCGCATCCTGACCGTCCCGAACGTCATCACCATCGTTCGGCTGCTCTGCCTGCCCGTCTTCTTGTGGTTGCTGTTCCACGAGGAGAACCGGGCGGCAGCAGCGTGGCTCCTCGGTCTCCTGGGCGCCACCGACTTCCTCGACGGCTACATCGCACGCCATTTCCACCAGACGTCGGAACTCGGCAAGATCCTCGACCCCGTCGCGGACCGTCTGCTGTTCTTCGTCGCGATCGTCGCCATCCTGATCGACGGGTCCGTCCCGGTCTGGTTCGCGTGGGCGGTACTGATCCGAGAAGTCCTCGTGGCGATCGCGACCATCGTGCTGGCGGGCATGGGTGCGCGGCGGATCGATGTCACCTGGTACGGCAAGGCGGGCACGTTCGGCAACATGTTCGCCTTCCCGCTCTTCCTCGGCTCGCACTCGACCGTCAGCTACGCCGGGTTGTGCGGATTCCTGGCGTGGGTCTTCGGCATCCCCGGCCTGGTCTTCAGCTGGTACGCGGCGCTGCTGTACATACCGATCGCCCGTGAGGCGCTGCGGGAGGGCCGTACGGCTCGCGCCACCGATGCGGGGGTAGGTTCGACGCGATGAAGGCAGTGATCATGGCCGGAGGCGAAGGCAGCCGGCTGCGACCACTCACCTCCAACCAGCCGAAGCCGATGATGCCGCTGGCGAACCTGCCGATGATGGAACACATCATCGGGCTGCTGAAGCGGCACGGGTTCGACGACATCGTCGTGACGCTGGCGTTCATGCCCAACGCCATCCGGACCTACTTCGGCGACGGTTCCGAGTACGGCGTCCGGATGGTTTACGCCACCGAGGAGCAGCCACTCGGCACCGCCGGCTCGGTGCGCAACGCCAAGGACGAGCTCGACGAGGGATTTCTCGTGATCTCCGGTGACGTGCTGACCGACATCGACCTCTCGAAGATCGTGTCGTTCCACAAGTCCCGAGGCGCGCTCGCCACCATCGGCCTCGTCGCGGTCGAGAACCCACTCGAGTTCGGCATCGTCATCACCCATGAGGACGGCTCGATCGAGCGGTTCCTCGAGAAGCCGACGTGGGGCCAGGTCTTCAGCGACACCATCAACACGGGCATCTTCGTCCTCGAACCCGAGATCTTCGACTACATACCCGCGGGTGAAGCCGTCGACTTCTCGAGCGAGGTATTCCCGAAGCTGCTCGCCGACAACATGCCGTTGTTCGGTGCGGTGGCCGAGGGCTACTGGGAGGATGTCGGCACGCTCGAGGCGTACGTGCGCGTACACAAGGACGCGCTCGACGGCCAGGTCGAGATCGACATCCCCGGTTTCCGGCTCGAGCACGGCGTGTGGCTCGGCGAGGGCGCGGAGATCCACCCGGAAGCGGTCGTGGAGGGCCCCGCGGTGATCGGGGAGAACTGCCGGGTCGAGCGGGATACACGCATCGGCGGGTACACCGTGCTCGGCGGGAACGTCCGCGTGCGCGAGGGTGCGGACCTCGAGCGCGTGGTGGTCCACGACAATGCCTACCTCGGCCCGGGCGTGCGCCTGCGGGGCACGGTCGTGGGGCGCGCCTGCGACCTGCGGGGCGGCGTGCGGTGCGAGGAAGGCGTCGTGCTCGGCGACGAGTGCTTCGTCGGTGACAACGCCGTGCTCGGTGCCGGCGTCAAGGTGTACCCGTTCAAGACGGTCGAGACCGGCGCGGTCGTGAATTCCTCCATCGTGTGGGAGTCGCGGGGCGCCCGCTCGCTGTTCGGGCGCCACGGCGTCTCGGGACTGGCCAACGTGGACATCACACCCGAGTTGGCCACTCGGTTGGCGATGGCACACGCGACCTCGCTGAAGAAGGAGACGACCGTCATCACGTCGCGAGACTCGTCGCGATCGGCCCGCATGCTGAAGCGGGCGATGATGGCAGGGCTGAACGCTGGCGGCGTGAACGTGCTCGACCTCGAAGTCGCCTCGGTCCCCGTGACCAGGTTCGTGGCCCGTCAGCCGAGTGCAACTGCTGGGCTCACGATCAGGCTCGTCGAATCCGACCCGCAGTCCGTCGTCGTGCGCTTCTTCGACAGCAACGGCCTGGATCTGTCCGAGGACGGGCAACGCAAGATCGAGCGTCTGTTCAACCGCGAGGACTTTCGCCGGGTGCTGCCCGCCGAGATCGGCGACATCGGGTTCCCTCCGAGGGCCCTCGAGCAGTATTCGGTGGCGCTCGAGTCGACGGTCGACGTGGCGCGGATCCGGGAGAGCCGGCCCAAGGTCGTCGTCGACTACGGGTACGGATCGACGTCCTTCGTGATGCCGAATGTCTTCGCGAAGCTCGGCGCCGACGTGCTGGCAGTGAATCCCTACGCGTCGACCAGCGGGGTGCTGCAGTACGACCCCGTCGCCCACGCCGCCAACGTGGCCGGACTCGTTCGGGCTTCGGGCGCCCATGTGGGTGCGGCGATCGATCCCGACGGCGAGCACTTGACCCTGATCGACGACGAGGGCCATGTCCTCTCGCACATCGAAGCCGTGCTGGCGCTGCTCGAGCTCGTCGCCGACCATCTCTTGGGCGATCGAGTGGCCTTGTCGGTGGCGACCACCAGGCACGCAGAGGCCGTGGCCGCCCGCCACGGCATCAAGGTGCAGTACACCAAGCTGGCGACCTCGGCCTTGATGGACGCCGCATCCGAAGAGGGGGTCGGATTCGCCGCCAGCCTCGACGGCGGCTACATCCTCCCCGGCTTCCTCCCCGCGTTCGACGCCGCCGCGACGCTCGTGAAGGTGCTCGAGCTGCTGGCCCGGGAGCAGATCGCGCTGTCCTCGCTGGTACACAACCTGCCGCGGGTGCACGTCGCCCACGAGTCCGTCGTCACGCCGTGGGAGCACAAAGGCACCGTGATGCGCTCGCTCGTCGAGATGACCAAGGACCGCGAACAAGAGCTCGTCGACGGCGTCAAGGTCCACCACGGCGAGGACTGGGCGCTGGCACTACCTGATCCCGAAGAACCGCTCACCCATGTGTGGGCCGAGGCCGGTTCGGATGTGGACGCCCGCCGGCTGGCCCAGGAATACGCCCGCAGGATCCGCCAGCTCCTCCGGTAAACAGGCGTCGGAACAGCCGGACCCATCTTCCCCTCAACATGAGGTTGAGGGTGGGTATAACGTGCCGCGCATGAACGTGCCCGACGAGCTGCGGTACTCGAAGGACCACGAGTGGGCCCGGGTCGACAACGGTCGGGTACGCATCGGGATCACGGATTACGCGCAGGACGCGCTCGGTGACGTCGTGTTCGTGCAGCTGCCTGCGGTCGGCACGACCGTGAGCCTCGGCGAGAGCTTCAGCGAGGTCGAGTCGACCAAGTCGGTCTCCGACATCTACGCGCCGGTGTCCGGCACCGTGGTCGAGGTCAACACCGAACTGGCCGATGCCCCGCAACGGCTCAACGAGGACCCGTACGGGGACGGCTGGCTGTGCGAGATCGAGGCCGACGATCCGTTACAGCTCGAACAGCTGCTCGACGCCGCCGGCTACCGGCAGCTCATCGAGGGATGAACGCGGTGAGCGCGGCGTGATGGCTGAGGTTTTCTGCAACCAGTGCGGGCACCGGAACCCGTTGGGCGCCAACTTCTGTTCGTCGTGCGGAGCGCCGCTCGAACACGAGCCGGGAGAGCACACCACCGTGTCGTTCAGCATCGACGTCCCTCCGGAGGCGGGCGAGGACGAGGTCACCTTCGATCTCGACGACATCCCGGCCGGGGCTGGGCTCCTGGTCGTGACTCGGGGTCCGACGGCGGGTTCGCGGCTGTCGCTGACGAAGCCGGTCACTACGGTCGGCCGCCATCCCGACAGCGACATCTTCCTCGACGACATCACCGTCTCCCGACGTCACGCGGAGCTGCAGCGGCTCGATTCCGGTTTCGTCGTGCGTGACGTGGGTTCGCTCAACGGCACGTACCTCAATCGTGAGCGGGTCGAGTCGGGTCCGATCCGCAATGGGGACGAGCTGCAGATCGGCAAGTTCAAGCTCGCCTTCTTCGCCGGTCCGGCGCTGGCGTAGCGAGCGGTTGGACGGCTATGGCCGAGCGCGCGCACATGTCGATCGGTGAGGTCCTGTCCCTGCTGCAACAGGAGTTCCCGGACGTCACCATCTCCAAGATCCGCTTCCTCGAGAGTCAGGGTCTGCTCGATCCGGAGCGCACGCCATCCGGGTACCGGAAGTTCTACGAGCCGGACATCGAGCGGCTGCGGTGGATCCTGATGCAGCAGCGGGAGAACTTCCTGCCCCTGCGGGTGATCAAGGACCGCCTCGAAGGTGGGCCCGATGCCGAACCGCTCGACCTCGAGGGCGACCCGTCGGCTGTTGCCTCGACGGCACCAGCCCCGGAGCCGGCACCGGAGCCGGAGCCGAAAGCCGAAGCCCGGCCCAGTCGCGCCGATCGCAAATCGCAAGCCCCGTCCGGGGGTGGCGCGCTCGACAGCGGACCCACCGCGATCAGCCTCACCCGGGTCGAGCTGGCTGCGTCCGCCGGTCTTCCCGACAAGATCATCACCGAACTCGAGCGCTACGGCTTGATCACCGGTCGTCCGATGGGGCGCGACACGCTCTATGACGAGGACGCGCTGGTGGTGGCTCGACTCGCCGCCGGCTTCTTCCGGTACGGCGTCGAGGCCCGCCACTTGCGGATGTACAAGGTGGCGGCGGAGCGCGAGGCGTCGTTCTTCGAGCAGGTCGTGCTCCCGCTCGTGAAGCAGCGCAACCCCGCCGCACGCCGCCAAGCGGTCGACAACCTCGCCGAGCTGGCGGCCCTCGGCGAGGGCCTGCGCGGCGCCATGCTGCGCAACGCGCTGCGGAGCTACAGCCTGTAGATCGCCCGGAACGGCGACCCTCGTCGGGGGGCTGGTGGCGGTAGGGTTCGCTCGATGGTGGAGATGGAGCTGATCGGCGTCCGGGTCGAGCTGCCCACCAACGCTCCGATCGTGCTGCTACGTGAAACCGAAGGCGAACGTCGGACACTGCCGATCTTCATCGGCGGCCCGGAGGCCACCGCCATCGCGTTCGCGCTCGAGCAGGTCGAGACCCCCCGGCCCATGACGCACGACCTCATGAAGGACATGCTCGAAGGCCTCGGCGTGCGTCTCGACCGGGTCGTCGTGACCGAGTTGCGTGAGAGCACCTTCTACGCCGAGCTGCACCTCGCCACGAACGGCCAGACCCGCGTGGTGTCGAGCCGCCCGTCCGACGCAATCGCGCTGGCGGTCCGCACTGGGACGACGATCTACGCCGACGAGAGCGTGCTCGACGAAGCCGGCTACGCGCCCGAGGAAGAGGCCGAGGAAGAACAGGACGAGGTCGTCGAGCAGTTCCGCGAGTTCATCGATCGGGTGAACCCGGAAGACTTCGCCAGCTAGGTCCCCTCGGTCGGTCGCAACGTTGACGGGTGCACGGCCGCGCCCTACCCTGGCCGACTTGCACGGGTGTAGTTCCGCCCGTGTCGTCCCCCCTTGGGAGGCACTGTGCAGACAGGCTTCAGCGGCACCCGTACGGCCGAGATCGTCGGCATCACTTATCGCCAGCTCGACTATTGGGCCCGCACCGATCTGGTGCGCCCCTCGATGGCCGATGCGAAGGGGAGCGGCACTCGCCGCAAGTACTCCTACCGTGACCTCCTCGAGCTCAAGATCATCAAGCAACTGCTCGACGCGGGCATCAAGCTCGAGACCGTCCGTGACGTGTTCAGCAACCTGCGTCAGCACGTGGGCGAAGACATCACGAGCGCGAACATCGTCATCGACGGCGGCACGGCCGTGCTGGCCCGTGACGACGGCGAGCTCGTCGACCTCGTCCGCACCGGTCAGGGCGTGCTGAACGTCCTGTCGCTCGGGCGAGTCGCCCAGGAGGTCGATGCCTCGATCAGTGAGCTGTTCCCCCCGGCTGCCGGGCCGGGGGAACGAACGAGGCTCGTGCCGGCCGAGCAAGGGTGACGCTCAGGCCCTCACCGCTCGACGCCGTCCACCGCGCCCTCGGCGCCAAGCTCGTGCCCTTCGGGGGATGGGAGATGCCGCTGGCGTATCCCGCCGGCACGCTCGCCGAACACCGCGCCTGCCGCACGGCCGCGGTGGCGTTCGACGTCAGCCACCTCGGCACGGTGCGGGTCACCGGGACCGACGCGCTCGAACGGCTTCAGCTCGCGCTGACCAACGATCTCGGCAAGGTCGCGCCCGGTAGGGCGCAGTACACGCACCTACTCGACGAGAACGACGCGTCGGTGCTCGACGACATCATCGTGTGGTGGGTCGACGACCAACGCTTCGACGTGATGCCCAACGCGTCGAACACGTCGCGGGTGCGCCAGGCGCTCGGGGTCGGAGAGCACGCGGATGTGACCGCCGAGCGTGCGGTGATCGCCGTGCAGGGTCCCGCGGCGCGAGAACGACTGGCGACGGTGTGGGCCGACGCGGCCGCGGTCGGACGGTTCCGCGTCGCTCAGGTCGAATGGAACGGCGTCACCTGCGTCGTCGCCGGCACCGGTTACACGGGCGAGGACGGCGTCGAGCTCGCGGTGCCGGCCGCACAGGCGGCCGAGGTGTGGGCGGCGGTGACGGGCGCTGGGGTCGAGCCTGCCGGGCTCGGTGCCCGCGACACGCTGCGGCTCGAAGCGGGACTGCCGCTCCACGGACACGAGCTGGGTCCCGGCATCACGTCGTTGCAAGCGGGACTCGGCTGGGTGGTCAGCTGGGACAAGGGCCCGTTCCTCGGACGCGACGTGCTGGCGGCCGAGCGCGAGCGGGGCGTTCACCGGCGGTTGCGGGGGATCGCCACCGAAGGGCGGCGTCCGCCGCGCGCTGAGCAGTCGGTCCTCGTGGACGGACAAGCGTCCGGGGAGGTCACGAGCGGCAACTTCTCACCCATGCTCGGTCACGGCATCGCACTCGGTTTCCTCCCGCCCGACATCCAAGAGGGAGCCAAGGTCGAGATCGAAGTCCGTCCGGGCGAGACCTTGCCCGGCACGGTCGTCCCTCTCCCGTTCTGGCG
>DATAES010000185.1:0-26923 GCA_036257895.1 Acidimicrobiales bacterium
GACGTCGCTCAATGTCTGCGCCGGAGCGACGGTTATCGAGTCGCCGGTGTGCACGCCCATGGGATCAAGGTTCTCGATCGAGCAGATCACGACGCAGTTGTCAGCGCGGTCGCGCATGACCTCGAGCTCGTACTCCTTCCAACCCGCGATCGACCTCTCGATGAGGATCTCGCTGATGGGAGTGGCGTCGAGGCCGTTGCGGGCGACGCGGTCGAACTCGTCCGGCGTCGAGGCGATGCCCGTTCCTTTGCCGCCGAGGATGAACGCAGGGCGGATGATCACAGGTAAGCCGATGCGACCGATCACCTCCCGGGCCTCGTCGAGCGTGTGCGCGATGCCCGAAGACGGCACAGCGAGCCCGATCTCCTGCATCGCCACCTTGAAACGCTCGCGATCCTCGGCCGTCGCGATCGCATCGGCATTGGCCCCGATCAGCTCCGGTGTCCCAGTGCCGGACGCGACGACACCGCGGTCGACGAGTTGCATCGCGAGGTTCAGCGCGGTCTGTCCGCCGAGCGTCGGCAGGACCGCGTCAGGATGTTCGCGTTCGATGATCTGGGTGAGGATGTCCGCGTCGAGCGGTTCGACGTAGGTCGCGTCGGCGAACTCGGGATCGGTCATGATCGTCGCCGGGTTCGAGTTGGCGAGGATCACGCGGTAGCCCTCGGCGCGCAACACCCTGCATGCCTGCGTGCCGGAGTAGTCGAACTCGCACGCTTGGCCGATGACGATCGGACCTGATCCGATGAGAAGGATCGACTCGAGGTCGTCCCTACGAGGCATGGCGGTCCATCAGCTCGTCGAACTCGTCGAAGAGGTAGCTCGCGTCGTGCGGGCCCGGTCCGGCCTCGGGATGATGTTGGACGCTGAACGCGGGCGCATCGAGCACGCGCAACCCCTCGCACACGCCGTCGTTGAGGTTGACGTGAGTCATCTCCGCGACGCCGCGCAGGGAGTCCTCCACGACCGCGAAGTTGTGGTTCTGGCTGGTGATCTCGACCTGGTTTGTGGCGAGCCGGCGGACCGGATGATTGCCACCGTGGTGCCCGAACGGCAGCTTCTCCGTGCGAGCGCCGATGGCCAGCGAGAGCAGTTGATGTCCGAGGCAGATGCCGAATATCGGGACTTCGCCCAGCAACGCTCGGATGGATTCGACGGCATATGGCACCTGTTCCGGATCGCCCGGCCCGTTCGACAGGAACACGCCGTCCGGGTTGCGGGCCAGCACGTCCGCCGCCTCGGTCGATGCCGGCACCACCTCGACGGAGGCGATGCGGCCGAGGTGGCGAAGGATCGTCTGCTTGATCCCGAAGTCGTACGCGACCACCCGGCGGCGACCGTCGCCGACCATGTACGGCTCGGTCGTCGTGACGGTCGCGACGAGATCGATGCCGCTCGTGCCCGGCTCCGCCGCCGCGGCGGCCTTCAACGTGGTCTCGTCCGCCGTGCCGATTGCACCCGGCATCGCGCCGGACTCACGGATGTGGCGGGTAAGGCGGCGCGTGTCGACACCCGCGATGCCCGGGACACTGTTGGCTCGCAGGAACGCGTCGAGATCCTCTTCGCTGCGCCAGTTACTTCGCCGGCGCGCGAGCTCGCGGACGATGACGCCGCGGCAGAAGGGACGGCGGCTCTCGCGGTCGGAAGCCGTGGCGCCGTAGTTGCCGATGTGCGGATAGGTGAACGTGATGATCTGGCCGGCGTACGAGGGATCCGTGATCACCTCCTGGTAGCCCGTCAACACCGTGTTGAAGACGACCTCACCGGTGGCGACGCCGTTCGCCGGTTCGGCACCGATCGCCTCGCCCTCGAACACCGTCCCGTCCGCGAGCACCAGCGCCGCTTCGCGCACCGCGCCTCTCGTTTGTGCGGTTCTAACGCGCGGATTGCGCGCGTTGTCACCGGCAGAACGGGGAGGGGGAACGGTGGTCATCGCGTCGCCTCGCCGTCGACGACCACCGGCTCACCCCACAGGAACGTGTGCACGACGCGTCCCATGAGGGTGCGGCCCGTGTAGGGCGTGTTGCGGCTTCGACTCGCGAGAAGGGACGGATCGACCGTCCACGACGCCGCCGGGTCGATCACGCAGATGTTGGCGGGTGCGCCCTCCACGATCGGTCCGCCGTGCCCGCCGATGCGAGCCACGGCGGCCGGCTTCCACGAAAGCAACCCGAGGATCGTCGCGAGGTCGATGTCGAGCTCGGTCATGGCCAGCGCCAGCGCGGTCTCGAGGCCGAGCATGCCCGGCGGCGCCTCGTCGAACGGCTTCTCTTTTGCCTCCTGTGCGTGCGGCGCATGGTCGGTGGCGATCGCGTCGATGGCGCCGTCGGCGAGTCCGGCCTTGAGGGCAGCGACGTCGTTCGGCGTCCGCAGCGGCGGGTTGACCTTGAACACGGGGTCGTAACCGGCACAGCACTCGTCGGTGAGCGTGAAGTGATGTGGCGCCACTTCGGCTGTGATGGCCAGGCCACCGGCCTTCGCGGCGCGCACCATCGCGACGGCTCCCGCGGTCGACACGTGCTGGAAGTGGATCGACGCGCCGGTCAGACGGGCGAGCGCGATGTCGCGCATCACCACGAGCTCCTCGGCTTCGGCCGGCACGCCCGGGATGCCGAGCCGGCTCGACCATTCCCCTTCGTGCATGTGGCCGCCGGCGGCGAGCGAGTCGTCCTCACAGTGCTGTGCGAGCGTGACGCCGAGTCCGGAGGCGTACTCGAGCGCCCGCCGCATCAACCGGTTGTCCTGGATGCCGTTGCCGTCGTCGGTGAACAGGCGCACGCCGAGCGCTGCCATCTCGGCCATCGGCGCAAGCTGTTCTCCTGCGCGGCCGACGGTGATGGCGCCGGCCACGTGCACGTCGCACAGCGCCGCCTTTCCGAGGTCGAGCACCTCGCGCACGACGGCGGCGTTGTCGGTGGCCGGCTCGGTGTTGGGCATCGCCACGACCGCAGTGAAACCGCCGAGAGCGGCGGCACGGGAGCCGGTCTCGACGGTCTCCGCTTCCTCGTGCCCCGGCTCGCGCAGGTGGGCATGGAGGTCGACCAGTCCCGGCGCGACGATGCATGCGCCGGCCTCGATCACCCGATCCGCCGACAGGTTCTGCCCGACCGAGGCGATGCGGCCGTCCTCGCCGATGACGACGTCACCGCTTCGTTCGCCGGTCGCGTCGATGATCCGCCCACCCTTCAGGACGACCGTGGTCACCTCACCCCCCGTTCTGCCGGTGACAACGCGCGCAATTCGCGCGTTAGAACCGCACAAACGATCATGTGAGATCCATCCCGCTGCCGAGCAGGAGGAAGAGGACCGCCATGCGCACCGCGACGCCGTTGCGCACTTGGTCCACCACGACGGAACGCGGGAGGTCGGCGACCTCCGCCGCGATCTCCACGCCGCGGTTCATCGGTCCGGGGTGCATCACCAGGGTCGACTCGTCGAGCAGATCGACCCGACGGCGAGTGAGTCCGAACCCCGCGGTGTACTCGCGCAGCGAGGGGATCAACGCCTCGGTCATCCGCTCCCGTTGCATGCGCAACAGGTACACGACGTCGCACTTCGGCAGCACCGCGTCGAGATCGTGACTGACGCTCACCGGCCAACCGTCGAGACTCGGCGGCAGCAGCGTGGGCGGCGCCACGATCGTCACTTCGGCGCCCAGCGCGGAGAACGCCAGCACGTCGCTGCGCGCCACTCTCGAGTGCTTGACGTCGCCGACGATCGCGACCCGCTTCCCGTCCACGCCGCCGAGATGGCGGCGAATCGTGTAGCTGTCAAGGAGCGCCTGCGTCGGGTGCTCGTGCCAGCCATCGCCCGCATTGACGACGCACGCGTCGACCCAGTCGGCGACCCGCCACGGTGCGCCCGCGGATCCGTGGCGAACGACGATGCAATCGACGCCCATGGCCTCGATCGTCTGCACGGTGTCGCGCAACGACTCCCCCTTCTTCACGGACGACGTGCTCACGCTGAAGTTCATGGTGTCGGCGGAAAGTCGCTTGGCCGCCTGCTCGAAGCTCAAGCGAGTTCGAGTCGAGTCCTCGTAGAACAACCAGACGACGGTCTTGCCGCGCAGTGCAGGGACGCGAGGGATCTGACGCTCGCTGACCTCGACGAACGAGTCCGTGAGGCGGAACACCTCCTCGATGCCGTCGCGCCCACCGAGATCGTCGACCGACAGGAGATGCTTCACTTCACCATCTCCCCCAGGTCGACGCCTTCGTCGTTCACGTCGACTACCTCGTCGCGCCTCGTCGGGAGGTTCTTGCCGACATAGTCGGGACGGATGGGCAACTCGCGGTGGCCACGGTCGACCATGACCGCCAGTTGCACCGCCCGGGGGCGTCCGAAGGACGTCAGCGCGTCGAGCGCGGCACGGATGGTGCGCCCCGTGAAGAGCACGTCGTCCACGAGCACCACGATCGAGCCCGTCAGGTCGACGGGGATGTTGGTGACGGCCTCCGGAAGCACCGGCCGTAGACCGATGTCGTCGCGGTAGAACGCGACGTCGAGAGTGCCGACGTCGACGGTGACGCTCTCGATCTGCTCGAGCGCGTCCGCGAGCCGCCGGGCGAACGCGATACCGCCGGTCTGCAGACCGATGAGCACCACGCCGTCGAGGCCGTGGTTCCGCTCGATGATCTCGTGGGCCATGCGCCACACGGCGCGGTGGACGTCGTCGGCCTCCATGACCCGGCTGCGGGCAACAAAAACGCCCCCGTAGGGGGGCGTTGAACGTCGTTCCCGTTCGGCCACGCTGCAACTCCTGTCCGTCCGGGCCTCACAGGACCCGCTTCACGGTCAGGTACGCAGGTTAGCAGAGCACCTACTTCTTGATGCGGAGACGAAGGTCGTTCGACTCGGCGACCCACACTGACGCCGGATTGTCGGGATCGACCTCGGCGAACAGATCGGTGAACGCGAGCTCCTCTCGCAACCACGTGGCGAACACGCCGACGGCCCTGGTGGCGACGTGCTGGCGGCGGTACGGCGCGCCGACCCACCAACCGAGCTCCGCCCGCGACGGTCCGCCCGCCAGCGGCACCATGCCGACCTCACCGAGCACTGTCGTGTCCGCCACGTCGGCCGGAGAGACCACGAGATCGAGTGACAGTCCGCGCTCCCGACGCAGACCCTCCGCTGCGATCCAACGCAACGCGTCCGCCGCGCCGCGCCGCTCCGGCACTCGCGTCCACCGCTGGATCTCCTCGTCGGCCCACGCGTCGACCAAGGCGTCGACGTCGTTTGCTCCCCACGGCCGCAGACGGATGGCGTCGTCGGCGAGCGGTGGATCTGGCAATGGCAGCGGCACTACAGCAAGCCTGCCCGCTCGAGGAGCGAACGCAACGCCGCGACATTCGTGAACGCCTCGGCCTGCATGCCTGCGGCCCGGGCACCCTCGACGTTTGCCCTCGTGTCGTCGACGAACAGGCAACGCTCGGGCGTCGTGCCGAGCGCGGCGGCCACCATCAGGAACGCTTCAGGATCCGGCTTGGCGACGCCGAGGCGGGCGGAGTTGAACACGACGTCGAACGAGTTTCCCAGGCCGCACGATTCGAGGTCGGCCTCCAGTCGAGTGCTGGCGTTGCTGAACAGCGCCACTCGTACCCGCCCCGCGTCTCGAACTTCTTTCACGACGGTCACCACGTCGTCGTCGATCGACCATCGCATGGCCGCGAACGCGCCGGCAACCGCGACCGGATCGCAGCCGTGACGATCGCCGAGACGGCGCCCGATCTCGTCGTCCCACTGCTCGGCCGAGATGGCGCCGGTCATGGCGGAAGCGAATAGCGCGTCCTCGAAGGCGACCGCTACGAACTGCTCTCGCGAGACGCCGAACGATCGGACCGTGGACGAGAAGTGTTCGGGGTCCCAATGACGGACGACGCCGTCCATGTCGAGGATCAGCGCGTCAACCATCGGGACGTGTCTGCTTCGCCACCGCGCCCAGCAAACCGTTCACATAACGGCCGGATTCCTCCGTCGAGAACTGCTGGGCGAGCTCGACCGCCTCCGAGATCGCAACCGCCACGGGCACGTCCGGGCGGTGCAACAACTCGAAGGTCGCCATCCGCAGTACGGCCCGATCGACAGCGGGCATCCGTTCGAGCGTCCAGCCCGTTGCGTGATCGCTGATCAGCGTGTCGATGGCGGGGAGGTCGGCATCGACACCCGTCGCCAACGCGGTCGCGTACGGATCAGGCGCGACCGGTAGCGCTTCGACGATCGCGCTGCAGGTCGTCTGCTTCGTCTCCGCTTCGTACAGCAGCTCGAGCGCTCGCTCGCGTGCTTCGCGTCGTCCTTGCACGTTGCGCAACTACGCGCGGGTGATGTATTCGCCCGAGCGCGTGTCCACCTTGAGCTTGTCGCCAGTGTTGACGAACAAGGGCACTTGCACGACCAGCCCCGTCTCCAGGGTCGCCGGCTTGCGAGCGCCCGAGACCCGATCGCCTTGGATGCCGGGTTCGGTCTCGCGCACCGACAGCTCGACCGCGGCAGGGAGTTCGACGCCGACGATCTCGTCGCCGTAGAAGTGCAGCACGACAGACGAGTGGTCGACGATGAAGTTCGCCGAGTCGCCGAGCGCGGTCGGGCCGACATTGCGCTGGTCGTACGTGCTGTTGTCCATGAAGACGAAGTCCGCACCGTCGCGGTACAGGAACTGCATCTCGCGCTTGTCGATCACGGCCTGATCGACCTTCTCGCCCGCTCGGAAGGTGCGGTCGATGACGGCGCCGGTCCGCGCGTTCTTGAGCGTGGTGCGTACGAACGCGCCGCCCTTGCCCGGCTTCACGTGCTGGAAGTCGACGACGGTGAACAGCCCCTCGGGAAGGTTGAGGCTCATGCCGTTCTTCAGGTCGTTGGTGGTGATGGCCATGTACGGAGATCCCGGTTCTTCGATGCGTGTGTCAGGGGGCGGCAGCCGTCGGCGGTGACGACGACGGTGTCTTCGATGCGGACGCCACCGTGCTCGGGCAGATACACACCGGGCTCGACGGTGACGACGTGACCGGCGGCAAGGGTAGCAGTGGAAGACCACGTCACCCTCGGGTCCTCGTGGATCTCGAGGCCGACACCGTGGCCGGTCCCGTGCGAGAACTCGTCGCCCCATCCCGCCTCGCGGATGATGGCCCGACATGCTTCGTCGACCTGCACTGCGGTGGCTCCGGCGCGCACCGCGTCGACGCCCGCTTGTTGCGCGGCACGTACGACGTCCAGCATTCGCTGCTGGGTCGTCGACGGTTCACCGGTCGTGATCGTGCGGGTCATGTCGGAGCAGTAACCGTCGACCAGGGCGCCGTAGTCGATCACGACGAGCTCGCCATCGACGATCTGCCTTGACGAGCTCGCGGCCCGGTGATGCGGCTTCGCGCCATTGGGGCCGGACCCGACGATGGTCTCGAAGCTCGTCCCCTCGGCGCCGAGGCGGCGGATCTCGGTGTCGATGGCGAGCCCGAACTCGTGCTCGGTGGGGTGTTCGTCGAGCAGGTCACGGACGCGGGTGAGCGCGGCGGTGGCAATCGTGGCCGCCGCCTCGATGCGGGCCACCTCGCCGTCGTCCTTGACGATCCGCAGCGACTCGACGAGGCCGGTGGTCGGCACGAGCTCCTTCACGAACGTCAGATGCGTGGTGGCCATCGCCCGCTGGTCCGCCCAGGTGACGGCGTGCGCCTCGAGCCCGAGACGGAGACCGGTGACGTCAACACCGACGATCTCGAACTGACGTGCCATCGTCAGGCCGATGCGGACGTCGGCCTCCACGCCGGCTGCGGCCAGTTGCTCGGCGGCCTGGTCGCGATAGCGGCCGTCGGTGACGAGCACGAGCTCGTCAGGCAGCACCAGCAGCATGCCCGCCGAGCCGGTGAACCCGCTGAGATAGCGGATGTTGACGAGTTTCGTCACGAGCAGCGCGTCGCATGCGTTGTCGCCGTGTTCTGCGAGCAGGACCCGCAGCCGGGGCACCCGCGCTGCGATGTCCATCGATGGCAACGAGGCGAGATCGATCATCGTCCCAGCAGCTCCGCGATCGCTTGCGCCGCGAGCCGGTAGCCGTAGCCACCGAACCCCTGGATGATGCCCGTGGCGACCGGCGCGACCACGGACGTCCGGCGCCACGCCTCGCGCGCCTCTGGGTTCGAGATGTGCAACTCGATGACCGGCCCGTCGAACGATGCGAGCGCGTCGTGGATCGCCCATGCGTAGTGCCCGAACGCTCCGGGATTGATGACGATGGCACGGTGCTCGGTCCGCGCCGCCTGAATGGCGTCGACGAAGTCGCCCTCGTGGTTCGACTGCATGTGCTCGACGGTCAGGCCCGCATCCTTCGCGACCTCGACGAACGTGGCGATGTGATCGTCGAGTGTCGCGGTGCCGTACACCTCGGGCTCGCGCTGGCCGAGCAAGTTCAAGTTCGGCCCGTTCAGCAACAAGACGTCAGCCATCGGCTCGGATCCTCTCGAACGCGGGCTCGATGGCGTCGAGTCCGACGCCGGCGACCGTTTCGAGCCCGTTCGGACCGTCGAGCACGAAGGTGATGCCGTCCACTGCCTTCTTGTCGCGGCCGAACAGGCGGATCAACTCCGCCGCGTCGGCATTCGATGGCATCGAGGTCGGCAGGTCGTAGGACGCGACGACGCGACGGTGCTCGGCGACGCGCTCGTCGTCGATTCGATCGAGGACGCGGGCGAGCTCGGCCGCGAAAACCAGACCGATGCCGACCGCTTCACCATGACGCAGGTCGTAGCTTCCCGCGGTCTCCAGCGCGTGTGCGAGCGTGTGCCCGTAGTTGAGCAGCGCGCGCGTGCCGGATTCGCGCTCGTCGCCCGCCACGACGGCGGCCTTGATACGGACGCACTCGGCGATCCGCTCGTCGATGGGAAGGGACATGAGATCGGCGCCACCGAGGAAGTGGTACTTGGCCATCTCACCCATCCCGCTGCGCAACTCGCGCGGCGGCAACGACGCGAGTGAGTCCGTGTCGCACAGCACGGCGGTCGGTTGCCAGAACGCGCCGACGAGATTCTTTCCTTCGGGCAGGTTGACGCCTGTCTTGCCACCGATGGCGGCGTCCACCATGCCGAGCAAGGTCGTGGGAACATGCACGACACCGATGCCGCGGTGGTAGACCGCGGCCGCGAACCCGCCGGTATCGGTGACCACTCCTCCGCCGACTGCCACCACCGCGTCGGCGCGGGTGAGGTTCCATCGAGTCCACTCGCGGCAGAGTCCCTCGACGGTCGCCATGGTCTTCGCCGGTTCGCCCTCGGCGATGAAGAACGTCTCGTGCTCGACACCCGGATGAACACTGAACCCGATGCTGGCCTGCGTGACGATCGCGACCCGCTTGGCGGCGGAGGGAAGGACCAAAGGGAGCCACTCGCGCGCGCCCGCGCCGACGAGAACCTCGTAGGAGCGATCGCCGAGCTCGACCGGAACAGTAATCATGGGTCTCGTCTCCAACCGCGAGCGACGGAGCGCCAGCGGAGGAGCGGCCTCGCGCGGCCTGCGTGGCCGGGGAACGCCGACAACACAGTGATCATGGGTCGAGGACCTTGTCTGCCACTACTTCGGGCGCGAGGTCGTCGACGTCGACGACGGCGGTCGCCACCGATCGATAGAGCGGTTCCCGGGTCGCGAGCAACGACGGATCGACAACGGGTCGGTGCGCGCTGCCACCCTCCACGCCGCGCTTCGCCAGGTGCTCCGCATCCGCATGGAGCCAGGCGACGCGACGGCACATCATGAGGGCAAGTCGACCGATGCTCTCGTCGACCACGCTCGCCGCGCTTCCGATGACGCATGCGTCCTCGCGTGTCAATGCGTCCCGCAACACAGAGAGCTCGAGACGATGGAGCGCGGGCAGGCCATCGCCCTCTGCGATCTGTCGCGCCGTCCGTCTCGTACGTCGCTCGACCTCGTCGTCGCTGTCGATGTACGGACGCCGAAGACGCTCCGCCACGATCTTGCCCACCGTCGACTTGCCGGCGCCCATCGGACCGACGAGCACGAGGTGGTCAAGAGTTCGCTGCCGGCGACGCAGCCTCACCATGTCGGTGATCAGATCGGCAAGACGGGCCTTGGCCTGCGGCTTGGGCTCATTGCTCAACGGTCCTTGTACGGTGACGACAGCATCGGCGACCTCCTCGAACCACGGCTGGCGCTCGGCCGCCAGCCGCGTGAGCGTGCCGAGCGGGTCGTCGTCGAGCAGCGGTCGGTGCGCCTTGCCCGCCGCCCGTGACGCGAGGAACGCGGGTTCAGCGGTCAACCACACGCAGAACGTCGTGGGACCTCGGAGTCGTCGTCTGGTCGCCGCCGTCACGACGGCCCCGCCACCGGCCGCGATGACTGTCGGCTCCACCGCGTCGAGCGCGCCCGCGATCACGTCGGCTTCGACCTCGCGGAAACGCGTCTCGCCGTCCGCCGCGAACACCTCACGTACAGTGCGACCCTTGCGCGCTTGTATGGCCTCGTCGGTGTCGACGAACGGCATGTCGAGCCGCTGCGCCGTCAGCCTCCCGATCGACGTCTTGCCAGTACCAGACAAGCCCACGAGCACCACGTGCGGGTCGGCTGCGTCAGCCATCGCGCAAGGAGTCGACGTAGGCGCGGTGGTTGCGCAGCAACTCGGCCACGGAGTCGCCGCCGAACTTGCGCATCACCTCGTCAGCGAGCACCAGCGCCGTCATCGTCTCGGCCACCACACCCATGGCGGGCACCGCGGTGACGTCGGTGCGCTCCTTGAACGAAACCGTCTCCTCCTTCGTCCGCACGTCGACGGTCTTGAGCACCGGACGGTTCAACGTCGCCAGCGGCTTCATCGCGGCGCGGACCACGAGCAGTTCCCCCGTCGACATTCCCCCTTCGAGCCCCCCGGCGGCAGTGCCCTCGCGGCGGTATCGAGCCTCCGCTGCGTCCCATGTGATGGGGTCGTGGGCAGTCGACCCCGGCCTACCGGCAACGTCGAAGCCGTCGCCGATCTCGACCGCCTTGACCGCGTGGATGCTCATCAGCGCCTGGGCGAGGAGCCCGTCGAGCTTGCGGTCCCAGTGGACGTAACTGCCGAGCCCGACCGGCACGCCGTAGGCCAACACCTCGACGACACCTCCGAGCGAATCGCCTTCCTTCGCGGCGGCCTTGATGGCGTCGATCATTGCGGCTTCGGCGGCCGGATCGAAGCAGCGGACCGGTGACTCGTCGACGGACGGACCGTCGATCGGGATCGGCCGATCGAGACTCTTCGTCCGGACCGCACCGAGTTGGATCACGTGCGAGACGATCTCGACGTCCACCTCGCGCAACAGTCGTTTGGCGACCGCGCCCGCGGCCACCCGGGCCGCCGTCTCGCGCGCGGACGCGCGCTCGAGCACGTCTCGAGCGTCGTCGAAGCCGTACTTCTGCATGCCGGTGAGGTCTGCATGCCCGGGCCGAGGCTTTGTGAGCGGCGCCTGGGTCGGACCGTCCTCGGCCGACGGCGACATCTCCTTCTGCCACTTCGCGGGATCCTTGGTCCACTCGCTGTTGCCGATCTCGATGGCGAGTGGTGAGCCGAGCGTGCGACCGTGTCGTACGCCGCCGAGCATCGTGAGTTCGTCCGCTTCGAACCGCATGCGGGGCCCGCGTCCGTACCCGAGCCGGCGGCGGGCGAGTTCGTCGGCGATGTCGTCGATCGCCACGGAGAGCCCCGCCGGCAGTCCCTCCACGATCACGACCAGCGCGCGGCCGTGCGACTCGCCGGCCGTCAGGAAGCGGAGCATCACTGCGATGGTACTGGCGGCTCTGGACAGGTCCGCAGACCGTTGTCGCGCCAGCGACGTTTGGTCGTCGTGTCATCCGCTCGATGACAGAACGACCCAAGGTTCGTCAAACGATCCAGGTGTGCCGGGAGAGCACGACAAAGATCGTCGCGGCCGCGAGTGCGGGCCCGAACGGAAACGCACCACCTTGTCGCTGAATGACGCGCCACGCGAGCCCGAACACGATCCCGATGACGCACCCGAAGATCAACGCCATCAGAACGAGGTACACAGCGTTTGCCGACGAGCCCGCCGGCCACCCGAGTATCAGGCCCATCAGCAACGAAAGCTTGACGTCGCCGAATCCCATCCCTCGCGGGTAAACGACGTGGGCTACGAAGAGGATCGCGAAGTAAGACAGCAGCCCGACGCCGGCGTAGCGAAGATCGCTCCCAGTGGTGCTGTTTCCCGGCTCGATGAACGACGCGATCACGACGAGCACGATCGTGATGGCAAGACCCGGGAACACGAATCGATCCGGTATTCGATACAGACGGATGTCGACCACCGAGACGGCAAGCAAGATCGAGAACGCGACGAAATAGGCAGGCAACCACCAGCCGAGCGTGAAGCTGTTCGCGACCAGTGCCCAGAGCACCGCATTGACCGCGACGACCGACCATTGCAGCTGGCGTGGCGTTTCCCATGGGTCAGGGATCGTGCGCAACGCGGGAACGATGGCGACGGCACCGGCGACTGCACCGAGTACGGCGCACAACACGACGATTCCGGCACTCATCGTCGAAGGACGCTACTGGCGCCGGCCACCGCAGTCGGGGAACGCCGTCAGGTCGCGGTGGACGACGATCGGCTCTCGCCGCCCGGCGGCGACGCGGACGCTGTCCCATCCGTTCGCCACGCATGGATCAGCAACAGAACCGGAACGATCACTGTGATTGCCAGGCTCCCGACCTCGAGAACCTTGTCACTCGTGTCGAACAGATCCAGGTGCAGCAGGTGGTACAGGAAGTGCGGGGCGGCGTAGACGAGCGTCGCGCCGGCAACCACCTGCACGAGGTAACGGCCGGGACGGACGAGCGCGGCGATGGTGACCGCTGCGAGGGCAAGGTTGAGCGTGCCGACGTCCCGCACGAGGTGCTCGTTGAACGGTCCGTCCGCCGAGACCCAGTGATGTCCGCCTCCCGGGAAGTTGTCGTAGAAGGAGCGCGGCGCTAGCGCAGCCCACGCGCCGACGCCGACGTATCCGATTGCGACGATCGCGAGCAGAACCTTCGTGTACCGGTCACGCATCGATCGCCTCCATCGCCTCCCAACCCTCGCGGGCTGACGGGTACTTCGGTGACCACCCGGTGGCCTTCTTGAACTTCTCGTTGCTGACCCGGGTCGACCTCGTCAAGATGTCGGTCTTCTTCCCTCCGGCCCTCGCAAGGCGGCCGGGTAGGTCGACCCACGGCTTCACCCCGACGGCGGAGCCGACCGCCTGGGCGTACTCCTTCTTCGTCAGCGGCTGGTCGTCGACCACGTTGTAGACACCTGCTGGGGCATCGAGCGCAGCGAGGACCGCGGCGGCCGCGTCGGCGAGATGGATCGACGACTGGTACGCGTGGGGCGCGCCGGCGACCGGCCCCAGGTGGAGTCGGGCGAGCCGGATCGCCTCCTCGGTGTGCGCGCTCCCCGGTCCGTAGAAGAAGCCGAATCGCAGCACGATTCCAACGTGACCGGCTTCGGTGAAGCGGTTCGCGTTCGCCTCAGCGACAGCCATCGCGTCGAAGCCGGGTGGCAGATCGATCGGCTCGCTCTCGTCCAACCACCGGTCGCCGCTGTCCGCGTAGGTGAAGCTGATGGACTCCTGGATCAGCCGCGGGACGCCAGCGGCCAGCGCGGCGTCGACAACTGCGTTCGATCCCTCGGTGCGGATGCGAGTGTTCATCTCCCACGCCGACGCCTTGAGCGCGTCCTTGGTCGGTGGGATGGCGGTCGCGAGGTTGGCGACGACGTCGTGGCCGGCGAACGCCGAGGTCAACTGCCCGACGTCGAACAGTGAGATCTGCGCGGCACGAGCGCCCTGGCTCTCCACCCACGCGGCCTTGTCGTCGCCCCGAGCGAGCGCTGTCACGTCGTGGCCTGCCTCGACCAGCACGGGAACCACGAAGCGGCCGATCGCCCCGGTCCCTCCTGTCACGAACACCTTCATCGAAGAACCTCCTTGAACCAGGTTGCGGATTTCCTGACGGCCACCGGGCTGACGCTGCCCGACAGATGGTGCAGTACGTCGGCGATCGTCTGACGCTCGAGTTCTGCTCGCCACGCGTTCTCCGCACGCTGCATCGCGACGTGGATCCCGCAGGGTGCGCGGTACTCGGCGGCAGCGACCCGAGCGGGACCGCGGCGGCGGATCTCGGTGCACCGGAACGCCGGGCCGCTCCCCTCGACCGCGTCGACGACCTCGAGCAGCGTGATCTCGGAGGCCGGACGGACGAGGCGATAGCCGCCCTTGCGACCGGGCACCGACTCCACGATCCGGGCCTGCGACAGCGCCTGCAGCTGCTTCGCCAGGTACGCCGGTGGGACCCCGTGGTACTCGGCCAACCTCGCCGCCGGCAACGTGCGGCCCGGCGGCACCAAGGCCAGCAGGGTGCAGCAGTGCAGCGCCCATTCCACGCCTTCGCCCAACTGCATACCCGGACCTTATTAATCCGGATATATCCTGTCAAGGTTTCTTGTCGGCCCTCATCGCTGTGACTGCTGCCTCTCGCATCGCCGCAACCGGTGGATCGAGGCCGGTCCACAACCGCACCGCATGCGCCGCTTGATGCACGAGCATGCCGAGGCCGTTGGCCACAGCACAGCGGCGCGCGGCTGCTGCAACCAGGAGAGGCGTTTCGGACGGGTGATAGATCAGATCGACCACGGCCTGACCGGGTTGCAGCAGGGCCGGATCGACGGCCATCCCTCCTTCGGTCATGCCGAGTGGCGTCGCGTTCACGACGAGATCGGCTGCGGGCACCGCCTCGATTGCGTCCGCTACCCGGCCCGCGGGCCCGGCCAACGCGGCCGCGCGTTCGCCGTTGGCGCGCGTGCGGTTGACCACCGCGACGTCGGCGATTCCGGCCCGTGCCAACGCGAGCACCACCGCCCGCGCCGCGCCACCGGCGCCGAGCACCGTCGCGCGCCGCTCGCGGGGATCGAAATCCAGATCCGACCGGAGCGCTTCGAGAAAGCCCGGGCCGTCCGTGTTCTCCCCGACCAACTCGTCACCGTCGAGCACCACACAGTTGACCGCGCCCAGAGCGTCGGCATCGCGCGAGCGACGGTCGACGAGCTCGGCGACGCGTTCCTTGTGCGGCATGGTCACCGACAGACCGCCGAAGCGCAGCGCGCGCATTCCCTGAACCGCCGCGGGCACGTCCTCGGAAGCGACCTCGAACGCGAGGTACGACCAGTCGACACCGAGTGCCTCGAACGCCGTGTTGACGATGACCGGCGACAGCGAGTGACGGATCGGAGTCCCGATGACCCCCGCCACCCGCGTGGACCCAGAGATCGACCTCAAGAGCGAAGCATCAGCCGCAGCCCAGACCGGCGGCCCGGCAGCGTGCCTTTGCGGCCTCGAACTCCGACGCGTTCGCGGTGAACAGGTGATGCCCGGGCGGGAGGTTGGGATCGAGGACGTAGTAGATCTCGTCGCCTGAGGCGGGATTGAGTGCAGCTTCGAGCGATGCCCGGCTCACGTTCGCGATCGGCGTCGGCGGTAGTCCAGGGTTGGTACGCGTGTTGTACGGGGAGGTGGACGCGAGATCGCTTTCGCGCAGGACACACGGCCGCTCGTCCTTGAGATAGCACAGCGTCGCATCGACACCGAGAGGCACACCTTGCGCGAGTCGGTTGTAGATCACTCGTGCGATCTTCGGCCGGTCCTCGTCGACCTTTGCCTCTTCCTCGACGAGCGATGCGACGATCAGTGCCTCGTACGGCGAGTGACCGACTCGCGCCTGCGCGTCCCCGAGACCTACCTCGGACGCCACCTTGTCGAACTGCGCCACCATCGTCTGCACGACCGCGCGCTCGTCGGCGCCTTCGGCGATGTCGTACGTGTCGGGGAACAAGAACCCTTCGATGCCCTGCCCCTGGGGCTGGAAGATCGACCTCGCCTGCCCGTCGGTCATCGCCTGATTCAGCTTGTCGACCGAGAGCGTCGGGACGTCCTTCACGACCTGCGCGGGGATCTGGCGCAGGTTGAGGCCCGGCGGAACCGTGAACCGCTTGGTCGGGGGCGGAAGCGGTCCTGCCTCGAGCGTGTGAACTACGTCGTCGGCCTGCGCGTGTTCCGGTAGCCG
The DNA here is from genome assembly GCA_036257895.1 of Acidimicrobiales bacterium. Lineage (GTDB taxonomy): Bacteria > Actinomycetota > Acidimicrobiia > Acidimicrobiales > JACDCH01 > DATAES01. The sequence goes on from DATAES010000185.1 coordinate 16,088, forward strand.
GTAACTCCCGGCCTTGAAGGGTCCCGCTCCCTTCCAGCGCACGTAGAACTTGAAGAGGAAGGCATTGCCGATCACACCCTTCTTCTCGAGCAGATCTGCGATCGAGTTGGTCGACGACCCGGTCGGCACGTCGAGCACGATCTCGTTCGCGCTCTTGCTGTCAGGGAACAACTGCCCGTGTGCCCAGAACCCGAAGACCGTCGCGACCAACACGACGGCGACGAGGATGCTGACGAGGAGGATGAACACCTTGCGCCGCGGTGAGAGCTCGGGCCGGAGCTCCTCGTACTCGACGTCGTCCTCGAACTCGAGGGCGTCGTCACCCCGTACCTCGGTCACGCGTCGGTACTGCCCGGACGCTGGCGATCCAGCCACGACTGCAACAGGACCGCGGCCGCAGCCCGGTCGATCACCGCGGTGCGACTCTTGCCTCGCACACCTTGCTCGCGTAGGTGCCGGTCCGCGGTCACCGTGGTGAAACGCTCGTCGACCAGCTCGACCGGAACGGCCAGCACATCGCGAAGTTCTGCGACCTCGTCGCGTACTGCCCGCGCTGCGGGGCCTTCCGTGCCGTCGAGTGACAGCGGAAGACCCACGACCACCACGCCCGCGGCCCAGTCATCGACGAGCCGGACCATGGCTCGATGGTCTACTTCCCGGTCGCCCCGCGAACGGTTGATGGTCTCGATCGGCGTAGCCACGCGGCCCTGGTCGTCGCTGACCGCCACCCCGATGCGCTTCGACCCCAGGTCGAGCCCCAGCGCCCTCATTTCTTCGCGGGGGCTGCGCCCCCGGACCCCATCAGCGTCCTGTCGATACAGATCGCCGACGTACTCCACGCGATCGCCGGTGGTCGACGATCTGCACCGATCCCTAGCGGTCGCACGGCCGCCACGAGCACGCTTCGCTCGCTCATGTCTGACTGGGTGCAGCCAGACCGGCGGCGGCACGAGCGAGCGTCAGTGCGTCCTCGAGCCCCGCCGGGTCCTTGCCGCCGGCCACCGACAGCCTCGGATCTCTGCCACCACCACCCTTGATCGCCTTCGCCGCGTCGGCGATCAACGCGGCCGCGTCAAGACCGCTGTCGTCGGTCACCGCGCTCACGAGCGCCGCGCCGCCGCCGTCGGGTGCCGAACCGAGCACCACGGCGCGGACGCCGGCCACGTCGCGCACCGCAACCGCCAGATCGCGCAGGCCGTCGCGGTCCACGCCGTCGACCTTGGCAATCACGACACCGTCGACCGCGCTCGCCGCGAGCTCCGTCGACCGGCCGGTGGCCGCCTGCCGCCGCAGAGACTTGACCTCGTCGCGCAGTCCTTTGATCTCGTCGATCCGCTTGCGCACACCCTCGAGCAGGTCTTCACGCGGCACGTTGAGCAACCCTGCCACCGAGTCGACGAGTTGCTCCTCGGTGCGCAGCCGTTCGATGGGGCCCGTGCCGGTGACGGCCTCGATCCGACGCAGGTTCGAACCGATCGACTCCTCCCGCACGATCTTCACCGGCCCGATGTCGCCGAGCGCGCGCACGTGGGTTCCACCGCACAACTCGATCGAGTGGCGGCCCGCTTCGAGCACGCGCACGATGTCGCCGTACTTGTCGCCGAAGAACGCGATCGCGCCGAGTTGTTCCGCGTTCGTCTTCGTCGTCTCGTAATGGTGCACCGGATCATTGGCGAGGATCTCGTTGTTGGCGAGGTCTTCGATCGCCTGGATCTCCTCCGGCGACACCGGCTGGTAGTGGCTGAAGTCGAATCGCAACCGATCCGGCGCGACGAGTGAGCCCTGCTGCTTCACGTGGTCGCCCAACACCTGACGCAAGGCCCAATGGAGAACGTGGGTGCCGGTGTGGTTGCGCCGGATCGCGTCACGGCGAGACACGTCGATACCTGCGGTGGCCTCCTGACCGGCCGTGATCTCACCGTCCGTGATGCGCGCGACATGGCGGTGCAGGCCCGGCAACGCATAGTTCGTGTCGAGCACCTCGGCCGTGCCCGTGTCCGTCGTGATGGTGCCGGTGTCGCCGACCTGACCACCGGCCTCGGCATAGAACGGTGTGCGGTCGAGGACGATCGCGACCTCGCCGTCACGTCCCGGGACGACCGCGATCACGGTCGCTTTGGTCTCGAACTCTTCGCGACCCACGAACTCGGTGGGCCCGAACTGATCGAGGACCGACTGGAAGTCCGTCAGGTCCGCGTAGAGCGATTCCTTGCTCGCCTTGCCACCGCTGATCTCCTGTGCGCGGCGCAGCGCCGCCTCGTAGCCGTCGATGTCGACGTCGATGCCGCGCTCCGCGGTGATCTCCTGGGTGACCTCGAGCGGAAAGCCGTAGGTCTCGTAGAGGTCGAAGGCAACGTCGCCCGCGAGCGTGGCACCGCCTTCGAGGGCGGCGAGTTTGTTCTCGAGCAACGTCGAGCCGCGCTCGAGCGTGCGCCGGAAGGCAGTCTCCTCTCGAGCGATCGTGTCCGCGATGTAGTCGCGGTTGGCCCGCAGATCCGGATACGCGTCCTCCATCAACGCGATGCAGCCGTCGACGAGTGGCGCGGTCATGTCGCTCCGCGCGTCGAGCAGGTAGCCATACCGCACGGCGCGTCGAATGATGCGCCGCAGGACATAGCCCCGGTCCTCGTTCGACGGGATCACACCGTCGTTCACCAGGAAGGTCATCGTGCGGGCGTGGTCGGCGATGATCTTCAGCCCGATGTCTGTGCGTTCGTCCCGCCCGAGCGTCTTTCCGGTGATCGACTGCGCGGTGTCGACGAGCGCCGCGAGGATGTCGGTGTCGAAGACCGAGTACACGCCGTTGACCGCTGCGAGGATTCGCTCGAGCCCGGCTCCCGTGTCGACGTTGCGACGTGGCAGGTCCTCCAACGCACCGTCGGGACGACGAAAGAACTGCGTGAAGACCAGGTTCCAGATCTCGACGTAGCGTTCTGCCGCGGCCGGGTCCGCGGGGCCGTTGTCGGGACCGTGGTCCGCGCCGTAGTCCCAGAAGATCTCCGAACTCGGGCCACACGGACCGACGTCACCCATCTCCCAGAAGTTGTCCGCGTCGAGACGCTGGATGCGCGACCGCGGGAACCCGACCTCGTCGGCCCAGATCTCCTCGGCCTCGTCGTCGCTGACGTGCACGGTGACCCACAAGCGATCGGCGTCGAGCCGCACCACCTCCGTGAAGAACTTCCACGCCCAGTTGATCGCGTCGCGCTTGAAGTAGTCGCCGAAGCTCCAGTTGCCGAGCATTTCGAAGAAGCTGAGATGGCGCGGCGTCCGTCCGATGGCGTCGAGGTCGTTGTGCTTGCCGCCGGCCCGCACGCACCTCTGCACGTCGACCACCCGCGGCGGGTCGTACGGCACCGCTTCCTCGCCGAGGAAGTAAGGAACGAACTGCATCATCCCCGAGTTCGTGAACATCGGCGCCGTCGGGTGATGCGGGATCAAGCTGGCAGAGGGCACGATCGTGTGCTGCCGCTCGACGAAGAAGTCGAGGAACGCGCGGCGCAGCTCGTGACTCTGCATCACGTCAACGCTACCGGTGGGTCGAGGCGAGCTCGGCCCGGATCTCGTCCTCCCGCTCTCGCATCGCGTCGCGCCCCTCGACGACTGCGGCCCGCAGGTCCTGGCCGAGGCTGCGAATCGCGCTCGCCAGATCGTTCGACATCCGCTCAGGCGAGTACCGGGCGATCGCCTCGCGGAGGTACCGGGTGAACCAGAACGCCAAGCCGAATCCGAAGCCGATCCCGATCGCGAGCCAGAACAGTCGCTTGAACACCCGTTGCCCTACTCGTGGAGGCGCCGGCGCCGGAACCGGCGGGCCGCGCGGCCGGTGCCCGACGCGAACGCGATGGTCTTGATGACCGGGTTCGAGAAGGCCAGGTACGCGAGTCGAGACGCCGAGTCCAGGGTGGTGGAGATCGATTCCGCGGTGCCGAGCAATGTGTCGACCCGCTCGAGATCGCTGGTGGCCTGACCGACGGCGCTGCGCATCTCCACCACGACCGGAAGTGTTTCGCGCCGCACCTCCTCGATCGACTCTCGCAGGATCGTCAGCGTCCGGGTCAACTGCACGATCGCGTACACCAGCACCAGAACAGCCATGCCGCTGGCGACCGCCACGATCACCGCGGCGGTGTCACTGGTGTCCATCGTCGTCCCTTCCCGAGCGGTCTTCGTTGCGGACCTGGTTGCGAAGGCGAGCCATGCGCTCGGCGATCTCCTGTTCGAAGCCGTGGTGTGACGGTGCGTAGTAGGTACGCCCTGCCGCCGCCGGGGGGCGGTACTCCTGCTCGACCCAGCCCCGGGGGTCGTCGTGAGGATAGTGGTAACCGACTCCGTGGCCGAGCTTGGCCGCGCTGCGGTAACCGGTGCCGCGGAGGTGCGGCGGGACCTCGCCTGCCGAGCCGCCGGTGACGTCTTCGCGCGCTTGCCAGATGGCCACGGCGGCCCGGTTCGACTTGGGTGCGGTCGCGAGGTGGACGACCGCTTGCGCGAGGTTGAGTTGTGCCTCGGGCAGACCGACGAATTCGACCGCCCGCGCCGCCGCGTCGGCCACGAGCAATGCCATCGGATCAGCCATCCCGACGTCTTCGGACGCCAGGATCACGAGCCGGCGCGCGATGAAGCGGGCATCCTCCCCTGCCTCGAGCATGCGGGCGAGCCAGTACAGCCCGGCGTCGGCATCAGAGCCCCGAATGCTCTTGATGAACGCGCTGATCACGTCGTAGTGCTCGTCCTCGCCGTAGCGCAGGGCCTTGGTGCCGATGGCCGACTCGGCGTCGTCGAGCGTGAGCTTGATGTCGCTGCCGCGGGCTCGCACGAGCGCGACCGCGACCTCGACCGTGGTCAATGCCTGACGGCCGTCGCCCTGGGTCATCGTGACGAGGTGGGCGAGCGCGTCGTCGTCGATGGTCGCGCCTTCGGCTTCGAGGCCGCGCTGCACGAGCTCGGTGGTGGCCTGTTCGTCGAGCGGCTCGAGCCGGAACAGCGTGGACCGCGACATCAGCGGCGGGTTGACCTCGAAGTACGGGTTCTCGGTCGTCGCTCCGATGAGGACGATCAGCCCGCTCTCGACGGACGGCAGCAGCGCGTCCTGCTGTGCCTTGTTGAAACGGTGGACCTCGTCGAGGAACAGAATCGTGCCTCGGTCGTGCTCGCCGAGCCGGCGTTGCGCCCGCTCGAGCACCTCTCGCACGTCCTTCACACCTGCGCTCACCGCCGACAGCTGCTCGTACTCCTTCTCGGTGGCGTTCGCGATGAGGCGGGCGATGGTCGTCTTCCCGGTTCCGGGTGGACCCCACAGGATCACAGACGAGAGACGATCGGTCTCGATGAGCGCACGCAGTGGCGCACCCGGGCCGAGCAGGTGCGGTTGGCCGACGACTTCGTCGAGCGATCTCGGTCTGAGCCGATCGGCCAGTGGCGCGCGGGCCGCGAGACGCTCCGACGCGGCGGCGCGGAACAAGTCGTCGCCTCTGGCCACCCGCGGAGGTTAGGCGGGCCGCCATCGCTCGGCGGGCGGCGGATCAGTCCTTCGGGGGAAGGACGCGGAGACCGAGCTCGGTGAGCTGGCGCTCCTCCACAGGCGTGGGCGCGCCGGTCATCGGGTCGAGGCCGGACTGCGTCTTCGGGAAGGCGATGATCTCGCGGATGTTCTCCTCGCCGGCGAGGATGGCGACGAGCCGCTCCATGCCGAACGCGAAGCCACCGTGCGGCGGCGCGCCGTAGCGGAACGGGGTCAGGAAGAAGCCGAACCGACGATTCGCTTCTTCTTCGTCGATGCCGAGCACGCTGAACACACGCTGCTGCAGTGCAGGGTCGTGGATCCGGATGCTCCCCGATCCGAGCTCCCACCCATTGAGCACGAGGTCGTACGCCTGGCTGCGTACGGACATCGGATCGGTCTCCAGCTTGTCGATGTCATCGGGATGCGGATGCGTGAACGCGTGGTGTGCAGGCTTCGGGCGACCCTCCTCCGACACCCCGACGAACATCGGGAAGTCGACAACCCACACGTACCGGTACGGCGGCTCGTAGGCCGGTGGGCCGCCGAGGTCGTTGCGCAACTGCCCGAGCACTTCGCACGTCGTCATCCACTCGTCCGCCACGAGCAGGAGGACGTCGCCTGGCGCCGCGTCCAACGCGTCGACCAACGCCCGTTGCTCGCCATCGCTGAGGAACTTGGTCAATGGCGAGTCGAGCGTGCCGCCATCGCCCACCTTGAACCACGCCAGTCCCTTCGCGCCCATCTGCTTCGCACGATCGGTGAGTGCATCGAGCTTGTTCCTGGTGAGCTCGCCGCCGGCACCCTGCACCCGGATGCCTTTGACGCTCGGCGCCTGGAAGACGCGAGCTTCCGTCCGGGCGAAAACCTCGCCGAGTTCGGTCAGCTCCATGCCGAAGCGCAGGTCCGGCTTGTCGACGCCGAACCGGTTCATCGAGTCGTGCCACGTGATGCGCTCGATCGTCGAGGGGCGTTCGCCCGTGACGGCCTCAGCCGCGTCGAGCACGGCCTCGCTGATGAACTCGAGGACGTCCTCTTGGTCGACGAAGCTCGCCTCCGCATCGAGTTGCATGAACTCGTACTGGCGGTCGGCGCGCAGATCCTCGTCACGGAGGCATCGCGCGATCTGGTAATAGCGCTCGAGCCCACCGACCATCAGCAGCTGCTTGTACAGCTGCGGGCTCTGCGGGAGCGCATAGAACGATCCGGGACTCTGCCTCGACGGCACCAGGAACTCGCGCGCGCCTTCGGGAGTCGAAGCCATGAGCATCGGGGTCTCGACCTCGATGAATCCTTGCCGGTCCATCGCGTTGCGGACGGCTGCGTTCACGATCGAGTGGATCGTCAGGTTGCGCTGCATGTGGTCACGCCGCAGATCCAGGTACCGGTACTTCAACCGCACGACCTCGTCGACCTCCGTACGGTCGTCGAGGGGAAAGGGCGGCGGGTCGGCCACGTTGAGGATCTCCACCGCGCAGTCGCCCACCTCGACTTCACCGGTGGCGAGTTGCGGGTTGACCGTGCCTTCAGGTCGAGCGCGCACGACGCCCGTGATGCGCACGACGTACTCCGCCCGCAAGTCGTGGGCGCCGTCGACGACGCACTGGATCAGGCCTGTTCGATCTCGGAGGTCGATGAACGCGAGGTGCTCGCCGTGCTCGCGACGGCGCGCGACCCAGCCACACACGCTGACCTCTGCACCGACGTCCTCAGAACGCAGCTCACCGCACCAGTGCGTTCGCATGCTCATGACGGAAGCCCCTGACGCACGACCTCGACGACCTTCTCTCTCGGAACTGTCTCCTGCACCGCATCGGCCATCCGCCGAAGGGTGACCGTGCGATCGGCCACTTCTTGCTCGCCGACGATCAGCGTGAGCGCCGCACCAGACCTGTCAGCTTGCTTCATCTGCGCCTTCATGGACCGCTGGTCGAAAGCTCGGTCGGCGCGCACTCCGGCGGAGCGCAGCTCGGACGTGAGCGCGAGCGCGTGCGTGCCGTCGACCACGTCGACCACGAACGCGTCGACTGTCGACGACGGCGCGGGGAAGACACCTTCGGCGTCGCATGCCAGCAAGGTTCGCTCGATGCCCGAGCCGAAGCCGATGCCGGGCGTGGGCGGCCCTCCCATCTGCTCGGCCAGCAGGTCGTACCGTCCACCGCCGCCGATGGCGTTCTGCGCCGAGCCGAGCGAATCGGCGACGAACTCGAAGGTCGTGCGGGTGTAGTAGTCGAGCCCTCGCACCAACAGCGGCGCGATCTCGTACGCGACGCCCACGGCGTGCAGGCCAGATTGCACCCTGTCGAAGTGTGCACCCGCTTCGGCAGAGAGATGCTCGATCATGCGCGGCGCGTTTGCGATGACCTGGACATCTTCCTTCCGCTTCGAGTCGAGCACGCGGAGCGGATTGAGCGCGAGCGTCTGGCGTGACTGGGCGCTCAGCTCATCGCTGTGTGCTTCGAGGAAGCGACGCAGCACGTCCAGATACGTGGCCCGCGATTCCGGGTCGCCCAGCGAGTTCAGGAGCAAGCGGTACCGGCGAAGGCCGAGCGCGCGGAAGAACGCGTCGAGCAGCGCGATCACCTCGACGTCGAGGTCCGGGTCCATCGTGCCGACCGCTTCGACACCGACCTGGTGGTGCTGCCGATAGCGACCGGCCTGTGGCGACTCGGCGCGAAAATTCGGTGCCACGTACCAGACCTTCCACGGGGTGGTCGGCCGGTGCTCGACGAACGCACGGACAACGGAGCCGGTCCCCTCCGGCCGGAGCGCGAGCCGGCGTCCGCCACGATCTTCGAAGTCGTACATCTCCTTCTGCACGATGTCCGTGGACTCGCCGACGCGCGCGAACACCTCGTAGTGCTCGAACATCGGCGGGACGTGCAAGCCGTACCCGGCGCGCTCGACGTGCTGCGCGAACAGCGCGATGAGCGCCGTCCATCGTCCCGACTCCGGCGGGAGGATGTCGTGCGTGCCCTTGGGGGCTCGGAAGAGATCTGCTTCTGCGATGGGATCGGACGTTAGTGGGATGACCTCGAAGCCCCGAACCCAGTTCGCGGCCTCACCGCGCGATCACCGGCATCGGAACTAGTTCCCAGCCGGCGGCACCTCGACCAACGCCGCGAGTCGTTTCGGCGCGGTGAGGCAGTACGCGTCGGCGACGAGCTCACCTACCTCGTCCCAATCGATCGTGCCGAGATCGAGACGGGAGGAAGTAGGAGAACTTCTTGCCCCGCACACTGAAGCTTGCGTGTGAGCCGCGACGCTCTTCGACCACCTCCGGCAACTCCGCACACATGCGGCTGAGCCGTTCGAGCCGGCGATCCACCTTCGCTTCGGTTGCCACGCGCGCGACGCTACGTCGACGCAGGCCGTCGGCGCTTCCCTACAGCTGAGGTGGGTCACCTCTCAGGCTTGCGGGCTCGGTCGCTCCTCCCACGGAGCCGGTCGCACGGAACCACCTGCTGTCCAGGCCGAAATGAGCGGATAGGTGAACGGCGCGTCCGCGGCCGAAGCGCCCAGATCCGGCCATCGCTTCTGAAGGTGTGCGGCCACTGCATCAGTCGCGCCTTGCGCATCGAGGTCGCCCGTGTCGACTTCGAAGTCGTACCGCATGTCCGTGTGAACCGAAGTGGCCTGCACACGAGCCGCTCCCGCGAGGCGATCGCCGCGCGCCACCTCGCGTGCTTCAGCGATGTCAGCCGCGCAACGCACGCCGATCCAGCAGACATCGAGGTTGCCGAGCGCCGCGGTCCAGAGCTGTTGATCGGCGCCGCCGTCGAGCATCACGTCGTCGATCAGGACGTCGACGCCGCTTACCGCCAGCGTTGCGATCGCGTGCTGGAACGCGGCGTACAGACGCATGAACTCGTCGCCGCGAGTGAGGACGCCTTTGCTGACCGCGATGCCCGCCGGATCGCTGAAGAGCCGGCCGGGCAGCGTCCAGAAGAAGAGATCGACACCGAGCACCAACCATGTTCCACCGAGCTCGATCTGGAGCTGGCGCGCGATCGCAGTCTTGCCCGAGCTCGATCCGCCGTTGAGGACAACCAACCGTCCGCGCCGCGCTGCGTCCACGGCTGGAGGCTACGAGGGGCAGTCGTTCAAGCCGTCGGGATCACGGGGTTGGTCACCTTCGAGTAGGCGCCCGTGCCGATGGCGTTGATGGCTCGAATCCGGAACCGGTACTGCGTTCCGTTCGTCAACCCGGTGACGGTTTGCGTGGTCTCCGTGGAGTTGAACGTCGTCGACGGCAGCGCCCAGTAACCGAAGTAAGGCGTGATCACGTAGCCGGTGAGCGGCGAGCAGCCATTCGACGGCGGGTTCCACGACACGGTCGCCTGCGCGTTGCCGGCGGTCGCCTTCGGGAGCTTCGGCGAATCCGGCACGCTCGGTGCCGGCGCTGGTGTCACGGGGTTGCTCACCTTCGAGAACGACCCGACGCCCACCGCGTTGCGAGCCGCAACCTTGAAGCGGTACTCGGTGCCGTCGCTCAACCCAGTGATCGTCTGGGTCGTGGCGGTCGAGTTGAACGTGATCGACGGTTCTGGGGTGTAGCCGATGTACGGCGTGACCACATAGCCCGTCACAGCCGACGCGCCCACAGGCGCCGTCCACGACACCGTCGCTTCAGCCTCGGCGCAGTTGGCGACCGGGCGTTCCATCGCCAGGTTCGTTGTGTTGACGAGCACCCTGACGAAATCGGGCACGGTCTGCGTAGTGGTCCTTGACGCGATGGCCATGTCGAGCAACGCGTCGTGGTTGAGGTCGGCCATGAGCACCGAGATCGACTCGCCGCCGAAGCCTTGCGACAACGTGAAGGTCCCATCGCCGTTGCCGAGGAAGACCGGCGTCATCGCGAAGGCGTTGGCGACAGCCAGATCCGGGATGGCGTCACCGTTCAGATCGCCCGCAGCCAGAGAGAAGGGCCGCGAACCCCCCGAGAACGAGCTGACCGCCCCGAAGGATCCATCCCCGTTGCCGAGCGCGATCCGCACACCGCCGTTGAATTGATCGAGCGCGACGACATCGAGGTGAGTGTCCCCGTCGAGGTCGACGACAGCCAGAGACCTTGGCCCGCCCTCGACGGATGCGACGATGAATCCGTGGAGAGAGAATCCGCCGGCACCATCGCCCAGGAGCACCTCGATCCGCTCCGCTGAAGTATCGAGCGTCAACAGGTCCAAGAAGGTGTCACCGTTGACATCGGCCAGCACCACTGTCTGCGAGCCGCCGGACACGGTCCACACCGACGTCGCCGGGCCCAATGTGCCGTCGCCGTTGCCGAGCAGCAACGAGACGCCGCTGCCCACGCCGCCTGTCGCAACCACGACGTC
>DATAES010000186.1:0-2589 GCA_036257895.1 Acidimicrobiales bacterium
CGCGGATACGGTGAAGGCGCGCCTGGACCCCGCCCTCGCCGCGCCTCCTGCCATGCAGAACATCGCGACCGCACCTCCGTCCACGACTCCCGAGCCGGTCGCCTCCCCGCAGAGGCGCTGGCGGCCGTCCGCGCCGCCTCGCGGATCGGTGCTGGCAACAGTCCTGGTGTGGCTGCCGATGCTCGGCTGGTACGCCGCATTCCGGCCCGGTCTCATGTCCTTCGACTCCGTCGTCATCTACGAGATGGCGAAGCACGGGAACTGGCTCGACTTGCAGCCGCCGGCGTACATCGCGGCGATGTGGGTCTCCACGACGCTGCTCGGCAGCCCGAGTCTGCTCACGCTAGGACAGTCGCTTTTCCTCGCCGCCGGAATCGTCGCAGTCGCCCGCGCGCTGCTGCGGTTGGGCGTGAACCGCTATGCGGTGTACGGCACCACCGCGGTCATTGCGCTCCTTCCGACGGTGGGCGCCTTCTCGGTCGCCCTTTGGAAGGACATTCCTTACGCCGCGACGTTCTTGTTCATCGGTGCGCGGGTCATCGACCTCACGCGCGCACGATGGGATGACGACCTCTCGGCCGCGCGCGACGCTGCATGGTCGATTTGCGCGTGGTTGTGCGCGTCGGTCGCGCTGCGTCAGAACGGTGTCCTCCTCGGGGTCGGTCTGGTCGTCGTGTTGTGGCTGTGCCTGCGGTCGCAACGCCGCCAACTGGTCGCCGTACTTCTGATCCCGCTCGCGCTGCTCGGTGCGCTGAAGCTCGTCGTCTACCCGCTGATCGGCATCACCTCGAGTGGGTCACAGCCCGCGGTGGCCACGCAACTGCACGACATCGCCGATGCGGCGAGCCGCGATCCGGGGATGTTCGATGCCTCCGATCGTGCCTTCATGGAGACCATCGGCCGCCCGTTCGAGTTGTGGGGCAGCGTCTACTCGTCGTTCGGTTGCTCGGAGGCGACCTGGGAGTGGGACCCGCGCTTCCACTGGGAACAGGTGAACGGACACGCGTCGCGCGTCGTGTCGCTGTGGTTGAAGGTCGTGCGTGAGCATCCGGCGATGGTCGTCCGCAACCGGCTGTGCGTCGGCTCGGTGGCTTACCGGCCGGATAACGACCACAAGCTGTACACCGTCGGCCGCGGCGTGGACGCGAACCCCGACGGGCTGCGAACGGTGCCGATCAGCGGCGCGCTGCACGATCGAGCGGTCTCACTGCTCGACCGGCTCGACGAGAACGACGTCCAGTCATGGGTGTGGCGTGCGCCCGGGTGGATGTACCTCGCCGACGTCGTGTTCATCGCGGTGGCAGTGAAGCGACGTCGATGGATTCTCTTGCTCCCGGTCCTGCCCCTGCTGATGCTCCAGTTCTCGGTGCTTCCCGTCAATCCCGCCCAGGATGCCCGCTACATGTTCCCGGGGCTGATCCTCGCCGTCCTGCTCTTACCTGCAATCACGCTGGCATGGCGCCGTGAGGGCATGGAAGCTCCGGCTGCCGAACCCTGATGGATGCCGATCACATGAAGCAACGCGTGGTGCGCATCCTTCGACGCGCTCGCATCGATCCCACGAGGCTGACGCACGGCGACGGCCTGTCCGACGATGAGAGGAACACCGTCAAGTTCGTGCAGGACTACACGATGACGTCACCCGAGCGCATCGCTGCGCTGTGCGACGGAGTCCGCTACCTCGTCGACAACAGCATCAAAGGATCGATCGTCGAATGCGGCGTATGGCGCGGCGGGTCGATGATGGCCGTCGCTCGAACGCTGCTCGAGCTCGACGAAACCTCGAGGGACCTGTACCTGTACGACACGTACGCGGGTATGACCGAGCCGACAGATCGCGACGAAGACGACAAAGGTCGGACCGCGGCGCGCGGCATGACGCGCTTCGGTCGCGATGATGCCGGCAACAGCAAGTGGTGCAACGCTTCGCTCGAGGACGTAACCGCCAATCTCGCACGAACCGGTTATCCCTCGGCCCGCTGCCACTTCCTCGTGGGTCCGGTCGAATCGACGATCCCGGCCACGATGCCGGACTCGATCGCATTGCTGCGGCTCGACACCGACTGGTACGAGTCGACGCGCCACGAGCTCGAGCATCTCTTTCCCCTCCTCGTGCCTGGCGGCGTGCTCGTGCTCGACGACTACGGCCACTGGCAGGGCGCCCGCCGTGCGGTCGACGAGTACTTCGCCGCTCGTGACTACTCGCCGCTGCTGAACCGAATCGACTACACCGGCCGGATAGCCGTCGTGCCCGCCGGCGGCGGTCAGTGATCCGGTAGCCGTTCGAAGACGGCGCATGTCACCGAAGTCTGCCGCAGGAGGTAGCGCGCCGCGCCCGGTCCCGTCGATTGCCCGGCGACGTCGGATCCCCGTGTGCGACGCAGGGCGTTGCGCACACCGGACATCAGCGATGCTCGCGCGTCCGGCGCGTCGCGGAGGTAGGCCCACAGCGTTCCGCATGCCACCTCGTCGCCGATGACGAGCTTGAACCCCGACAGGTCGGCGGTGAGATCGGCGACCGAAGGGCGGTACATCGTGTCGATCGGGTCGGCGTGGTACGGGAACCCGCGCGGCACCGTCAACACCAAC
>DATAES010000187.1:0-5406 GCA_036257895.1 Acidimicrobiales bacterium
GCCGCGATCGATCTGCTGCTCCTGGTCGCCAATCGCTGTCAGGTCATCGACACGCTCGCCGGCCCGGGGCTCGACGCGATCGCGTAGCGCGCCCCGAGCCGGCGCCGGGTGTCACCGCATGATCCCGGTGCTGGCTACGCACCGGATGCAGTGCGCGGTCGAGGGAATGGCCTCGAGTCGAGCCGCCGGGATCGGCTCGCGGCAAGCCACGCAGGTGCCGTAACTCCCGTTCTCGAGCCGGTCGAGCGCCCGCTCGATGGCTGCGGCTGCGTCGAGGGCGCGGGCTCGTGCAACGGACGCGTGCTCCCGCGCCTCCGCGTCAGTGTCGAGCGCGTCGAGCGCTGCGGTGTGCACCGCGACGGTGGATCGCAGGTCCTCGGCCTCGGCGTTCAGTGCGACGCGGATGAACTGCGCATCCACTACGGGAAGGCCGGCGACGTGCTCTTCGCGATCGACGACCTCGCCGAGCTCGCCGCGATCGAGCCATACGCCGCGGCAGTCGGGACAGAAGTCGATATCGACGTCATGGCGAGACGCCTGGACAAGCGTGGTGCCGTCAACAGGGCAGTACATCTGGGGTCTCCTTCGGCTGATCTGTGCTCAGTCGAAGGTCTCCTCCGTCCGTGAGGCGGACCGATGCGTCCGGGCCGGAGCCGTGATGACGAACGCACCGCATGGGAGTACTCCCCTTCGGTTGCCGACACGCTATCCGGGGTCCGAGCGAAGCGGGCCGCGGGACGGCGTGTGGCGGTGCGAGTGCAGAACCTACGGGCTCACGATCGTCGGCGTCTGCTGATGAAGGACGAGCTGCCAACGACCAGCACGCTCGACGTAGACACTCGTGAGCAAGCCGGTGAATACAGGTTGGTTCTCGCGCTGGGCGGTCACCCGGTAGACGAGCGCCGCCGCGTTGTCGCTCAGCTCGATCGTGCGCATGTCGAGGATCTCGTGACTCGCCCACGGCTGCTCGTGTACCAACGCCTGCAGGAAGCTGGCTCGGTCGACGACCATCCCAGGGACAACGAACACCGCGTCGTCCGCGAGCCACTCTCGACAGAACGGAACCGGGTCGGAGGAGGACAGCGCCTGCCAGCCTCTCTCCTCGAGGTCGATCAGGTCGTCATTCAATTCGCTGCTCACTGGTGATCCGAAGGTGCATCGTCCGCGCCGTGTGCCGACAGCCTGAGGAGATGTTCGCGCGGTAGCGCCTCCGGGGTGCCTGACGCGCGACACTGGACGTCGGTGCGCGGGCGGGTCAAGCTGCTTGCCGCAGTCGAGGTGGTCCTCGCTGCTTCTCTGCTCCCGACCGTCCGCGCTGACGCCGCCTTTCCGGGGCTGAACGGACGGATCGCGTTCGGAGCCTCCGGGAGTTCGGTCCCCTCCGCGCCGGGCACGGTGTGCGGCCTGTCCCTCCTCGACCGCGTGGCGACGGTCAACCCGGACGGCTCGGGCGGCACCGATGTTCCCCTGTCGGGTGTAGCTGGGGAGCCGGCCTGGTCGGCCGACGGCACCCGACTCGCCTTCGCTCGTATGACGCCGCCTGATGGCAGTCCGCCCGGGATCTGGACGGCGGGCGCGGACGGGTCGGGGCTCCAGCGGGTGACGCTGGCCAATCCGGTAGGCGCCGGCGGCCGTCACTTCCACTTCAACCCGGCATGGTCGCCGGACGGCAGTCGCATCGTCTTCGAGGACTTTCTCGATCCACCGGACGGTCTGGCGGTCATCCCTGCATCGACTTCGCTTCGAGTGGTCGACGTGATCGGCGGTGCCGATGCCCCCTTTGTCGCACCGAGCGTCGGCGGCCGCCATGTTCGCCACCCGTCATGGTCGGCTGACGGTACGCGCATCTCGTTCACGACCAATGACGGATCGTCGACCGGCGGCGACGAGATCTGGACGATCGAGCCCACGGGCGCGAACCGCCACCAGGTCACTGCGACGGAGAGCCCGAAGGGCAAGAGCGACTGGTCGCCGGACAGCACGACGCTCGTGTTCCAGAACGGCAACGTCGAGTTCGCTGAGATCGCCGCGATCGCATCGACGGCTTCAGAAGGCACGCCGTCGATGCTCACCAGCAACGAGCACTTCGACGGATGCGCGACGTTCTCACCCGACGGCGGGCGTATCGCGTACGTCGAGTATCCGCCACAACAGCCATTCGCCGACGAGGTCTTCACCATGGCCGCCGACGGGAGCGGCCGGACCGGCCCGATCACGAGCACCCCGCAGGGCACCATCAACGGGCTGTCGTGGCAACCGCTCTCGCCGCCCCCGCCGCCCCCGTTCAAGCCGCCCCCGATCCTCCCGCCTCCGCCCGTGCAGCCCACGCTCCTGCTCGACCGACCGGTCAGTTCGACCGGTGAGGTGCCGGTGGCCATCGGTTTCGACTTCCCGCCGAACACCGACGTGCTCCTGGCGTGGGAGCCGGGCAACGGGGAGATCGTGGTGCGATCCGCGCCCGACGGGACCATTCGATCCTCGATGCTCGTCTTCCCGCGGGACACACTCGGCGGCCGCTCGCTCGACGCCAGCTTCGGGGGTGGCGTTGTCGCCCGCGCCCCCGTCCTGGTGGTTCGGGGAACGTATCAACCGGGCGGCGTCTCACCCTCCATCTTCTCCCACCGCTGAGGATCAAGGATCACGCTGCACGACAGCACCGGGTTCGAAACCGAGCCGTTCGTAGAACGACTTGGACCGCGGTGACGGCGCGAGCCGCAAGTGCTCCGCCCCCGCGTCGAACGACCAGCGGATCAGCCCGTCCATCAGCACGCGTCCAACGCCCATATTGCGGTAATCCTGCAAGACGAACACGTTCCCCACGTATCCCCACCATCCGCCGGTGGGTCGGCCCGCAACCGGCATTCGGTCGTAGCGCTTGACGTTGGCCATCCCGACTGGCCGCGCGTCGACTTCGACGAGGAAGAAGGTCCGAGTGTGTTGCTCCTGCTTGCACCATGCACGGAAGCTGACATCGAAGTCGCTGTCGTCGATCGACTGTCCAGCGTTCTCCTCACTCCACGTGCGCCGGAGCCGAGCGAGGACGTCGATGTCCGCTTCGTCGGCGATACGAATCGCGATGCGTGGATCAACCGCGGGCATGTGGCTCCGGGGCTCGGCCTCAGACGCTGGCGCTCGCGCTCTGGCCGTCGGCATGAAGCCAGCCGAGGAAGTCGGTTGACGCAAGCTGGTGCACCCGTGCCTCGTAGCGGGCAACGTCGCGCTCGTTGAAGAACTCGCGCCACTGCCCGCTTGCCCCGCGGTTGAAGAACCGACCGGGATCGTTCCAGAACTGCTCGATGACCTGGGGTGCGAGCTCGTCGGCCCGATCACGCATGCGGTCGAACGACGCAGCATCGACGAGAGCAGGCCATCGATCCTCGGGCACGTCGATGCCGAGCCGCTTCGCGAAGCCGCGCATGTGCCCTTCGAGATCCGCCTGCATGTCGCAGTAGCGGTACAGCAAGACATTCGACTCGTCCCGCCGCGACCAGAGCGTGTCGAGGTGGTGCATCATGCCGGCGAGGCCCGCCTGGTCTTCGTCGGATCCCGGCTCGTGGTCGATCCACTCCCAGAAGCGCTCGATCGGGTCATCGGCGCGAGCCGGGATGCCGTCTGGCATCAGCTCCGCGAGATCGTCGAACCCGGCGACCTCGCCGCGCAACGTGACCACGTGGTCGAGTCGAGTGTTCTGGAAATGGTTGTCCCACGAGATCGCGACGTCCCGAGGGTCGCGCCCGACGGTGATATAGGTCACCCGCGAGTCGAAGGGCAGTCCGTCGAGAGGAGTGTGGGTCTTGATGAATCGCCGATGGTGCTGCGCGGCGAGTTCGGCGAACACGCTCTCGACCGTCTCGGTCTGCACGTCGAGCCAGGGCGACAGTCGTGTCAGTGGGCGCGGCAGGTGCGGATCCTGGAAGATCAGCAGCGCGCATTGCATCTGCATCCACGTCGTTCCGCACTTTGCGGGTGTGGTGATGATGATGTCGCCGTCCCGAAGCTCGAAGCCGTCCCATCGCCGGCTGTCCATGATCAAGCTTCGATAGCGCCGCAACGCCTCGCCCATGTTCGCCTCCGTTCGTGCGGACGATAGCGCTGAGTCCGTTTCACATTGCGAGCGAACCCGATTTCGTGGACGTCAGAGCATCCGCCGTCATGCGCCGCCTCGGCATCCAGGCAGCCTCGAGCTGTGCACGGACAGAAGTGGGCATGGCGGCAGTGAAGAACGCGAAGTCAGCGTCGGTCGCGTCGTCGAGCACCCACGGCAGGAACTCCGCCGGCGGGTTGGTCTTGGCCGACTCGGCCTGGAAGAACGCGATGTCGTCGAGGGTGAAGGCGTCGGGAATCAATGGCAACACGTCGGCTTCTTCGTGCGCGAGGTGGGTCTCTACTGCCACCTCCAACTGCGCCAGAGCGTTTCGGGCCGCCGCGATGTCCATCGGTGTGGTCGACACGGCGGCGTCGAAGTCGTCCATGGCTTCGGTCATGGTGCCGTGCTCTCGCAGGTTCCGCGCCAGAAGCAGCTCGACGCGAGCACCGAGACGTTCTGCCATCAGGGGCCACACCGCGGTGTCCTCGAACTCGTGATGATGGTGGAGTTGGCGGGCCGTTTCGGCCCAGTAGGCCCCGACGGCTACCGGAATGCTCGTGCCTTCGTCGGCCAACGCGCTTGCGAGCCGGGCCACATCGCGCCGCACGGCGCGGTGGACGGCGAGTTGAACGGTCCAGCCCGGGTTCCGCTCGGTCGTTGTCATGGCAGATCCTCTCCCCTATTTGAGTAGAGCTTGATTCTGTGCAGATTTCTGCTCTACTGTCAAGCCCGTGGTAGATGCAAAGCGGCGCTATGACGCCCGCCGGCGCCGCGAGCGTGCCGAGCAGGAACGGAGCGCCACCCGCTTGCGGGTGGTCGAGGCGGCTCGCCACCTCTTTCTCACGCAGGGTTACGTCGCCACGACCATGGCCGACGTTGCGCGTGAGGCGGGCGTGGCGCTCCAGTCGGTGTACAAGGCGGGCCAGAGCAAGGCCGACCTGCTGCACCTCGTCACCGACCTAGCGGTCGCAGGCGACGACGACGACCTCATGCTGCTGGACCGTCCGACTTTTGCCGCCATCGGGACCGAGTCCAGTCCCGAACGACAAGTCGAGACGATCGCCGCACTGATCGCCGCAACCATGGAGCGACTCGCCCCCGTGTGGGTGGCATATCGAGAAGCGGCCGCCGTCGATGCCAGAGCATCAGCCAATCTCGCGGCCGCGCACCGGCGTCGACACGAGACGTTCGCCGGCATGATCCGGATGCTCCCCGAGAATCGCTTGCGGCAGTCGTATGACGAGAGCACCGACGCTGCATGGGCGATCGGCAGCATCGACGTCTTCCTCCTGTTGCGCTCGACCCAGGCCTGGGATGCA
>DATAES010000188.1:0-5018 GCA_036257895.1 Acidimicrobiales bacterium
ACCTCCTGGTTGGTTTTCTACCGTGCGCCGGCAGGCGACGACGAAGGCCAACTCGCGATTCGTCCCATGAGAGCGGCGCTGGACCTCGTCGCGATGAGTTCCGTGGGCTGACATCGTCTGCCCCGGTTGTGGCTTCCTATGTCCTGATCCACGGTGCCGGCTCGGACGCTTGGTACTGGCATCTCGTCGTCCCGAAGCTCCAGGCACGCGGGCACGACGTCGTGGCGGTCGATCTGCCCTGCGACGACGATTCCGCGGGGCTGGCGGACTACGCCGACACCGTCGTGGACGCTGCTGCAGGACGAGACAACATCGTGCTGGTCGCGCAGTCGCTCGCCGGCTTCACGGCCCCGTTGGTCTGCGACCGGCTCCCGGTGGAGTTGCTGGTGCTGGTCGCGGCGATGGTCCCGCGGCCGGGCGAATCGCCGGGCGAGTGGTGGTCGAACACGGGCCACGTGTTCCCGGATCCCTTCGATCCGGAGGTGGTGTTCGTCCACGATCTGTCACCTGAGCTGCGAGCAGAATCGCTCGACCACGTTCGAGATCAGTCGTCGACACCGTTCGAGAAGCCGTGGCCGCTCGACTCGTGGCCGGATGTGCCGACCCGCTTCCTCCTGTGTCGCGGCGACCGTTTCTTTCCGGCTGATTTCCAACGCCGGGTCGTGCGCGAGCGTCTCGGTTTCGCACCCGACGAGATGGACGGTGGCCATCTGCCCGCGCTCGCGCGTCCGGATGAACTCGTCGAACGGCTCGAGGGCTATCGCGCGGCGTTGTCGGCAGGCGCGCAACACCACTGATCCGTCAGTCGGCGGTCATCGATGCTCCGGGTTCGGGAAGTCGAAACGGGCGCCTGCGTCCCACTCGGATCGTTGGTTGCCGTGCGCCGGAACGCCGCCGGCTTCCTGCAGCAGTCGGGCCAGGTGCAGGAGGTTCCACGTCATGAACGTGGTGTTGCGATTCGTGAAGTCGTTCTCGGGACCACCCGAACCGGGGTCCAAGTACGACGGTCCCGGCCCGGCCTCGCCGATCCAACCGGCATCCGCCTGCGGCGGGATGACGTAACCGAGATGCTGGAGCGAGTACAGGACGTTCATCGCACAATGCTTGACGCCGTCCTCGTTGCCGGTGACCAAACAGCCGCCGACACGGCCGTAGTAGGCGTACTGACCTTCCGGATTGAGCAGGTGCGAGTTCCCGTACAGCCGCTCGATCACCTGCGTGCACACCGATGACTTCTCACCGAGCCAGATCGGCGTGCAGACGACGAGGATGTCCGCGGCCATGACTTGCTCGTGGATGGTCGGCCAGTCGTCGCGCTCCCAACCGTGTTCGGTCATGTCGGGCCACACACCCGACGCGATCACATGATCCACCGCACGGACTTGTTCGACTTCCACGCCCTGACGCCGCATGATCTCGGCGGCGATGTCGATGAGCCCTTGCGTGTGCGACACCTCCGGCGATCGCTTCAAGGTGCAGTTGACGAACAACGCTCGCAGCGACGTGAAGTCCCAAGTGGTCTGGTTGCAGAGCTCTTCTTGCTTGGCGGTCAGCATGCCGGTTGCCCACTCCCTCGTGCGGTCGGAACATCGGTCTCCGCTCGACGAGCGCGTGTTACACCGGGTCTAGGACTCGGCCGCCGAAGGGTTGGGGACCGTCACCGGTTGCGGGTCGATTGTCACCGGGATGTTGTTGCGTTGCGCGGTGTCGCGGAACTCGTTGACTTCGGTGGCCTGGATGTAGGCCATGCGCTGCGCCAGATCGCGGGTGCTGTCGTTGGTCGCGTGCCGGTAGGCATGTTCCGCCATGTGGACGCCACCGCGATGGTGAGCCGTCATCAGTTCGAGGAACAACTTGTCCGACTCGGCTCCGCGCGCGTCGCGCAGCTGTTTCATCTGCTCATCGGTCGCGAGGCCGGGCATCTGGTCGAGTGGAACCGGCATGCCCATCCAGGCCATTGCCTGCTCGCCCGGTGCCGTCGTGTAACCCCACTCGCCGAGCTTCGTCGACATGACACCGATCTCATACGACTGACGGCGGAGGATCTCGTTCGCGTAGCCGACCACCACCGGATCCGACCCGTTCGCTTGCTCGTACAACGCCATCGAGATGGCCTGGTTGTGGTGGTGGATCATGTCCTGGAAGAAGCCGGCGTCGACGGAATCGGATCCGGGCGGACCGGACCGGCCGATCCAATGTCCGGCCGCACCTGCCAGGAACGCGACGGCGAGCGCCAGCACGATGGCCTTCGGCCACGAGATGCCCCAGAAGGGCAGCGCGAACCCGTCGTCGGTCTCGTCAGTGGACTCTGTGTCCGAGTCGGTGAGTTCGGTGTTCATCGCAGGTCTTTGCCAACTCATTCCACACCGGAAATGATCCCCGTGCAGCGCGATGGGGCCGTTCGACCCATGTGATCAGGGCCATCCCGCGTGGGGCGCCGGTGCTTCGCCGACGAGGACCTGGCCGGTGCGCTTGGCGAGCGCGTCGTCGACGTTGTCGATCCCGCGCCACTCCGCCGCGAGCATGAAGAGGGTTCGGCCGTCTGGACCTCCGAGCGTGCAGGCGAACCCGGCCCGATCGAGCTCGTAACGCTGCAACTCCTCGCCGCCTTCGCGCACACGGATGCAGGCACCCTCCGGTGCATCGTCGTCACCGGTGTGCGTGCGGGTGTCGGACGAATGCGTCCAGAGGGCGCCGTCGGCGTCGAGGCAGATGCTGTCCGGACCCACTCCGTCCGCCCACACGCGACGACCGGACAACGTGCCGTCGCCGGCGATGTCGAACGCCGTGAGCCGGCCCGCGAACGACTCCGACACGATCAGTGTCGCGTTGTCCGGCGTGACGACCATCCCGTTCGGGAACGCGATGTCGTCAGCCACCTGACGTACGTTTCCATCGGGCGTCACGAGGGCGATGACTCCTTTCGCCGGCGCTTCACCTCCGCGGAAGTCGAAGCCGATGCTGTTCACATAGATGTTGCCGCGGCCGTCGACCACGATCTCGTTCCAGCCGTGGTCGTCCACGCTCGTCAGGTCGGCGTGCTGCACCATCGCCCCGTCGCGCTCGCGCCGCACCAGCTCCGGTCCCGTCACGAGGAGGCGGCCGTCGGGCAACCAGTCGATCGACCAGCCGAGCCCCTCAGGCCCGCGAGCGACGACGTCGCTGTTGCCGTCCATGTCGACTGCGACGATCTCGCCCGTCCCCCAATGGGCGAACCACAGTCGATCGTCGTGCCAGCGGGGCGACTCGACGTACGCAAGGCCGTCGAGAATTACACGCGCCTGTGGTGACGGTCTGTTCGAAGACATTGCGCAGGCGCGTTATGCCGGCGAGCCCGCCTTCTCCGCGTTCTCGACGATGGCGTCGATGATCCCTGGCCACAAGGGGATCGGAAGGTCGTGGCCCATGCCCTCGACGTTCAGCAGCCTCGCACCGGGTACCGCCTTGGCAGTCGACTCGCCGCCGCTCGGTGTGACCAGAGGATCGTCGAGACCGTGGATCACCAGCGTGGGAACGCGCACGCCGGCGAGGCCCGGTGTGCGGTCACCCGACGCCATGATGCCGACGAGTTGGCGGCCGAACCCGAGCGCGTCGTGATCACGATTCCACCCTTCGACGGCTCGGGCCCGCACGCGTTCCTCGTCGACGGGGTAGCGCTTCCCGCCGATGATCTTGGCCGCGAGGATGGCCGTGTCTGCGGCCTCTTCGACCGTCTGTGGCGGCGTGGCCATGAGCATCTCGAGGGCTTCCGGATCTGGCTGGCCGACCGCGGTGTCACCGGTCGTCGACATGATCGAACACAGGGACAACGTCTTGTCGGGATGCTCGATGGCGAAGGACTGGGCGATCATCCCGCCCATCGACGCGCCGACGATGTGCGCAGCGGACAAGCCGAGGGCATCGAGCAGGCCCGCCGCGTCCGCAGCCATGTCACTGAGGGTGTACGACGCCGACGAGCTGTCACCGGTCATGGCGGCTGGGAGATCGGGCAACGGCGCGTCGTGGAAATGCGTACTGAGGCCAGCATCGCGGTTGTCGAAGCGGATGACGTAGAACCCTCGGGCCGCGATCTGTTCGCAGAACTCTTCGTCCCACAGGATCATCTGGGCGCCGAGGCCCATGATCAACAGCAACGGTGGGTTCGTGCTGTCGCCAAACGTCTCGTACTCGATCTGGATCCCGTTGGCAGCGATGTTCGGCATGCCGCGGAGACTACGGCACGTGGGTCACTTTGGCTGGGGAACGAGGCGGATGTACGGCTTCGGTTCCTTCCAGCTGCCGTAGATCTCCTTGGCCTCGTCGTTGGACACCGACCCGGCGATGATCACATCTTCGCCCTGCTTCCAGTTGACGGGCGTCGAGACTCGATGGTTGGCCGTGAGTTGCAGGGAGTCGATGACTCGCAGCACCTCGTCGAAGTTGCGTCCCGTCGTCATCGGGTAGACGAGGATCAGCTTCACCTTCTTGTCGGGCCCGATCACGAAGACGTTGCGAACGGTCTGGTTGTCGGCCGGCGTGCGGGACTTCGCGTCACCTGACGTGTCCGCCGGCAGCATGCCGTAGAGCTTGGAGACCTTGAAGTCCGCGTCGGCGATCATCGGGTAGGTGGGACGGAAGCCCTGCGTCTCCTCGATGTCGTCGGCCCACTTCTCGTGATCTCCTTTGGCGTCGACCGACAGCCCGATGATCTTCACTCCCCGGCGGTCGAACTCTGGTTGGAGCTTCGCCATGTAGCCCAGCTCGGTCGTGCAGACCGGGGTGAAGTCCTTCGGATGTGAGAAAAGCACGGCCCAGGAGTCGCCGATCCACTCGTGGAACTTGATCGGGCCCTGCGTGGTCTCAGCCTCGAAGTCGGGCGCCGTGTCGTTGATCACCAAACCCATTGGTGCTCCTCTCGTAGTCGGGTCCGTGTTGGTTGCCCGAAGTGCCGAAGTGAAACGCAGAAATCGCCAGCCATCTTCCCCGATGCACCGGTCGGAGGACGAATGTTGGTGCGCCGTGGCCCCCAGAGGGGCCAC
>DATAES010000189.1:0-15471 GCA_036257895.1 Acidimicrobiales bacterium
CATCGCACAGATCGAGTCGCCGGTGACGGTGAGAACGATGAGGCCGATCCCGTGACGGATGCCGGTGGAGGCGCGCAAGTAGGCCCCGAAGGCGGGCTGACCGTTGGCGCGCGTGGGCACGAGGTCGAACCTCCGGCCCGCGCCGAAGAGGCCGGCGAAGAAGCGAGCCACGACGTCCCGGCCCTCGTACTCGAACGGCATCGGCGGCATCGAGATGAAAACGTCATCAGTGAGAAGGGCCACCAACGCGTCTAGATCGGCGGACTCGTAGGCCCGGACGAACCTCGCCACGATCGAACCCTCGGCGCTCGCGTCGGGTGACGGAGGAGGTTCGGGGTCGCCGGCGGTTGGCCGTGCGCGCTGCACGCTGGCGCGCGCCCGCTTGAGCGCGCTGTTGACCGAATCGATGCTCGAGTCGAGCATGTCGGCCACCTCGATCGCGTGGAAGCCCAACACGTCGCGCAAGACGAGAACAGCGAGTTGGCGGGGCGGCAGAAGCTGGAGGGCGGTCATGAACGCGAGGGAGATCGACTCGGTTTGCTCGTAGCGCGCCTCCGGTCCGAGCGGCACGTCGATCGCACCCTCGATGAGGTCGTCGGGAAACGGCTCCAGCCACACGACGTCGCCGAGCCGGGTCGGCTCAGGCGGTTCGACGTTGGGCACGTCCCACTCCTTGGCCGGGCGTCGCCGGACCGAGCGCCGCGCGTTGAGACAACGGTTGGTGGCGATTCGGTAGAGCCAGGTGCGGAGCGAAGCGCGTCCCTCGAACCCTCCGAGTCCTTGCCACGCGGTCAGCATCGTGTCCTGAAGCGCGTCCTCGGCATCCTGCAGAGATCCGAGCATGCGATAGCAGTGCACCCGTAGCTCCCGGCGGTGAGGCTCGGTCAGCGCTCTGAACGCGTCGTCGTCCCCGGCCCGGGCCCGTGCCATCAGGTCCGCTGCCACCACCTTCACGTCACCTTCTTCCTTGGCGACCGGTCGGCGCCCACTTTCCCGACGTCGCGGTGTCTACATCATCGACGGCTCCAGGGGTGTGAGCACGCGGACACAGAACGGAAACCAGAGATGATGCTGAAGGACAAGGTCGCAGTGATCTACGGAGCCGGCGGCGCGATCGGCGGCGAGGTCGCACGCGCCTTTGCCTCCGAGGGGGCCAGGCTCTTCCTCACGGGCCGCCGCCTTGGGCCGGTCGAAGCTGTTGCCGAACACGTCCTCGCCGCCGGCGGATCGGCCGAGCCGGCGGAGGTCGACGCGCTCGACGAGCGCGCGGTGGACGCGCACCTGCGGGCCGTGATCGACACGGCGGGCCGCGTCGACATCTCGTTCAACTCGGTCGGGATCCCGAACGCAAGGATTCTGGGTGTCCCGCTGGTCGATCTGGATGTCGAGCAGTTCGTCCTGCCGATCACCACCTACGCCGCGTCGTACTTCCTCACCGCGCGCTGCGCTGCGAGACACATGATCCCGAACGGATCGGGCGTGATCATGACCGTCACCGCGCTTCACTCGCGCACTGGCCTTCCACTGGTGGGTGGGTACGGCCCGGCGATGGCCGCCAAAGAAGCCCTCACTCGTGATCTGTCCGCTGAGCTCGCGCCTCACGGCATTCGTGTGGTCGGTCTGCGACCGCAGGCCATGCCGGAGACAGGCACGATCAAGGACGCCTTCGAGCCTCGAGCCAAGGCCATGGGGATCACCTGGGAAAAATGGCAGGAGCTGCTCGCAAGCCGGACGCATCCTCGACGGCTCATGACACTCTCCGAGTTGGCGAACCTGGCGGTCTTCATGGCTTCCGACAAGGCCAGTGGGATGACGGGAACAACCGTCAATCTGACGATGGGCAGCCTCGACGACTAGGGGCGAATGCGCGCGGACGCGCGCGGTCACGCGTTCGCGCGCGCGGCCACCTCGGCCGCGAGCGCAGACCGAGATGTCAGGCCGAGCTTGCCGAACACATGGCCGACGTGCGTTTCCACTGTCCGTGGTGAGACGAACAGGCGCTGGCCGATCTCGCGATTGGTGAGACCTTCAGCAACGAGATGGGACACGTCGCGCTCACTCGGCGTCAGGCTGTCCCAACCGACGGCTGCGCGTCGCTGCGGTCCGCGGCGCCCGAGGCGGAGACCGACCGCTCGGAACCGCGCCGTCGCCCGCGCGACGTCGCGCGTGGCGCTCAGCCGGTCGTACTCGTTGAGTGCCTCACCGGCGAGCGTTGCCGCTTCGGTTCGACGTTCTCGGTGTGCCAGCGCGACGGCAGCGTCCTCGCGGGCGAGCGCGAGGTCGTATGGTCGGCGACCAGTCCGGTACGCGGCGACTGAGGCGAGCAGCGTGTCGCCGTCGTCGTCGATGAGTCCCTGGCATCGCAGTGCTGTGCCCCGTGCCGTATCGGTGCGGAACGACGCGCTCAGCGCGGTGATGCGCGCAGCTACCGAACTCGCGACGTCGGGGTTGCCGGTGGCAATCGCGATGCGAACGAGGTCGGGTCCGAGAACGGTGCAGGACCACAGCGCGCCCACCGCCTCGTAGAACTGCCACCCGTTGTAGAGAACCTGAAATGCTCCACTCGCATCGTCGTCTTCGACGAGCAGCGCTCGCGCCCAGGTGAGCCAATCGATGCCGAACTGCAGGCCCGACCTCGCGATCTCGGCGTCGGCGTCGGCGACCGCTCGGCGGGCAACGTCCATCTCTCCCCGTTCGATGGCGATGAGTGCCCGCAGCGCGAGCAGCGCGACGACCGCGACCCGAGTACCCAACTCTTCACTCACAGCGAGCCCGACCTCGATCTCGGCGACAGCATCGTCCCATTCGCCGGCGAGCAGCATCTGAAGACCCGCGCCGAGATGGTGGATCGGGAGCGTCGCGAAGTTTCCCGACAGCTCGCACTGCTGACGACCGATGGCAAACGCCTTCGCCGCGTCGTCCACGCGATCGGTGCTGAGGAGTATGAGTCCCTGGAAGAAGTGCGGCGCGTAGCGCGCGGCCGCCGACCCTTCCATACCGAACAAAAGGACCGCTTGTTCCGCGAGCTCGAGTGCACGGGTCGCGTCGCCGCGGATATGGGCGACGAGGGCCAGCGTGCAGAGCGCGAGGCACTGTGCACCGTCGTCGCCCAGCACACTGCCGGCGCCGCGTGCCTCCTCGGCCTGCGCGATGGCTCGCTCGAGGTCGCCGGCGACAACGTGGCCGAGCGAGGCTTCGGCTAGGCGAAATGCGCGTCCCGAAGCCGGGAGCGACGGGTCAGCCGATGCTCGCTCGAGTTGGTCCACCACCTCGGCCAGCCGGCCTTCGAGGAAGAACGCCGTTGCGAGCGTTTCATGGAGCGCGGCCACATCGGGACCACCCCCGGCCGCCAGCAGGCGCTCGGCGAGCTCTCGACCTTCGCTCAGCCGGCCGGCCCACAGCAGAGCCCGCGCCCGCTCGATCAAGATGGCCACGCGCACCGGATCATCCGGCTGTGAGAGGTCGAGGGCCCGGTCGAGCAGGCCGAGCGCCAGCACGGGCGCAGCGGCCGCCGCCTGTCGGGCCGCCTCGTAGAGCCAACCGACGGCGTCGTTGTCGCCTGGCCGAGCGCCGCGCACGAGGTGATGCGCGGCCCGCAGGGTCGGTCCCTCCGCGGTGGCGAGTGCGCGACCGATGTCGCGATGGAGCTCGCGCTCGAGATCGCCCGACAGGTCCTGACGGATCGCGTCCCGAATCAGATCGTGACGGAAGGCCAACGCGTCGCCGTCGTCGCGCAGGAGACCGTCGTCGACGCAGTGACCGAGCGGGCCGAGCAGTTGTACAGCCCGGCGGTCGAGCACGATGCAGAGATCGGCAACGGAGAAGGAGGAGCCGAGGACGGCAGCGACGCGCAACACATCGACGGCCTCGGCCGGAAGATCCTGCACGCGGTGCCGGATGAGCGCACGAAACGTCGGCGGCAGACCGGGCGAACGCAACTCGGCCCGGTCCGCGACCACCTCGACCGCGCCCTCCGCCAGCGCAGCTCGGGCCAGTTCCACCACGAACAGTGGGTTGCCCGCGGCACCGTCCAACGCATAGAGCAGCGAGTCACCCGGTGGCGCGCCGTGCAGTTGCCGGGCGAGGTCGGCGACTGCCGTGCCATCGAGCGGACCGAGTGAGATCGACGCGGCCCCGCTCGTTCGCAGCGACGCGATCGTCCGATCGAGCGCGCCGGCCGCCGGCAGTGGTCGGTAGGCACCGATCACCAGCAACGGCAAAGCCCGCAGCCGCCGCCCGATCTGGCGCAAAGCCACGAGCGTGCCCTCATCGGCCCAGTGCAGGTCATCCAGCACGAGCACCCCGGGCACGGCAGAGCGGAGAAGGTTCTCGACGAGATCGACGAACGCTTCGACCAACCGAAACTGCAGTTCGGGAGCGTCGGTCGAGCGCGGTGAACCTCCGTCGGACGCGCCGTCTCCGGTCAACATCGCCGCGATCTCGCGCTGTGCAGGTCCAACCGCAGTACGGCGGCACCCGAGCGCATCGGCCAGAGCGGCGAACGGTCGATCGTCATCCGCCTCCGCTGCACCCCACCAGTGCTGGCGCAGGCCGTCGGCCTGGGCGATTGCCTCAGCCATGAGACGTGACTTGCCGATGCCGGCCTCACCCTCGATGAGCACCACACGACCAGACCCCTCGCACACCTCCTGCGCGAGGCCGGCGAGCAGCGCCTGCTCCTCGGTTCGATCGACGAGCGGTGGTGCGAGCAGGGCACGCATGACGACCTGTTGATACTCCGGTTTCAGGCCGGTTTGCGTCGATATCCGGGATCTGCCGGATGTTTCTGCGGTCTGCCACCCGCAGTATCCGCTCAGGCGGACCCGATCGAGGTCCCCGGGCGGAAGGAACGACTTCATGTTCGAACGCAACTCTGTCCAACCGCGTGGCCGGCGGCGTCGCGGCGCAGCCGCTCTACTGGCCTGCATCGTTGCCGTGGCCGGGCTCGGTGTCGTTGCTGTGGCGCAGCCGGCAGCCGCGGCGTCGATCTGTGATGTGTTCCCGGAGCGGTGCCAGCCGCTTCCGACATTCAGCATGGACCCGTCCGGCGCGCTCGATGCCCCGTCCTTCGGCACGGCCGCGGTCCGAGTCACCGGATGGGCGGGCGACCCCAACGTCAACGCACCGATCGACGTGATCGTGACCCTCGACGGTGTCGTGGTGAGCCGGGCGACTGCCGGCCTGTATCGAGCCGATGTCGGCTACCGCGGCTTCGACATCTCGGTGCCAGCGTCGCCCGCCACGGCGGAGGTGTGCGTCACGGCGGTCAACGTGGGATGGGGCAGCGACGCCAGCATCGGCTGCGCCCCCTTCCCGTACAGCACGAACGTGACGCTGCTCGACCAGTGCGGCGTGGTGAGCCTTCCGTTGATCGCGACGGAGTGGCAGTTGTCGCCGGGTAGCCAAGCGGTCCAGGAAGTGACGCCTTCGAGCGCTGGCCGAATCGGGTTCATGTCCGGTCCGTCGTCGCTCACAGGATCCTCCGTAGGCGTGAGCCTCGCGAACGGCGTCCTGCCCGGGCCACTGTTCCGATCGGGTCCGATGACCACACTTCCGGCAGGCTCGCCTGCCAACCCGAGCGGTCGCCTCAACGTGGCCGTGCCGTGCCCCTCGCGATTCACGGCCGCTCAGTTGGCGACCATGGCAAGTGGACTGGCGCCTGCGCCGCCCACCGGCATGACGATCACCAGCACGGCGCTGGTTCCCGGCAACGGAACCATCATGCTCCTTCTCTCAGGAACATTTGGCCCCGCGCCGTTCACGTACGCGCTGTCCTTCACGGTCAGCCCGTCTACCGACATGAACAACCCGGCCGAGATCGTCGTGCTCACTCCGACCGGCCCCGGCACGCTCGCGTTCGGCGGCGTGTGGGGCGCGTTCCTCAACGTGCAGGCGACCGCGATGGAGCTTCTCCTGCGGGATTCCGTGCGAGTTGCCGTGCAGAGCGGTGTGAACGGTCTCATCGCCAGTTCGGTTGCGAGCGGCTTTCCGGGCGGGCTACCTGCCGGCGCCACGACCTCGGCATCTCGGATCGTCATCACGCCGTCGGGTGTGAGCCTCACGCTGGCTGTGGGGTGGTTCGGATGACTCGGGCCACACACACGATGAAATCCATCCTTCGTACCGCGGTCGTGTTCGTGGTCAGCGTTGCCACCCTCGCCGTCGCCGCACTGGTCGGGCTGCCCGCCCGGCCGGCTGCGGCCGCGGCGACGCCGCTCACGGTCGTCGCCGTCGGTGACTCCTACGCATCCGGCGAGGGCGCAATGGGAGCCGGGTGGACCAACGCGGCCTGCCATCGCTCCTCGCTGGCCGGGCCGGCGAACGCCGCTGGCCTGCTGAACGGCGTGCGGTCGACGTCGTTCACCTCGCTCGCCTGCACCGGCGCGACGACCGCCAGTTTGATCGGATCGGGCGGCCAACTCAGCGCTCTGCCTTCTGGCCCTATCGATGCGTTGACGATGAGCATCGGCGGGAACGACATCGGCTTCGCCGGCATCGTCAGCACCTGCATGCTGCCACCGCCTTCGGACTGCACCGGCTTGGACCCGGCGGTGACCAGCAGCATCACAACCACGCTGCCACCGCTCCTGGATGGTGTGCTGGCCGCGGTGCCGTCCACCGTGTCCAACGTGTTCGTCACCGAGTATCCCGACTCGACCACCGGTCTGTTCGGCTTGCGGTGCGGGAATCCGCTGAGCCCGTCGTCACTGGGTATGGAGGGCGTGATGGTGAACGAGGCGGAGTGGGCGTCGACCCGCGTGATCGCACCACTCAATGCCGCGCTCGCCGCGGCCGTGACCCGGGCCAACGCCCTGCCCCGACCGCGTCCGCAGTTCCACTTCGTCACGGGCATATCCGCTCGGTACGCCTCCCACGGCTATTGCGCCGGTTTCACGTTGGCCTTCTGGAACGGCTTCAGCCCTCGGTTCGTCAACACACCGATCGATTCGCTCGCGAGCCAGAGCGACATCTTCGGGACGATGCATCCGAACGCAATGGGTCAAGCGGCGACCGGCGCAGCGTTGTTCGACGCGATGCGTTTCCTGCTCGACCCGGCCCGGGTGTCGGCGTCGACTCCGTCGTTGCCGGTTGCGGGCGTGCCGACGCCGATCACGGTGACAGTGACGAACACCGCCGGAAGGCCACTTCCCGGCGCTGTGGTCGCGTTCGATGGCGTCACTGCTGGCGTGACTGATCCGACAGGCACGTTGTCGACCACGTGGACATTCAACGCGGCCGGCAACCGCACTGTCACCGCGGACCTCAACCCCTACAGCGTGGGCTCCGCGACGATCGCCGTGACGGCGAGCAAGTACACGATCAACTCCAGTCCGGCGCCTATTCCCCTCGGCACGCTGCCCCAACTCACGCTGAGCGCGACAGACTCCGCGACCAATCAGTTGGTCGCGGGCACATTCACCGTGAGCAGCCGATCGGGAACCTTCACGGTGTCGTCCGGTGGCTCGGTGGCCAACGTGACCATCAGTGACACACGTCAGACGACGCGGGTCTGCGAGCCGAACGAGTGGGACAAATGGGTGTGCGGTGTGCACACGATCGTGACCTGCCCGACGATCTACTTCGTGCCGGCCCTCCCGGCCTACAACCCGGCGGACGCGTCGTACCTCATCACGTGCACGGAGTCCGCATGATCCGACAGTGACGTCGACGTGAGCGACGCCCGGGCGTTTGACTACCCACGCGGTAGCGAGACGCCCGGGCGTTGCCGCGGGTCAGGACCGAAGTCAGCGGCCTCGCAGCACTTCGCCGAACGGAAGCCCGCGGTCCGGCGCGGGCTCCCGGGGGAGACCGAGCGACCGCTCGGCCACGATGTTGCGTTGGATCTCGTCGGTGCCGCCGTAGATGGATGACGCCGGTGAGAAGACCATCGCGTTCGAGAACTGACCACCGTCGTAGCCGTCCGCACCAGCCAACTGCCCGCGGGCGCCGAGAATGTCGATGCCGAGCGTGGCGGCCAGCTTCACGATGCGGGTCTGGCTGAGCTTGCCGATGCTCGCCGCACCGGACCGCAGACGACCATCTCGCGGTCCGGCACCGCTGCCGCGACGACATCGTGCACCGCAGCCAGCGCCCACTCCCCCGACGACTCGGGAAGAGTCGAGAGCTCTTCGGGCATGACCGTCAGCGCTGCCTCGCCGTCGGTGTGAACCGGACCGGCATCGATTCGAGGCCGCTCACGAAGTTGGACGCACGATAGGGCAGCCCGGCGTCGCTCGAGAGCTCGACATCGGGCAGTCGGCCGAGGACTTCGCGGAACATGACCGACAGTTCGAGTCGCGCCAATGCAGCTCCGAGGCAGAAGTGCGGCCCGAAGCCGAAGGCGAGGTGGGGATTCGGATTCCTGCGGACATCGAGTACGTCGTGTCGGTCGAACACCGACTCGTCCCGATTGGCCGAGGGGTAGAAGAGCATGAGCTGATCACCGGCCCGAAGCAGCTGGCCGCGAATTTCGATGTCGCTCGTCACGGTGCGAGCCATGTTCTTGATCGGCGACACCCATCGCAACAACTCTTCGACCGCGAGCGGGATCAGGTCGGCGTTGGAGCGAAGCGCGTCGAGCTGCGCAGGATGCTCGAGCAGGGCCAGCATGCCGCCACTTATGACATGGCGAGTGGTCTCGTCGCCGCCGATCAACAAGAGCAACGTCTCGTTGACGATGGAGTCGTCGTCGAGACGGTGGCCGTCGATCTCCGCACCGCACAAGGTGCTGATCAAGTCATCACGCGGTGTCGCGCGGCGCTCAGCGATGACATCGAGCTGGAACGCCCTGAACCCGAGCATGGCTTGCATCCCTGCTGTCGCGACCTCAGGTGTCGGATCGAGCGTCGTCGCGCGGAGGAGGTCGTCGGACCAGCGCAGCAGATCGTCGTAGGCGTCCTCGTCGAAGCCCAAGAGGCTGGCGATGACCATGAGAGGCAATGGTGCGGCGATGTCCCAGACGAAATCGCAGGAACCGCGCTCGCTGACGCGATCGATGATGCGACGGCAAAGGCCGTCCACCTCGTCCTCGAGCTGCGCGATCCGCCGCGGCGTGAACCCACGGTTGACCAGCGACCGCCGCCGACGATGATCCGGGTCGTCCATCGAGATCATCATCGGTAACGACCGGCCGTGCGGTCGCGGGGCGCGCCGGCTCGAAAACGTCTTCGGATCCTTCTCGATCGCGAGGACGTCGTCGTACCGCGCGATCCCCCACACGTCGGCGGCTTCGTCGTAGTAGACGGGCGCCTCCCGTCGCATCCACGACCAGACCGTGTGTGGGTCGTCCGCGTACCAGCGGCCGTCGAGCAGGTTGAGACCGTCGAGGCGGGGATGGGTCCCTTTCAGTGGCATGTGTCAGTCGAGTCCGGTTCGGAGGTCAAGGCTTCCTCGTCGGAGCGCGCTTGCTCGCTCTGGTGGCACGGCGGCGGCCGTTGCCGGTGGCCGCGGCGCCGAACTTCGGGCGCCGCGTGGGAAGACGCAGCCGCGCGCTGATCGCATCGAACCAACCGGGCTTGAGGTCGGCGTCGAGACCCCGCAGGCAGAAGGTGACGATCCCCTGGATGTCCGGTCGTCGAACGCCGGCGTCGTTGCCGAGCCGCTCGGTCGTGATGTACGCGGCGTTGAGGGCGAGCAGGACGAACGTCGCCGATTCTGCATCGTCGACACGGATCCGCTTCGCCGAAGCAGCGGCTTCGACCAGGTCCCGGATCAGTGTCGTCACCGCCTGCTGCGCTCGCCCGACAAGCTCCGGTTGTACCTCGGAGAGCTTGAGCCGAAGCCGGGCGAGTCCCCGATCCAATCCGGAGTTGCTGAAGGCCGGCATGGACACCGCGGCGACCATCGCGCCGGCGAGTCGCTCGACCGGATCCTCGAGATCGGTGATCGCGTTGCGGATCAGCTGCGCGTAGGTCCGCATCGCTTCCTCGAACACCGCGAGCAGGAGGTCGTCCTTGCTCTCGAAGTACTGATAGAGGGTCCGCAATGACTGCCCGGCTTCGTCGGCGACTTCCTGAACAGTGATGTCCTCACCGTTGGAACGCTCGAGGACCGTCGCGGCTGCTCGTATCAATGCGTTGCCGCGGTCGACCGAGCGCTCCGCAGCGGTACGCAGCGACCGGCCGACCACGCGTCGCTGCCAGTCAGCGGCATTCTCGGTGTCGAGGTCGTTCGAATGCGCACGAGGCATGCGGTGTCCCTTCGCGCTTGCCATCAAAAGTGGTCGAGGAGATCGATGACCGTCTTTGCCTGCTGGCCGAGCATGACGCGACCGACGATCGCCATGTGCGTGCGCCAGTGCTCCTCCGCTTCGTCGACCGCGCCAGCTTCGACGAGCGCGGCAAGCCGGTGCTGCGAGCGGACACCACGCCGACGTGTCGCAGCGGAGTCGCCGTTCGCACTCTGACTCACCACCGTCACCGCTCGCGACACCACCTCGTTGAGCATCTCGGCGACGATCGTCAGGGTCTGGTTGCCGGCCATGCCCACTAGTTCCTCGTGAAAGTGCGCGTTCGCCCGGCCGAATGCGACCGGATCGTCGATCACCTCCTCCTGCTCCGCGATCAGATCCCGAAGTCGCCGCGCGAGGGTCTTACGGCCACGCGCCGACGCGACCAGCCGAACGGCTGCCGGCTCGAGGATCGTGCGGGCTTCGAACACGTCGGCAAGGGACACGTTGCGGGCCTGCAGCACGAGTGCCGCCGTCCGAGCCGTCAAACGCTGATCCGGCCGGTGGACGACCACGCCGCCCAACACGCCACGGACGACGGTGATCAGCCCCTCCGCCTCGAGTATGCGCAACGCCTCGCGCAACGACGGTCGGGACACGCCGAATCGCTCGATGAGGTCGGGCTCGTGCCCCAACGACTCACCTTCTTCGAGCTTGCCCTCGATGATCAAGCGACGAATCTCGTCCGCGATCCGTTGCGGCTTCTCCCGCTGCGCTCCTCGTGTCGAGCGCTGTGTGGCAGAACTCGACTCGTCGGCCATCTGCTTCTCGTCAGTCGTCGGTGCCATGACGGTACCTGGGGTCACGCAATGTGTCGCGACAACGACTCACTGTCGTCGACCGACTTGATTGCGCTCGCGGCCTCCGGACGGTTGAGCGTGATCGTCGCGATCCGGTCCTCGACCGCATAGTCGATGAACGTGGTCTCCATCTGTGCCCCTCGGATCCTTCAGTACAGTCGAATTTTCCAGATTAGGAAACGTCGCTTTCCGGTTCAATTGCTCGGTCGGAGCGCTCGGACCGGTCGCTGGAACCTTGCGCAATACCTCCGTAGGTTCTGCCGGTGCCGCAAACCGCAGACATCGTGCAGGTCTCGCCCCTCAACGAACTGGGTTTCTACGGCCTCGCTGGTGCGCCGACGTCGCCCGCCGATCTCCTCGACGAACTCGCGGACGCGGAGACTGTGGGACTCGGCTCGACGTTTCTCTCCGAGCGGTTCAACATCAAAGAAGCAGTGACGCTGTCGGGTGCTGCCGCTGCTGCGACGCGGCGGCTCGGGATAGCCACCGCGGCCACCAACCACAACACACGTCATCCGCTGATCACGGCGTCCTACGCGACGACCATGCATCGCTTGAGCAGTGGACGCTTCACGCTCGGACTCGGTCGCGGCATCGACGCGCTGTTCGCTGCCTACGGGATCCCGAAGATCACGACGGCGCAGATGGAGGACATCGCCGATCTGCTCCGCCGGCTCTGGAGGGGCGAGGTCATCGTCGGCCATGAGGGTCCGGCGGGGCGCTTCCCGGTTCTCCACCTCGACGCCAGCTTCGACGAGACGATCCCCCTCGGACTCGTCGCGTTCGGCCCGAACACACTCGCGCTCGCGGGACGAACCTTCGACATGGTCGTGCTGCACACGTTCTTCACGGACGAGACGGTGGTGCGCGCCGTCGAGACAGTGCGCGCCGCGGCCGAACAGAGCGGGCGCGATCCCGCAGCGGTCCGCATCTGGTCTTGCTACGCAACGATCCCAGATTCGATCCCGGAGGAGCTTCGCCTCCGAAAGACCGTCGGCCGTCTCGCCACATATCTCCAGGGCTATGGCGACCTGCTGGTGCGAACGAACGGCTGGGATGCCGCCGTGCTCGCGCGCTTTCGCGATGACCCGGTGGTGAAGTCGATACCTGGTGCCATCGATGCCGTCGCCGACATCACGGCGCTGCGGCACATCGCCACGCTCGTACCCGATGAATGGTTGGAGCCCGCTGCATACGGCAGCGCGCAGGCGTGCGCGGCACGAGTGCTGCGGCAGTTCGATCTCGGCGTCGACGGCGTGATCATGCACGGTGTGACTCCCGCGCAACTCGCGCCCGTGGTGGATGCATACCGAGACATCCGTCCCGCGCTGCGCTTCGATCTCCTCGACGCCAACCCAGGAATGACCGCGGCGCTCGCGCAGGTTCCTACGGCATGATCCCGATGCGAGCCACTGGCTCGGCCGCGGCCTGCCGGCGGTAGAGCGCTCGCTCGAGCGATTCGAGCAGCACGTTGCGCGTCTCGCGTGGATCGATCAACTCGTCGAAGCCGAGAGTCTTCGCAGATCGAAACGACGCCTCCACCTCCATCGTGCGAAGGCGGTCTGCCTCGTCGGGATCCGACCCGGTCGCACGGCTCATCGCGGCCGCGCCCATCGCGCCCATGGTTGCCCCGGGGAACGCGAACACGCCCGACTGGCCGTCGAACGGGATCATTCCCATGACCATCGACCCGAACCCGTATGCCTTGCGCAGCGTCACCTCGAACTTCGGTGTCGTGGCGAGATATTGCGCTGCGTACATCCGTGCACCCTTGCGCAGGATGCCTCGCTGCTCCGAGACACTCCCCGCCAGCACGCCGGGGTTGTCGGACAGGAACACCAAAGGAAGATGGAAGGAGTCCGCGACGGTGATGAAGTGCGAAGCCTTGTCTGCGCCGTCCGCGTCGATCGCGCCGGCGAGCGCCATCGGCTGGTTCGCCACGACCGCGACCGGATGACCGCCGAGCCTGCACAGCGCGCAGATCATCGAGCGACCGAACTCGGGCTGCACGTCGAAGCGGCTACCGGCATCGAAGACGACGTCGATCACCTTGCGCATGTCGTAACCGCGCCGTCCATTGCGGGGAACCAGGTCGAGCAACTCGGTGACCTCCCGCGGGCCGGTGTCGCCAGCGTCATCGTGCGGCGGGTACGACCACGCCGACGATGGGAAGTAGCGAAGATACGTGCGGACTTGGTCGAGCGCGCTGTGATCATCGTCAGCGACGTTGTGGATCACACCGCTCGCGAGGGCCACCGCGGGTCCGCCGAGATCTTCCTTCGAGATCGTCTCGCCGAGGGACTCGAGTACGACAGGCGGGCCCGCAGTGAAGATCGCCGCTTGACGAGTCATGACCGTGAAGTCGCACATCGGCGCGACCAGCGCACCGTGCCCGGCGGAAGACCCGAGCACAGCCGTCACGAGCGGCACGCGGCCAGAACACTGCGCTTGGGCGAGCATGTCCGTCGGCGTGCGGGCGGTGTGCCGACCGTCGGCCCGGAAGCCCGCCCCTTCGAGCATCATCACCAACGGCACGCGATCGAGCACCGCGAGTTCGGCGACCCGATAGCGCTTGGAGTTGGACGCTTGGCTGATCGTCCCTGCCTTCACGGTGAAATCTTCGGCCGCGACCATCACCGGACGGCCTTCGACGCGCCCTGCGCCGATCACCACGGCGTCGGCCGGCGCGTCGTCACCACCGACGAGCGTGCCCAGCTCGCGGAACGAGCCGGCGTCGAGGAGATGGGCGATCCGAGCACGTGCGTCGAGCTTCCCGCTCGAGTGATGTTTCTGCAGTCGCTCTTCGCCGCCCATGGCGCGAGCACTGTCACGTCGCTGCGCGAGCTGGTCGAGGACGGTGGGCCAGCCTTCAGGGCTGTCGGTCTCGGTCACGTCTACCTTCCCTCGAACACGGGTGGCCGCCGCTCTGCGTAGGCAGTCAAGGCCTCTCGCATGTCTCTCGATTGCGCGTTGACAGACTGAGCGAGGGCCTCGGCCTCGAGCGCCTGCGTGAGCGACGACGTCGACGCATTGTCCAGCTCGCGTTTGATCATCGACAGCGCCATGGGGGGTCCGGCCGCGATCGCGTCGACGACCTCCCGCACGGCACCGTCGAGCTCGCCTGCGGGGACGGCGGTGTTGGCCAAACCCAGCGCGACGGCCTCGGCACCGCTCACCATCCTCGCGGTGAAGGCGAGTTCTTTCGCCTTGTGCACACCGACCCGCTGGCGCAGCAACCACGAGGTGCCGAAGTCGAGGCTCAGTCCCCGCTTGGCAAAGATCGCCGAGAACCGCGCTCGATCGGAGCACCACAGAAGGTCCGCCGCCAGCGCGAGACCGAGGCCGGCACCGACACACACCCCGTCGACCTTCGCGACCACGGGTACCGGACATCCATGGACGCTTCGCACGACATCGCCGAGCACATGCATGAAGTCGAGCATCGTTCCCGAAGGCTCGAAGCGCTGCGCATCGCCTCCGCCGACAAGGTCGGCACCTGCGCAGAAGTCACCGCCGGCGCCGGTGAGCACGACCACCCTCGCTCTGCGGGGTCCGACGTCCTGGAACGTGCGCCCGAGCGCGACCCACATGTCGCCCGTGCAAGCGTTCTTCGCTTCCGGTCTGTCGATCGTCACGGTGAGGACGTGCTCGTCCTGCTCGACGCGGATGCTCGGATGGTAGGACGTGATCATCGCTGAGCCGCCTTCTTGATGAGAGTCGCAACACGACGGGGTCGGCGCGACGGCGTCGTCATGCGTCGGGCAGCGTAGCGAATCCTCTAGAGGTATCACGAGAGTCAACGCCCGAGGAACCGCGTCCGGCGCGACGCCATGGGGCATAATCCGTCACCCCAACCAGAAGGAGCGCTATGCGGACGCAGACCGTGCTGGCCCACCTCGGGAGAATTCGCCCCCAAGCCTGGGACGCGATCATCCCTCACGGACCCCGGAGCCGATCGCGTGCCGACTGGGTATCTCTCAATCCTCAACCGCTCCCTCCCGGCCCGCCGGAAGAAGCGATCCTCATCGGTGCAGCCGAGATGGCGCACGACATCGTGCGAATCGCCGTCGAGTCCGACCTGCGAGGGCAAGCCGCGAGCGGGATGATCCAGGAATTCATCGACGAGTGGTGCGGCACGCCGTGGCCTCGAAAGTGGCCCTGGCCGTGGCCAGGGCCCCGGTCGGGCGAGGGGCCGCAACCTGACCCATGGACCCTCAATACAGCACGCCTGGTCGGTGCAATCATCTTCGCCTCGGCCGGCTCCCGGCTGGGCGAGGGCGAACTCAGCAGCGCGCTCCAGGCCGGCGCAGAGCGGCTCGCAGAAGTAGCCGCCTCCGACTGACCGTCGGCCTGCTGGCGGACTCCGGTGGTTCCAATGCGCCGTTCCGGTACACCTGCGGCGTGTTGGTGTACCGGAACGGCGCGTGCGTGGTCAGCGCACCG
>DATAES010000190.1:0-4272 GCA_036257895.1 Acidimicrobiales bacterium
GTCGCTCTTACTCGTCAACTACGACGAGTTGACGGACGTCTTCGGAGGCACGCCCATCGAAGCCTGGCTCGACAGCTGAGTGAATGTTGGTGCGCGGTGGCCCCTAGAGGGGCCACGGCGACCCAGACTTCGCTGCTATCCCGCTATGCCGCGGTCTTGCCGTGACGGCGGCGACGCGAGATGCCGAGCGCAACGGCGCCAGCCGTGATCAGTCCGATGGCGACCGTCGTCGCGGGAATCGTGGCGGACGAACCCGTCCGCGGCAGGCCTCCGGCCGAGGTGACCGCAACGGTGAGTGTCAGGGATGCGACGCGAGCCGGGTCGCCGCCGCAGGCAACCGACACAGAAACCGTGCCGGAGGCGTTCGCCGGAACCGTCGCGCTGAAGCTGAAGCTGCCCGTCGCGCTCGCTGTACCCGAGCCGATCCTTGTTCCACCGACCGACGCAGTCACCGCGGCGTTCGCCTGTGCACCGCTGCCGCTGACCGTGATCTGGTCACCCGGCACCACGTTGGTCTTCGACGCCGTCGCACTGCAGCCGCCGTAGTCCTGGGCGCGAGCCGGGCCCGCGAAGAAGAACAGCGATGCCGTGATCAAACCTGCGATGAGCAGCACTCGTCGGATCATGTGCGCGGCCAACCCCCCCAATATCCAACCGCTCCCCTCGAGCGGGACGGAGGCAGTATTGCCGATACCGCACACCGCGGTCCAACTCTCGCGGAGCGAACGGACGCTTTGCACGCAATGTACGTGATGACTGCGATGAGAGCCCATGGGCGCCATGTGCATCGACTCCAGCGCATCGTCAACGCGAGAACGACGCGCGGACGATCTCCGATTCACGCAGATCACCGGCGTGAGTCCCGCCACTGTCGACCGTCCAGCCGGGCGCGGCATGGACATGCACCTCGAGATGGTCGGGATTGACGAGCGGCTGCGGCAGCACCTCGAGCCGGTAACCGTCGTGGACGTCGATCGTCCCCTCGAGGTCGAACGTCACTGTCGTCTCGGCTCCCGGCGGCACGTCGACGAGCGCGGTGAAGACGGACCGCCCATATTCCATCGACGCGCCGCGTGCGATCGAGACGCCGCCGCGTTGCACGTCGACGAGCTTCAGGGGCGTCGACACGGCGATCGTGGTCGAGTTGGTCCCGGGTGGTTTGCCGCGGTGGTTGCCGATGACGATGGACGGCAGTCCGGACGCGGGCGCGTCGTTGTGCACAGTCACGGTAACGGTGGAGTGGACCAGGTTGCGTCTGGGATCCACGGTCACGTCGTCCGACACCGTGCGCCGCATGTAGGCATCGATCTTGCTCAGTCCGCGGTTCGATGCGCGCACGGAGAGGAAGTCGCCGTCGACCGGAGGCAACGCGCCGTCGATACCGAGACGTTCGAACAACGCCTGCTCGTCGGGATGGAAGCTGTTCAGCATCAGCCGTCGCTCTGCGACCGCGGGCGCCAAGGTGTCGGCGATCTTCTTCGGTTGCGGGAGCGTGCCGGTGGTCAGCTTCTTGAAGACAGTCTTCGCCGCGTCCACGAGGAACTCGTGCCGGCTGTCGTTCGGGAACAGCGCGTACTGGTCGCGCAAGAGGAACGAAGCTGCCGTGTCCGGTGTGAGGGGCTGGTCGTAACCCGCGACGGTGACCGGCCCCGTGAGCCGCATCATCCCGGCCAAGGCCTCGGGGTCGAGGTACACGACGCCGTCGAGTTGCTTGCCGCCCGACTGCGGCCACATCTGCCGCACCGCTTCCGCCACCGTCGGGAAGTCACTCGTC
This sequence comes from Acidimicrobiales bacterium, assembly GCA_036257895.1. GTDB lineage: Bacteria > Actinomycetota > Acidimicrobiia > Acidimicrobiales > JACDCH01 > DATAES01. The sequence continues at coordinate 1,775 of DATAES010000190.1, forward strand.
CCGGTCACGTCCTGCCAATAGAGGTTCGGCGCCAGTGTCAGGAACCGATCGGGGAACCTGGACGGGTCGGTCAGCGCGCGGCCCTTGCCAGCGCGGTTCAGGTCGCGCACCCGACCGGTCTTGGACAGGCTGAGCTTGCCGTCCTTGGCGGTGAGGAGTCCGTACGCGCCCATGAAGCCGCCGAGGTCGCGCGCCTCCGATGGCGTGGCGAACACGACGAAGTACTGGCGGTCGCCGTTGCCACCGAGCAGGTCAGGGAGCACGGCGACGGCTTCGGACGCAGTGCCTGCGTCGAACGTGGCGTCGTCGACGGCTTCGGTGAACTGGTCGAGTTGGTGCGCGACGACTGGGAGCAGCCACGGCGACGCCGCCCGAGATGATGCGTCGCCCGCAGTGTCGAGGGCGCTGGTGACGGAGGCGAGAGGATCAGCCATGGCGCGAACGCGGTCCAGATCCAGACGGCCGTCGCGAACTCTGAGCGACTGCACGTCGGCTGACCGCGCCGCGACCGACCCGGCTTCGGCGACGTCGGCACCGGCTTGCGACAGCAGATCCAGAGCTTGGGCCTGTTGGCCGACGCCGGGCAGCACCAGTGACGGCTTGGTCCACCAACCGCCCACGTCGCGGTGCGCCGAGCGAAACGCGTCGCTCGCCTCGCCGAGCAACCGCGCCGCTTCTGCACTGTTGCCGGCGCGAGCGGCACGAAGCCCGCGCTGCGCACGAGCGATCCCGACGTCCACCGAATGACGCGCGTGCAGCGCCGACAGGAAGAGGCTGACGACAGCGAGCGCGACGAGTGTGCCGGCCACGAGCCACACGCGTCGCGATCGACGCCGGATGCGGGGCAATGCCACCTCGCGACCCGAGTAGACGACACAGCCGACCGCGATCGCGACCGCGATCGCGTTCGTGGCGAGCCGGCCCGTTGGCATGCGAAGCAGGACTTGGACGTCGACCGCGCCGATGACCGCACCGAGCACGCGGCGATGCGGCAAGTCGATCACGGTTGCGTCGATGAGGCACGCGGCGAGGGCGATACAACCGACGACTACCCATGGGCCAGAGCTCACGGCGGCAGCAACGCCGGAGGCCACCGCGAGCGCCCACGGCCTCGCGCGTGACGCGGCGACAGCGACGAAACCGCCGAACAGCAAGGCGACGAGCACGTCGCTCACGCCGGTGCCGGTCGGGTGGGTGTGGACGGCAGCAGCCCCGAGCGCGCTCGCGGCCGCCACCACCCCGACGAGCACGCGCTCGGTGTCCGGTGATCGGTCGGCGGCGACGGGGCGGTCGTCTCTCGAGCCTTCATGACCGCCCGCGACGGAGCCGGCGCTGTCCGATCGGGCCTGCTCCGAAGAGGTTTGCTGCGTCTCGACCTTCACCCGGATCGTCCCGCTCACGACCGCCGGATGCGATCGCTCCGCTTGCCAGAGTACGGGTTGGGCAGCCGCCCGGACCATCGGCCCGCCGCCGGATGTGGCGTCCGTGCTGACGCACGGTCGCCGGCTCCTTACCATGAGCGTCCATGAAGAAGCTTGCGATCGCGGCCATCGTCGTGGCGGCACTGGCAGTCGTGACGAGTGGGGCCGCGCTCTGGCGGACGCGGGATCTCTCCAAATCGCCCGGGACGAACAGCACCACATCGTCTGAAGCACCGTCGACCACGGCGGCCGCGCTTGTCGACGTACCGGACACGACCACCAAGAACGCGTTCGGGGCAGCCCAAGCCCTGACGGATCTCCAGCTGCATTACAAGATCGTGCGGACGGCGTCGGCCACGGTCCCTGAAAAAGGCGTCATCTCGCAGAATCCCGCGCCGGGCACACAGGTGCCGGCCGGCACCGTGGTCGAGCTGACCGTCAGCAGTGGCCCACCGCCGGCCTGAGGTCGCCTCACCCCGTGGGGTGAAAGGGCCGAGGCCTCGAGCGGGCTGCGCTGGCCCTCGACTTCGTCCGTGAGCGGATCGAACTCGAGGGTGCGCGCGCGGTTCTGACCGATTCGGAACGTTCTGAGCGAGTCTGCCGCAAGAGACAGTGGACCCGTCCGATCCGATCCTGTTAGAACCTGCTGTTGCGAAGGCGCGGCGTCGGCCCAGAGGTCCTGGGCGGCGCCGAAATCCACAAACGAACCCAGGGGGGATTTTGCGTATGCATCGAGTGCGGTTGCGTTGGGTGATTCCGTTCGCGTTGGCGGCGATAGGCATGTGTGTCATCGCGCCGTCGGCGAACGCGGCTACACCCAACCTTCTAAATACCTGTAAGGCCGCCGGCCCAGCAGGTACGGACGTTACGCCCGGCGCCGAGATGGGCCACTATCCGGCGTGGCCGGGCTCGCAGAGCTATCTGCGGATTGCCTGCATCTTCAATCACTCGACCGGCGGTAGCGGCGACTTCGTGTCGTCGACGTTCACGATCCACGACTTCGCCAACGCCGTGTGGCACAACGGCGCGGCTCGCACGTTCACTGTCGCGCCGGGCGGCAACACCAACCTCACGCAA
>DATAES010000191.1:0-44381 GCA_036257895.1 Acidimicrobiales bacterium
TCCCTGCTCCGGGCACCCAGCGTCGCGGTCAGCTGGCGATGGATCTCGCTGCATCTGCACCCATCGAGCGATCCTCGATCGAAGAACGCGTGCGCCGGCCACTCCCCGACGTGACCCACATCCGCGAGTGGCTGACACCGGCGGAGCAGCAGGCGCTGGTACAGCAGTTTCGGGAATGGGCCGAGCCACCGGCCGGCCTGCGACACCCCCGCGTGCCGACCGGTGGTCTGATGTCTGTCCAGTCGGTCTGCCTCGGGTGGCACTGGCAGCCCTACGTGTACTCCCGTACCGCGGATGACACCGACGGCACCCCCGTGAAGCCGATGCCGGCGGCCTTGATCGACCTGGCTGTGCGCGCGGTTGCCGACGCGTCCGCTCCGGGTGTGAGCGCGACCCGACCGTTCGAGCCCGATGCCGCGATCGTGAACCTGTATGCACCTGGCGCGCGGCTCGGGCTGCACCAGGATGCCGAGGAGCCGTCGACCGCACCGGTCGTCACCATCAGCCTCGGCGACACCGCGGTGTTTCGCATGGCGGGAACGGCTCGGCGAACGGCTCCCTTCACGGACATCGTCCTCGGATCCGGTGACCTGCTCGTGTTCGGTGGCGTCAACCGGCGCATCTACCACGGCGTGCCGAAGGTCATCGAGGGCACGGCGCCCCAATGGCTCGATCTGCCTGCCGGGCGCCTCAGCATCACCATCCGCGAGACCGGCCTCGGATGAGCAACATGGCGATCACCTGGGACCGACGCGTCGACGCGCTGGATTGGCCGGCGATCATCCAAGAGCTCGACCAGGTCGGGTGCGCGCCTACCGGACTCCTGGTCGAAGGGGCCGAGTGCAGTGCACTCATCGACCTCTACGACGACGACCAACGATTCCGATCGACGATCGACATGGCCCGGCACCGTTTCGGCGAGGGGCAGTACCGCTACTTCGCCCATCCCCTTCCGGACGCGGTGCGGGGTTTGCGCGCCGCCTTCTGGCCTCACCTGCTCGGGATCGCGCGCACGTGGTACGCACGGCTCGACCGAGCCGCGCCGTGGCCCGATCGGTTCGACGACTGGCTCGCCGCGTGTCATCGGGCCGGCCAGCACCGTCCCACTCCGTTGGTCCTCCAGTACGGCCCGGGTGACTGGAACGCGCTGCATCGCGACCTCTATGGCGATCTCGTGTTCCCGCTCCAGGTCGTGATCGGACTCGACGAGCCCGGCGAGGACTACTTGGGAGGAGAGTTCGTCGTGGTCGAACAACGCGCTCGCGCACAGTCGCGGGCGACGGTCACCACGATCCCTCGTGGTCACGCGGTCGTATTCACGACACGCGACCGGCCAGTGCGAACAACGCGAGGCTGGTCGGCCGCGCCGATGCGGCATGGAGCCAGCATCGTGCGATCGGGTCATCGGCACGCGCTCGGCCTGATCTTCCACGACGCCGCCTGACCCATACGGCATCCTGTCGGGCGTGACGATCGAACTGGCGGGTACGTTCACCCGGACCGGCGCGAGTTCGACGGCCATGGCGCGGGCGAGCACCTCCGATCCGCCGGCGGCCGCGGCGACGATCGCGCCGCCGGCACGAGGTCGCGCGACACGGCTCCTGTGCAGATGGTTATGGATCCGCGCGTCATCTTGGGAGCCGCGTACTTGCAGAGGTAGAGCGGGCCCCAGAACCGGTTGTCGACGGGCCCCCGGAGTGTCGCTGTGTCGACGTCCGTCACCGAGCCCGCTACGTGCGTGCCCGCGAACGTGGCCACGTGATCGACGTGGTCGAGCGACGCGAACAGCGCGTGAACGGCCTCTTCGTCAGCGACATCGAGGGTGACACCTCGGACATCGCCGTCCAACTGCTCCAGCGAAGCGGCGAGCCGTTGCTCGTCCCGTCCGGCGACCACGACGCGGGCGCCACTCTCCTGCGCCATCTTCGCGGTCGCCAGCCCGATTCCTGACGTACCACCTACGACGACCACTGATGCCCCGTGCAACGACGCCGGCATGCTCATCTCCTCATTGACGGCACTCGAACGATCCATCTACCGGAAGACCGGTGCGCGCTTCTCGAGGAAGGCGGACACGGCCTCTTTGTGCTCGGTCGTCGCGTAGGCCTGCGCCAGCAACTCGAGCTCGCGGCGCTGCGCTGCGTGCGGGTCGGTCTCGTTGGCATTCTGCGTGAGCAGCTGCTTGATCCACCGGAGCTGCGGCGTGGGATTCTGGCCGTAGGACCGTGCGCGCTCGATTGCCACGTCGAGCACCGACTCGGGCTCGACCACCTCGTCGACGATGTGGAGGGCGAGCGCCTCATCCGCCTCGATGGTCTTGCCGGACAGCATCAGGTCGGACGCCACGCCCCAGCCGCAACGCATGGGCAGGAACAACGAGGACGCGAGTTCGGGCACGAGGCCCATCTTCACGAAGCGAACGCTGAGCTTGGCGCCGCGCGCGGCGACGATGCGGTCGAACGGCAGGATCATCGTGAGCCCCATGCCGATGACCGGTCCGTTGACGGCTGCGACGATCGGCTTCGTCGAGCGGATCAGCGCGATCCAATCGCGGCCTTGTGGTACCGCAGCATCAGACTCGCCCTGGAGCTGCGCGTCGAACACGGCGGCGATGTCGGCGCCCGCACAGAACGCGCGGCCGGCACCCGTGACGACGACGGCACCGACGGAGCGCTCCGCATCGGCCGCCTCGATCGCCTCGCACAGCTCGGCCGACATCCGCGGCGTCCAGGCGTTGAGCCGGTCGGGTCGGTTCAGGGTGAGGACGACGACGTCGTCTCGCTGCTCCTGCAGAATCGTCTCGAAGGCCACACCGCGACCCTATGCGCCTCGGTTTCGCGACCGCTCGTGACGATCGTTGGCGTTGCTCAGGCCACGCCGCAGTGGTTGACTGCCGTGGTGGACGAGAAAGAACCCGAAGGCGAAATCGACATCGAGGTCGAGACAGAGCTGGTCGACGTCGACGGTGACGGCACGATCGACGTGGTGCGGGAGACCACGACGACGGTCGTCGACGTTGACGGTGACGGGTCTCCCGACATCGTGCAGCAGACGACGACCGTGGCAGTCGACGTCGACAATGACGGCGTTCCCGACGTCGTCGAGCGGACCACCGTCACCGGTGTCGATGTGAACCGCGACGGCACGATCGACGAAAGCGAGATCGAGGTCGAAACCGAGCTCGCCGCTCGGAAGGACCTGCTCGAAGAGGACGACGCCGCCTCCTGACACAGAAGAGGCGGAGGATCATCGCGTCGTCTTCGTAGACCGCGGCAACTCGTGTGCTGCTGATCGCGGCCACTGGACCGCGCGCGCCCGTGTGTCGGCACAGCAGTTCGGTTCGGGTTGATAGCGTATTCGCTATCATTCGGCCCAGTGCCTGCAGAATCACTTCTCAAGACCGCCCGCCGGTCTCGGCGGCTGACCCAGCGTGACCTTGCCCGCCGTACGGGCATCGCGCAGCCAACGATCGCCCGCATCGAGTCGGGCCGGGAGAACCCTCGACTGCAGACGGTCGAACGACTCCTCGAGGCGTGCGGCTACGTCATCGAAGCGATCCCGAAAGCGGGTCACGGGGTCGATCGAACCCAGATGCGCGAGCTGCTGCGTGTGAGTCCGCGTCGCAGGCTCGAGCTCCTGCGTGACGACGTGCGAGGCATGGCCCAACTCGAGGCGGCGCGGCGATGATCGAACCGGCACCGTTCGAACCGCTTCTCGCGTTGCGGGCGCTGCACGACGGAGGTGTCGAGTTCGTGCTCATCGGCGGTGTGGCCGCGCGATTGCACGGGTCGCCCTCGCTCACCCGCGACGTCGACATCTGTTATGCCCGCGACCTAGCGAATCTCGAACGACTCACCGGCGTCTTGCAGAGGCTGAACGTACGACTGCGCGGGGTCGACGATGACGTGACGTTCATCCTCGATGTGCGCACGTTGCAGGCGGGCGCAAGCTTCACGTTCGCGACCGATCTCGGTGACATCGATGTCCTTGCGATCCCGGCGGGTGTCACGGGATTCGACGACCTCGCCAGAAGCGCGGAGGTCGTGGAACTCGACGGCTTCACTGTTCGGGTGGCGACGCTCGACGATCTGATCCGAATGAAGCGCGCCACGGGGCGAGCCAAGGACGCGGCTGAGGTCGAGATTTTGTCTGCTCTGCGCGCCGAGCGCGGGCGATAGCGGTTACTCGTCGCTAGCCGCCGAGGGAGGCGAGGAAGTGGATGGGTGGTGTCTGGCCTTCGCATGCTGCGCTGTCGATCGCCTTCGTCGGATCCGTTAGGAAGGCGCGGCGAATCGCGGCGAGGCATGGCGGGTCGCCCGTGCCGAGAATGGCGCCGTCGAGCGTCGCGAAGGTGAGCACGGTCGCGTTGGGTAAGCCTCGCCGGAAGATGTCGGCCCATTGGGGGTCTGCGCCCGGCAGCAAGGTGGGCGTGACGATGAGGGTGGGCACGGTCGCGGATGGGGCGGCGAAGGCGATCTGGTCGATCTCATGCACCGGCCAGGCGGAGCACAGCGCTAGCAGCGATTGGTCGTCGAACTTGCTGAACTGCGGAAGTGCCTGTCGGGTGAGCGCACTGGATGTTTGATCGACGGTGTGGGCTTCGTATGAGCATTGCTCGGACAGTGCTGCACCCCAGGAGTAATCGGGTGTGAGCAGGGGCGCGTTGGCGTCGATCACTCGGCCCGCAATCGCCGTCGCTGCCACCGGGTTGTCGATCGATGCGTCGATCGCGGCGGCAATCAGCGGATACGTCTCTCGTTGGTTGAGGGCGTCGGCCAGCGCCTGGGTCACCCGGTCGGCGTCGAGCAGCACTTCGTGTGCATGTCCATTGCCGTCGTCGCCTTGAACCAGCCGTGGCGAGCTCCCAGCGGCGTCATGGCCTCGGCGATACTCACCAGGAAGGTCATGGAACGTCGCGTTGCATGCGGGATCCGCTTGACACAACGAGACGTAGTTGTTGAATGCGTCCGACAGGTACTTCGCCGGATTCGTGTGAGCGCTCTGCCCGGGCGCGACCGGCTCCTGCAGTGTGAGCGTACGGACGACGTCGGGTAGCTGCCGAATGACCTCGAGCGCGCCGATCGTTCCGACGTAGCCACTTACCAGATGCACATGTGTGAGATTCAACGCCCGGATGAGGTCGACCATGTCGTCGCCTGCGGCCAGGTGGTTGTACTGGTTGAGATCCACACCAGCGCCAGTCCAACGGTCATAACACGCTCGTATCGCCGTGGCATTGCGGCCCTCTAATTCGGGATCTCCAAGTGGTTTGGTGAGCGCGTCGGCTGCGATGTCGGCGTACTCGGGACACGTCAATGTCGGATCCGACTGCAACAGCGCATTCGCGCCGCGTCTCGCGAGCTGGATCTCCTCGCTGTGATCACGCGCTGGCGAGGTGACGAGATTGTCGGCCCCGAAGTCCAGAACGGGATCGCTGGTCGCTTGCTCGCGTGCCGGAGCCCTCACCGCATCGAGACGGATCGACCGGCCATTTGGCTTCGCTCGATCCTCGGGCACCGTCAACGTCCCGCACTCCAACCCGGGCACCGCGATGCTGTCGAGCACGGCGGCGGAACAGGGCTTGACGATGTAGCTCACCGGATACGCAGGCGCTCGCAGGGCTGCGGCCGGCACACCCGATCCGTGCGACCCGTTTCGAACGACCGCGACAGCGACGGTGGCGGCCACCACTACAACGACGGCAAGACCGATCGTCAGCGCGCGTCGAGGTCGCCGCCGTTGCTGCTGTCCGCTACGGACAGCAGCGGGCTCGTCGAGTTGACGGACGACTTCGACGGCGGCGACCGGGCGCGGCATCCCCTTCAGCGTCAGCGACCCCACCGCACGAAACGCGAACGCGCCACGACTCCCGACCAGGCTCCGCACGACTTCGTTCGTCAACGTCTGTCCTGGCTTCGCCGCCGAGCACAATCGCGCTGCTTCGTTCACGGGCGTCCCGAACCAGTCACCGCCGTCTTCGGCCGCTTCCCCGGCACTGATGCCCACATACAGCCGCACCGGCTCGTCCGCATCGAGCTCGCCGACGCTCTCGTGCATGGCCACTGCGCACGCCACCGCGTCCAATGCGCTGTGACGAAACACCACCATCAGTCCATCGCCAGTGTTCTTGACCTCCTCACCCCGGAACCGCCGCACCGCCTCCGCCAGCACATCGAAGAAACGGCGGCGAAAATCGTCCGACGCGTCATCACCGATCCGCGTCTGACGCTCGGTCGAACCCACCAAGTCGCAGAACAGGACCGTCACCGTCGCGGTCCGCAGAGACCCACCCAATCCGCCCGTCACCTCATCATGTTGTCAGCCGGACTGGCAAAGGTTGACAGCCACGACGGCGACGTCGTCCGTGTTGGCGCTGTCGCCGAGAAGAGCATCGAGGACGTGATCGCACAACGACTCCGGCTCGGTCGGCCCCTGTTCGCAAGCGCGTCGCAACCAGTCCAGGTCGATGCCCTGTACTCGGCGCTCGACGAGTCCGTCCGTGTAGAGCAGCAACGTGTCGCCCGGCGTCAGGACTTCCTGACGCGCGCTGAAGCCAGTGGCGATTCCGAGCGGTGGATCGAGGCACTCGTCGAGCAAACGTGTCGTGCCGTCCGAGCGGCACAGGACGGCTGGGACGTGTCCGGCCGAGGCATAGGTCCATGTGTTGTCGCTGGGATCGAGAACGCCGTAGAGCGCAGTGATCATCGTGTCGCCCTCGAACACACGCACCACTTGGTTCAGGCGATCCAACACGACCTCGGGCCGCCGTTCCGTCAGCGCCAACGCCCGCAGGCTGAACCGCGCGGCGGCCATGTCGGCGACGGCGTCGAGACCATGTCCTGCGACGTCACCGATCGCCACACCGAGACACCCATCGGGAAGGGCCACCACCGCGTACCAGTCGCCACCCATCTCGGTATTGGTTTCGGCCGGTCGATATCGTGCCGCCACCGCCGTGCCCGGCGCGACCGGCAGGGCCCGGGGCAGCAGAGCCTGCTGCAGCGTGTCGACGAGGCGTTCCCGCGAGGTGACGTCGATGGCGACGCCGGTCGTGCCGGTGGGTTGTCCGTCGTGGTCGACCAAGACCGTGCCGCGGCATTCGATCATGTGCACCGATCCGTCCCGCCAAGTGGTCCGATGCCGCAGGATGTACGGCCCTGGCGCGGCGAGCGCGTCGTTCACCGTCGCGATGCAGGTCTCACGATCATCTGGATGCAGGACCGCTACCCAATCAGCGAACGTACCGCCGAACCCGCCCGGAGGCAGCCCGTGCATCTCCTCGAGTCGGCTGTCCCAAGTCGTAACGCCTGAAGCCATGTCCCAAGTCCACGAACCGAGCCGCGCCGCTTCGACGGCAAGCGCGAGACGCTGCTCGGCCAACGGCGTCGCAACAGCACCCAAGCAGTCCCCCCATCCCCCGCCCTGACACTAGGCGCGACGTCCCGATACCCCAGCATCCAGCCTGCACACAACTGCCCGACGCGAGCGGTGCGGTCCCGGCGCCGCGCGGCACCGTGTATCGGTAGAAGCGTGCGGAATTGCCTGACTCGTCCTCGGAGCTCTGTGTGGAATTCCCGGCGCTGATGTCGAGAATTCGGGGCCTGGTCCGTCCCAGCGTGCATGCGGCCAGCAGGGCCGAAATCACACAAGGAGAACACCATGGCCAAGTACCTGTTGCTCAAGCACTACCGAGGCGCGCCGGCGCCCGTCAACAATGTCCCGATGGACCAGTGGAGGCCCGATGAGGTCGAAGCCCACATCCGGTTCATGAACGACTTCGCGACTCGGCTCGAGGGTAGCGGCGAGTTCATCGACGGACAGGCGGTGTCGCCCGACGGCGTGTGGGTCCGCTACGACGGCGAGGGGCGGCCGCCGGTGACCGACGGCCCGTTCGCCGAAACGAAGGACTTGATCGCGGGATGGATGGTGATCGACGTCGACAGCTACGAGCGAGCGATCGAGCTCGCCGGTGAGCTGTCGGCGGCACCTGGGGCCGGCGGCGAACCGATCCACGAATGGCTGGAGGTCCGACCCCTCCTGGCCGCGCCCCCCACCGTCACCCACTGAATTCGTGGACGACGTCGAACTACGCGAGCTCGTCCCACGGGTCTTGAGCGTCCTCGTCTGTCGCGGTGCGGACTTCGCGACAGCCGAGGACGCCGTACAGGAGGCGCTCATCCGAGCGCTCTCCGCGTGGGAAGACGAGTTGCCCGCCGACCCCACGGGGTGGCTCATCACGGTCGCTTGGAGATCCTTCCTCGACATGACGCGGTCAGCCGCGGCGCGCCGCGACCGGGAGGTCCGATTCGACATCGAACCGCCGGCCGGCGCGATCCCGAGCGCCGACGACACCCTGCGCCTCTACTTCCTGTGCGCGCACCCCGATCTGACGTCGGCGTCGGCGGTTGCGTTGACCCTCCGAGCCGTGGGTGGCCTCACCACACGCCAGATCGCGCAGGCCTACCTCGTGCCCGAGCGCACCATGGCGCAGCGCATCAGCCGCGCAAAGCGCATGGTCAGTCGGGCCGGTGTCGATCGTCCCGGCGACGTGCGCACGGTGATGCGGGTGCTCTACCTCGTCTTCAACGAGGGCTATTCCGGTGACGTCGACCTCGCGGCCGAAGCGATCCGGCTGACCCGACAACTTGCTGCCTTGGTGGACGACGACCCCGAGGTCCACGGGTTGCTCGCGCTGATGCTCCTGCACCATGCCCGCCGCCGCAGCCGCACCCGACCGGACGGAAGCATCGTGCCCCTCGCCGATCAGGACCGCAGCCAGTGGGACACACGGCTCATCGCCGAGGGAATCGACATCGCACGAGCTGCGCTCGCGCGCGACCAGCTCGGCGAATACCAGGCGCAAGCGGCGATCGCCGCGCTCCATGCCGACGCGCCGCGTGTGGAGGAGACCGACTGGGTCCAGATCGTTGAGTGGTACGACGAGCTGCTCCGGTTCGCCGACACTCCGATCGTCCGGCTCAACCGTGCGGTCGCAGTCGGCGAGGCCGACGGCGCGCCCGCCGGACTGTCGGCATTGGCCGAGGTCGACGAACACGTCCCGCGGCGCGAAGCGGTCGCCGCGTACCTCCACGAGAAGAACGGCGATCTCGAACTCGCTGCCCGCCTCTATGCCGACGCCGGTCGCAACGCGCCCAACCTCGCAGAACGCGACCATCAGACCCGCCAAGCAGCGCGACTCAACCAGCACCTGCAACACCTCAGATGACTTCGGCGCGGCCGTGAACATGATGGCCAACTGCTCGCCGCGCTCGAACACGGCGTCAGATCACGGTTTCGGCTTGGTGGTCGTCGTCGTCGGAGCGGTGGTCGTCGTCGTGGAGCGCGGAGGGTTCGGTTGGGTGGTGACAGTTGTCGTCGGTGCGGCTGGTGCCGGCGGCGGAGGGGGCGGTGGCGGTGGCGGCGGCGCGGGGCCATCGATGGTGAAGGCCGCGTGAGCGACGGCTTGGGGACCGGTTCCGAGGTCGCATATGGCCTGGACGTCGACTGGTCCCGGCGCCGCGTCTGGAGGGATGGTCAGCGTGGTCGACCGGTGGTCGTCCAGGGTTCCTGTCTGGGGAACGGAGGACAGTGCGGGCCCGGCGGTGACATACCAACCGGCGAAGCATTGGCTGTAGCCGGTGCCGTCGGCCGTGATAGTGGTTCCGGGGCCGCCGTTCGTCGGTGACGCCGTGAGCGTCGCACTCATTGCAGGTGCGGCGAGCAGGGCCGCGGGCGGGTCGGGGAACTTGTCCGGCGCGATGTCGGCGAGCGCGGCCGCCATGAACCGCTGCCAGATCTGCGCGGGCAGTGTGCCGCCGGTGACCGCGATGCCGTGGACGTTGTCCATGGCGTGGCTGTTGCTGTCGGGATAACCCATCCACACGACGGCGGCGTAGTTCGGCGTGTAGCCGGCGAACCACGCGTCACCGTTGTTCTCCGTGGTTCCCGTCTTGCCTGCGACCGGGCGATCGAGTTTCGCCGCGGTGCCGGTGCCATGGTCGATCACCTGCTGCAGGACGTAGTCGACGAGGTGGGCCGTGTCCGGTTTCATCGCGCTGGCGACCTTCGGGCTCACGTCGAACAGTGTGCGACCGTCAGGTGCTTGGACCTTGGCGATGGCAAACGGTTCGACCCGCTCGCCGTCGCGGGCGAACGTCAGGTAGGCGTCGGCGAGCTCGAGCGGCGAGACGGCTCCGGCGCCGAGTGCGACCGACGGCTCGATCGGAAGATCGGACGTGATGCCGGCGGCATGAGCGAGCGCGGCTGCCTTGTCGGGACCGACTTGCAGCACGAGCTGCGCGTACACCGTGTTGATCGAGTGCACGGTGCCGTCGATGAGGTCGGCGGCGCCGAACCCCTCGTTGCCGAAGTTCGACACCGGCCACGGACCCGACGCGGTCGGCAAGGTGATCTGAGGCGGCGCCGGGAAGACCTGCTTCACGGACTTGCCTTGCTCCGCGTTGGCGGCGAGTACGAACGGCTTGAAAGTCGACCCTGCTTGGCGGCCGGACCCGCCGCCTTGCTGGCCCCGGGCAAGATCTACTTTCAGCGCGTTGTAGTCACGACCACCCACGTAGGCGCGGATCGCGCCGCTCTTGTCCAGCGCGACGACTGCAGCTTGAGGATCGTCCGGCTGGTCGAGCACCTGCGCAACAGCGTCCTCCGCCGCCTTCTGATCATCGAGATCCAACGTGGTGGTGATGCGCAACCCCCCGCCGTAGACGACGCTCTCGCCGAATTGAGCAGTCGCTTCGTCGCGGACGAGATCGACGAACCACGGAGCGACACCGGCAGCCGCTTGCGCCTGTTGCAGGTTGCGGTCGATGGCTCCGATCGGCTGCTGCTTGATCGCGTCGCCGTCCGTGCGAGCCAACTTGTTGTTGTCGACCATCGCGTCGATGACGCGATCGCGCCGCTGCTGGGCTGCGTCGGGTTTGGTAGTGGGGTCGGCCGTCTCCGGACCGCGAAGCAACCCCACCAGGAACGCGGCCTGGTTCGCGTTCAGTTGGTCGGCTGTCGTGTTGAAGTACACCTGCGCCGCAGCCTGGATCCCGTACGCGCCGCGGCCGAAGTAGACGATGTTCAGGTAGCGCTCGAGGATGTCGTGCTTGTCATGCGTCTGCTCGAGCTTGATCGCCAGTACCGCTTCCTTGGCTTTGCGACTCAGCGAGCGCTCGCCATTGAGGTAGCTGTTCTTCACGAGTTGCTGCGTGATCGTGCTGCCGCCCTGCAGCGAACCGCCGGTCACGTCGTGCCACACCGCCCGCACGAGGCCGCCCGGATCGACGCCGTGATGATCGAAGAAGTGGCGGTCCTCAGACGAGATGAGCGCGTCGATGACGACCGGCGCCACCTGGTCGAGCTTCACGGGCTCTCGCAGCCCGTTCTTCTCGAAGGTGGCGATGGGCCGTCCCTTGGCGTCCACCACCACCGAGGACTGCAGGGGTGGGAGGTCCTGGGGCAGGTTCACGGAGTGCCACAGCCAGAGGAAGCCGATCAGTCCGATGAGGAAGAGGGCGCCGAGCGCGGCCGCGGGCCATCGAGCCCAGTGCCAATGACGCCGAACGGTCGTCTTCCATCCCGACGGAGATTCGTCCGCCTCCTCTGTCGCCGGTGGATCTGCAACCGCTGTCATGGCTGCAGGGGTTCCCGAAGTTTCCAGAAATCACACGCTCCGTAGCCCCGACACTCATCTACGCGCGATTGTCCGTGCGAACTCCGGGCTCAGGCGCTGCCGAAGAAGAGCCGGCAGACGGCGTCGGCATGGGCTTCGATGACGTCGTCGTCGGACGGATCCAGGGAGCTCAGCCGTCGGCACTCCGGGCCGAGCACGAACATCGTCGGCCCCGCCCCGGTGAGGATGTAGTAGAGGTGCGCAGCCGGGATGTTCGGCACCGCGCCTGCGCTCGCCAAGGATTCGAACATCTCGATCGTGCGCTCGTAGATCGGACGGACGTGGCGGTTCACGAGATAGTCCATCCGCGGGCCGTCGGCCTTGGACTCCTGCATGATGATCCGGTGCAGCTGCGGGTTCCGTGCCGAGAAAGTGATGAACTCGCGCATCCGCAGCTTCGCGCTGGTGATCTCGTCGACCCCGCGTAGTCCGCTGGCTCGCTCGTCCATCGTCTGGTTCAGGAGATCGAAGAGCGAGTCGACTGCGGCCTGCCACAGCTCTTCCTTCGATCGGAAGTGGTAGTTCAAGAGGGGCTGGGTGACGCCCGCTCTCGTAGCGATCTCGCGGGTTGTCGCACCGTCGAAGGAGCGCTCCGAGAACAGGTCGGCGGCGGCGGCCACGATTCGATCGCGCGTAGCGTCCGCGGACGGACGGGTGACCCGCGCGTTGGAGGTCGTCGAGGTTTTCGGCATCCCCGACAGACTAATCAGATGAACAAGCTCTTGACAGATTCCTGATCGATCGAACAAGGTTGCACTCGATGAGCGACCACCGTGCCCGGTACGGCCCGCACAATCCCGCCGAGACCTACGTCGTCCACGAGATCGCTGAGCAGGTGGTCGACCTCGGCGAGATCGAGATGAACTACGCGACCCTCGGCGACGCGTCATGGCCCGCGCTGCTGCTCATTCCGGGCCAGACGGAGTCGTGGTGGGGTTACGAGGCGGCCATGCCTCGGCTCGCCGAGCACGTCGAGGTGTTCGCAGTCGACCTCCGCGGCCAGGGGCGGAGCACCCGGACACCGGGCCGCTACACGCTCGACAACATGGGCAACGATCTCGTCCGCTTCGTCGACGTGGTGATCGGCCGGCCCACGATCGTAAGCGGCCTTTCCTCGGGCGGCGTGCTCTCTGCGTGGCTGTCGGCCTACGCCAAGCCTGGCCAGGTCATTGCCGCGTGTTACGAGGACCCGCCGCTGTTCGCGTCGGAGGTGCGGCCGGCGACCGGGCCCGGGATCCGTCAGTCCATCGGCCCGATGTTCGACCTCTGGAGCACGTACCTCGGCGACGAGTGGTCGATCGGGGCGTGGGACACGATGCGCGCCGCCGCGCCCGACCGGTTGCCGCCGTGGATGCGAGCGTTCCCGATCGGCGACGAGCCGTCACAGGAATTGAAGGAGTACGACCCCGAGTGGGGCCGGGCGTTCTGGACCGGCACGGTCGCGGCGTCGTGCGACCACGAGCGGATGCTGCGCGACGTGAAGGTGCCGCACGTGCTCCTGACACACCACTTCCGCGTCGTTGACGAGAGCACCGGGACCTTGATGGGTGCGCTGGCCGACGTGCAGGCCGCGCGGGTGCAGGAGCTCCTGCGCGAGGCCGGCGTCGCTGTCGAGTACCGCTCGTTCCCTACCGTCGGTCACTCGATGCATGGCACCCAGCCAGACCTCTACGTCGACACGCTGCTCGAGTGGGTCGCCACCCTCGACGCCACCGTTGACACGTGAAGATCGACGTCCACGCCCACTACGTCCCGGAGGACTACCGCGCTGCGCTGCAGCGCGCGGGCCACGACCAGCCCGACGGGATGCCGTGGATCCCGGCGTGGTCGGCGAAGGAGCACGTGGAGGTGATGGACCGACTCGGCATCGCCACGGCGCTGCTGTCCGTCTCGTCGCCCGGCGTGCACATCGGCGACACCGCGACGGCCGTCGATCTCGCACGCCTGGTGAACGAGGCCGGCCGACGCGCGGTCGTCGACCACCCCGGGCGGTTCGGGCTTCTCGCCTCGCTCCCGCTGCCCGACGTCGACGCAGCCATCGCCGAGATCGCGCAGTGCTGCGATCACCTCGACGTCGACGGCTT
This sequence comes from Acidimicrobiales bacterium, assembly GCA_036257895.1. Classification (GTDB taxonomy): domain Bacteria; phylum Actinomycetota; class Acidimicrobiia; order Acidimicrobiales; family JACDCH01; genus DATAES01. The sequence goes on from DATAES010000191.1 coordinate 13,759, forward strand.
CGTGCTGCTCACCAACATCGACGGCACCTACGTGAGCGACGCGTCGTTCGAACCGGTCTTCCGCGAGCTGGACCGCCGCGGCGCACGCGTGCTCCTGCACCCGACGTCGCCGGCGTGCTGGGAGCAGACGTCGTTCGGGCGCCCGCGACCGATGCTCGAGTTCTTCTTCGACACCACACGCGCGGTCGTGGACCTCGTGCTCAACGGCACCATCTCCCGCAACCCTGACCTCGAGCTGATCATCCCGCACGCGGGCGCGACGCTCCCGCTCGTCGCCGATCGCGTGAGCGCGTTCGCGCGCCTGCTGGCTCCCGACGTCGACGTGCTTCGCGACCTCGGCCGTCTGCACTTCGACCTGGCCGGTTTCGCCGTGCCCCGCCAGCTCGACGCGTTGCTGACCCTGACCACGCTCGACCACCTGCACTACGGGAGCGACTTCCCGTTCACGCCCGAGCCGGTCGTCGCCGTCGCGACCGAGCGCATCGACGGCGTCGACTCGCTCGTCGACGAGCTTCGATCCAACACGGCGCGGCTGTTCCCCGCACTCGCTTGACGTCATGAGAGGACATCACAATGGACCACCAGATCGAACTCGGCTACCTCGTCCTCGAGGTGCCTGACCCGGACACCCTTACGCCGGTGTTCGCCGACATCGTCGGCCTCGTGCCCGGCGAGCCGTCGGCGGCCGGCACCGACACATGGCGCAACGATGAGCGCGCCAACCGCTTGGTCGTGCAGGCCGGGCCGGCGAACGACGCGATCGCTATCGGTGTCGAGGCGGCCGATGAGGCCGCGTTCGACGCCACCGTCGCCCGGCTGCAGGAGATCGGTGCCGACGTCGCCGACGGTGATGGCGACGAGCGACGGGTGCAACGGCTCGTGCGCACGACCGCACCGTGGGGAGTCGACGTCGAGGTCGTCCTGCACCTGGCAGACGCGCCGAGCCCGTTCTCGTCCGCGCTGGTCCCGGGCGGCTTCCTCACCGACGGCGTCGGTTTCGGGCACGCGGTGTTCGCGACGACTGCGTTCGAGGAGTCGGACACGTTCCTCACCAAGGGCCTCGGCTTCGCGCAGTCGGACTGGCTCGAGACCGAGCTCGGGCCCGGCATCGACCTCGAGGTGCGCTTCTACCACTGCAACCGCCGGCACCACACGATCGCGCTCGCGCGGGCGCCGTTCGATCTCCCGCAGCGCCTGCACCACATCATGTTCGAGCTGAACGAGCGCGACGACGTCGGCGCCGCCTTCGACCGAGCATGGGCGAGCGGCTTGCCCATCCCGAACGGGCTCGGTCGTCATGACAACGACAGGATGTTCAGCTTCTACCTGCAGACCCCTGTCGGCTTCCAGATCGAGGTCGGCCACGGCGCCCGGGTGATCACCGACGGGTGGGACGACAACCGCCGTTACGAGCGCATCAGCGCGTGGGGTCATCAGCCGCTGCGCACAACATGAACAACGTCGACGTCGCGGTCGTCGGCTACGGCCCGGTCGGCAACGCGCTCGCGATCCTGCTCGCCCAACTCGGGCGCACCGTCACGGTGCTCGAGCGGTGGCCAGAGCCGTATCCGCTCCCACGCGCAGTGCATTTCGACCACGAGGTCGGGCGCATCCTCCAGTCGTGCGGCATCGGCGACGGGGTGCGGGCGATCAGTGAGCCGGCCGACATCTACGAGTGGCGCAACGTCACCGGCACGACGCTGCTGCGGTTCGGCCAGCTCGGCGACGGTCCCTCCGGCTGGCCGGCGTCGTCGATGTTCAACCAGCCGAAGCTCGAGCAGCTCCTCGACCGTCGCGCGCGCGAGCTCGGCGTCGACGTCCGCCGCGGTGTCGAGGTCGCGGGCATCGAACAGCGCAACGACGAGGTCGTCGTCACCGGTGCCGACGGCACGAGGGTGTCAGCCCGCTTCGTCGTCGGGTGTGACGGCGCCAACAGCACGGTGGCGGCGCTGGTCTCCGCGACCGTCGTCGATCTCGGATTCTTCTACGACTGGCTCATCGTCGACGTGATCCTCGACCAGCCGCGCGTGTTCGACCCGATCAACCTCCAGATCTGCGATCCTCTGCGGCCGACGACTGCGGTGTCGGGCGGTCCCGGTCGGCGGCGCTGGGAGTTCATGCGCCTGCAGCACGAGTCACTCGACGAGCTCAACGACGAAGCGCGCGCGTGGGAGCTGCTCGCGCCCTGGGACGTGCACCCTGGCAACGCGCGGCTGGAGCGTCACGCCGTCTACACGTTCAACGCCCGGTACGCGGAGCAGTGGCGCGCGGGACGTGTGTTCCTCGCCGGCGACGCCGCCCACCTCATGCCGCCGTTCGCCGGCCAGGGAATGTGTTCCGGCCTGCGCGACGCTGCCAACCTCGCGTGGAAGCTCGACCTCGTTCTCGCCGATCACGCCGCGGACGCGCTGCTCGACAGCTATCAGTCCGAACGGCTGCCGAGCGCGAGGGCGGCGATCGAGTTCTCGATGGAGCTCGGCAAAGTGATCTGTGTGCCCGATCCCGCCGACGCTGCGGCGCGCGACGAGGCGATGGCCGCCGGCGTGAACGGGACGGCGCCGGCGCCCGGGCTCCCCGGCATCACCTCCGGGTTCATCCACCCGACCGCACCGCATGCGGGCACGCAACTGGTGCAGGGCAAGGACGGCGGCCGGCGGTTCGACGAGCAGTACGGCAACGGCTGGCGCCTCGTCCTCCTCGGCGCCCAGGTCGACAGCATCGGTCACGAGCAGCGCGCGTGGTTCCAGTCGATCGGAGGCCGCATCGTCGCGCTCGCCGATCCTGGTCCGCTGTTCGTCCGCTGGTTCGCCGAGCACGACACGACGTGCGCGCTGCAGCGACCGGACTTCTACCTCTACGGCACGGCACCGACGGCAGCTGCCGCGACGACGCTGCTCGCAGACCTCCGCAACCACCTCGCACAGGGGGCCACCACATGAAGCTCGCCAACCACGACGGCCGCGCCGCGATCGTCCTCGACGATTCGATCGCCGACGTCCACGACGCGTCCGGCGGCCGATTCGGCCCCGACTTGACGAGTGTGTACGACGACTGGCCCGCGTTCGTCGACCTCGCCGCCGGCGTCACCACCGCCACGGCGCCGCTCGTCGAAGCGAACCTCCGGTGCCCCGTCCCCTCGCCGCGGCAGGTGTTCGCCATCGGGCTCAACTACCGGAGTCACGCCGAGGAGTCGGGCATGGCCCTACCGAGCGTGCCGGCGACGTTCACGAAGTTCCCGGCCTCGCTTTCAGGACCGTTCGACGACATCGAGATCGTCGGCGGCACCGTCGACTGGGAAGTCGAGCTCGTCGCGGTGATCGGCACCCGCGCCGACCGCGTGGACGAGGCCGACGCATGGTCGCACGTGGCCGGCCTCACCGTCGGCCAGGACATCAGCGACCGAACACTCCAGTTCGCCGCCGGCTCGCAGTTCTCGCTCGGCAAGTCCCGCCGGGGTTACGGGCCGATGGGGCCCTGGCTCGTCACGCTCGACGAGGTGCCCGATCCCGACGATCTCGCGCTCGGCTGCTCGGTCGACGGCGAGACGGTCCAGGACGCGCGCACGTCTGACCTCATCTTCGATGTGTCCCAGCTCGTCGCCGAGCTCTCGGCCGTGCTGCCACTCCTTCCCGGCGACGTGCTCTTCACCGGCACCCCCTCGGGCATAGGCGCCACCCGCCAGCCGCCGCGGTTCCTGCAGCCGGGTCACGTGCTCGAGACGTGGATCGAGGGCATCGGCACGATCCGCAACCGGTGCGTGTGATGGCGCGGACGGCGTGAGCATCCCTGGCTACGACGCCGACCTCTTCACCGACGACGCCCTCGAGGATCCATACCGACACCTCCGAGCGATGCGCGACGCCGGGCCGATCGTCTGGCTCGAGGCCCATGGCATGTACGCCGCGACTCGGTACGCCGAAGTGCGGAGCATCCTCGACGACCACACCACATACGTCTCCGGTCAGGGCGTTGCGTTGAACGACGTGATCAACAGCCTGGGCCGGGGCACCACGCTCATGAGCGACGGCGACGACCACCGAACGCAACGCGACATCATCGGTCGACCACTCACACCACGAGCGCTCGCCGATCTTCGTCCCGCTGCGCAGGCCATCGCCGACGCGCTCGCCGACCGGCTCGTCGAGCGTCGGCACTTCGACGCTGTCACCGACTTCGCCGAGATCTTGCCGACGACCTGGGTGCCCGACTTGCTCGGCTGGCCCGCCGACGGCCGTGAGCACCTCGTCGACTGGGCCGCAGCGCAGTTCGACGGGCTGGGGCCGCTCAACGACCGAGCCGTCGCGGCCAGCGACGGCATCCTCGCGATGAGCGCCTACGCGCAGCAGCTCGCGGAGATGAAGTTGCCCGAGCACTGCTTCGGCGCCGGGATCCAGCGCGCTGCCGATCGGGGCGAGATCGAGCGGGAGCGGTGCCCGATGCTGTTCATCGACTACCTCGCTCCCTCGCTCGACACGACGATCAGCGCCATCGGCAATGCCGTGTGGCTCTTCGCCACACATCCCGACCAATGGCTACTCCTGCGGGAAGAGCCGGATCGCGTCAAGGCCGCGTTCAACGAGGTGCTTCGCATCGAGAGCCCGATCAGCTGCTTCACGCGCGTCGCAAGAGTCGCCACCACCGTCGGTGGGTTCGACGTGCCCGCGGGATCTCGCGTGATGGTCAGCTTCGCCTCCGCTAACCGCGATGAACGGCGGTGGGACGAGCCCGACCGCTTTGACATCATGCGCGAGAGCGCAGGCCACCTCGCCTTCGGGCACGGCGAGCACGCGTGCGTCGGGATGGGCCTGGCCCGCCTGGAAGGCGCGGCGGTCCTCTCCGCGCTGGTCGAGCGGATCGGGACGATCGAGCTCGACGGGACACCGGTTCGCAAGCGCAACAACTTGATCCGGTCGTTCCGTTCGCTGCCGGTGACCGTGACCCCGAAGGTCCTCGCATGAAGGCCGCCGGCGGGAAGGTGTCCCACCGGTGACCACGGAGGTGATCCTCACCGGAACGGGAGTGCCGCATCCGCGGCCTGGCCGCGCGGGAGCCGGTGCGTTGGTCCGCCACGGCGAGGTCGCGTTGCAGTTCGACGCCGGTCGCGCGACCGTCCTGCGCCTGATGGAAGCAGGGACCCCGCCACACGCGCTCACCGCGGTGTTCCTGACCCGTGTGCACAGCGACCACGTCGTGGGACTGCCCGACCTCGCCATGACCCGCTGGATCCAGCAACAGCTCGCCCGCACGGGGCCGCTGGTGGTCGTCGCGGCGGAGGGCATGGCCGCCCGCTTCGTCCGCCGGATGCTCGAGCCATATGACGACGACATCGCGATCCGCATCGAGCACGTCGGCGCGACACCGATCGAGGTGACGCTTGAATCGTTCGACGTCCCGACCTCGCCCGAGGTCGTCTGGAGCAGCGAGGACGGAGGGGTTCGAGTGCTTGCGGTCGCCGTGCACCACGAGCCGGTGCCGGAAGCCGTCGCGTACCGCGTCGAGACGTCCGACGCGATCGTCGTCGTTTCCGGCGACACGCGCGTGTGCTCCGAGGTCGAGCACTTGGCGGTCGGCGCCGACGTGCTGGTGCACGAGGCCTGCCGGACATCGGCCATGGCGCCGATGATCGCGGGGACGGTCTTCGAGACCATCTTCAACTACCACGCCGACACCGTCGAACTCGGCGCGATGGCTGCGCGTGCCGGCGTGCCGCACATCGTGCTCACCCACCTCATCCCTCCGCCGGAGGCGCCCGCCGACGCCGAGATGTTCGTGCAGGATCTCCGCGAGGGTGGCTACCAGGGCCACATCACCGTCGGCGAGGACCTGACAACGATCAGCCTCTGACCGTGCTGGGCGCGCTCCGGCTTCACGATTTCGTCAGTCGACCCGACCCGGCGCGACTCCGGTCGTCGTCGCAGCGGGTGAAGTCACCGAAGCGAACGCGCAACTCGGTGCCGCAACCCGTCCCTGATGCGGTGGGGTGAAGCGGTCGGTTACTTGGCTCTGCCGGTCTTCCTCCGGGGCTGCCCCTCGCCGACGTAGGCCGCGAGGTGTTCGCCGGTGAGGGTGGAGCGGTGGGCGACGAGGTCGGCGGGAGTTCCCTCGAAGACGATCCGGCCGCCGTCCTGGCCTGCGCCGGGGCCGAGGTCGATGATCCAGTCGGCGTGCGCCATCACCGCTTGGTGGTGCTCGATGACGATGACCGACTTGCCGGAGTCGACGAGTCGGTCGAGCAGGGCGAGCAGCTGCTCGACGTCGGCGAGGTGCAAGCCGGTGGTCGGCTCGTCGAGAACATAGACGCCGCCCTTCTCGCCCATGTGGGTGGCCAGCTTGAGTCGCTGCCGCTCCCCGCCGGACAGCGTGGTGAGCGGCTGGCCGATGGTGAGGTAACCGAGCCCGACGTCGGCGAGCCGGCCGAGGATCTTGTGCGCGGCGGGCGTCGTCGCCTCGCCGCCGCTGAAGAAGCCCTCGGCCTCGGTCACCGACATCGCGAGCACCTCGCTGATGTCGCGTCCGCCGAGGTGATAGTCGAGCACCGATGCGTCGAATCGCTTCCCACCACACTCCTCGCAGGTGGTGGCGACGGTGGCCATCACCGCCAGGTCGGTGTAGATGACCCCGGCGCCGTTGCAGTTGGGGCAGGCGCCCTCCGAGTTGGCGCTGAACAACGCGGGCTTCACGCCGTTTGCCTTCGCGAACGCCTTGCGGATCGGGTCGAGCAGTCCGGTGTACGTCGCGGGGGAGCTCCGTCGCGAGCCGTGGATGGCGTCCTGGTCGACCGTCACCACTCCGTCCCGCCCGGATACCGAGCCGTTGATCAGTGAGCTCTTGCCCGAGCCCGCGACCCCGGTGATGACAACCAGCACGCCTAGGGGTATGTCGACATCGACGCCCTGCAGGTTGTGGAGGCTGGCGCCGCGCACCTCGAGCGCTTCCGACGATGTCCGAACCGACTGCTTCAAGGAGACCCGGTCGTCCAGGTGCTTTCCGGTCAGTGTGCTGCTGGCCCGCAGCTCGTCGACGGTTCCCTCGAAGACCACCTCGCCGCCGGCAGTGCCGGCGCCGGGACCGAGGTCGACGACGTGATCGGCGATCGTGAACGCCTCCGGCTTGTGCTCCACCACGAGCACGGTGTTGCCCTTGTCGCGCAGCTGTAGCAGGAGGCGGTTCATCCGCTGGATGTCATGCGGGTGCATGCCGATGGTCGGTTCGTCGAAGATGTAGGTGACGTCGGTGAGCGACGAGCCGAGATGGCGGATCATCTTGGTGCGCTGTGCCTCGCCGCCCGACAGCGTGCCTGACGGCCGCTCGAGGCTGAGGTAACCGAGTCCGATCTCCACGAACGAGTCGAGGGTCTCCCGCAGCGCCTCGAGCAGCGGTGCGACCGACGGTTCGTCGAGGCCGCGCACCCAGTCGCCGAGGTCGCTGATCTGCATCGCGCAGGCGTCCGCGATGCTGATCCCCCTTACCTTCGACGAGCGGGCGGCCGCGCTGAGCCGGGTGCCGCCGCACTCGGGACAGCCGGAGAACGTGACCACCCGCTCCACGAACGCGCGGACGTGCGGCTGGAGAGAGTCGACGTCCTTCGACAGCATCGACTTCTGGATTCTCGGTATCAGACCCTCGTACGTCAGGTTGATGCCGTCGACCTTGATCTTGGTCGGCTCCTTGTGGAGCAGGTCGTTGAGTTCCTTCTTCGTGTACTTACGGATCGGCTTGTCGGGATCGAAGAAGCCGCAGCCGCGGAAGATGCGGCCGTACCAGCCGTCCATGCTGTAGCCCGGGATCGTGAGCGCACCCTCGTTGAGCGACTTGGTGTCGTCGTACAGCTGAGTCAGGTCGAAGTCGGTGACCGAGCCTCGGCCCTCGCAGCGCGGACACATGCCGCCAGTGCGGGTGAAGGTCTTTCTCACGGTCTTGCCGTCGCCGCGCTCGACCGTGATCGCACCGCTCGCTCGGACCGAGGGGACGTTGAAGGAGAACGCGTTGGGCGACCCGACGTGGGGCTGTCCGAGCCGGCTGAAGAGGATGCGCAGCATCGCGTTGGCGTCGGTGGCGGTTCCGACCGTCGAGCGCGCGTCGGCGCCCATCCGCTCTTGATCGACGAGGATCGCGGTCGTGAGCCCTTCGAGTACGTCGACCTCGGGCCGCGCCAACGTCGGCATGAAGCCCTGCACGAAGGTGCTGTAGGTCTCGTTGATCAGCCGCTGCGACTCCGCGGCGATGGTGCCGAAGACCAACGAGCTCTTGCCCGAACCGGAGACGCCCGTGAACGCGGTCAGCCGGCGCTTCGGGATGTCGACGCTGAGGTCCTTGAGGTTGTTCACGCGCGCGCCGTGCACGCGGATCATGTCGTGGGTGTCGGCACTGTGCAGCGCACGCGACCGCGTGTTGCTTCTCTCGGCCATGCTCGTCGAGTCAGGCCTGCGCGATACGCACGAGGTTGCCCGAGGGGTCGCGGAACGCGCAGTCGCGCGCGCCCCAGGGCTGGGACGCCGGCTCTTGGAGGACCTCGGCGCCTGACGCCCTGACCTTCTCGAACGTGGTGTCGAGGTCGTCGGAGCGGAAGATCGCAGCCTGCAGCGAGCCCTGTGTCATGAGGGACAGGAGGGCATCACCCTCGGCCTGTGACCGACCGCCGTGGGGTTGGAACAGGACGATGTCGACGTCCTGCTCCGGCGCGCCGACGGTGACCCAACGGAAGCCTTGGGACGCGACGTCGTTGCGGACCTCGAGGCCGAGCGCGTCGCGGTAGAAGCCGAGCGCGGCGTCAGGGTCATGGACAGGGATGAACATCGAGGAGACGTTGACTGTCATGCGACGACCGTACGAGCACGGACACGTCGCGTGCTTCTCCGATCCTGCTCGGTGCAACGCGCAGGTCGCGACGCTCAAACCGTGACCGTGGTGCGCCGCGGTCGCGTCACGATCATGCTCACGCACGACGGAACGACCTCGTGGTCACGGTGGTCGCGGGCGCGGTACTGCGACGGCGTCTCGCCGATTATCTCGGTGAAGCGCGAGCTGAACGAGCCGAGCGACGTACAACCGACGGCGACGCATGTGTCGGTGACCGACATCCCGTTACGCAGCAGAGCCTTGGCGCGCTCGATGCGTCGCGTCATGAGATAGGAGTAGGGGGTCTCGCCATACGCGGCGCGGAACTTGCGCGAGAAGTGCGCGGGCGACATGAGCGCGGCACGCGCCATGGCCGGGACATCGAGGGGCTGTGCGTAGTCGCGGTCTATGAGGTCGCGTGCCCTGCGCAGGTGCGCGAGGTCGGCGATCTCCTCCGGCGTCACGCTGACGACGGTACGCGACCGGCCGCCCCCGCGGTCAAGCACAGCCAGAATTGTTCAAGACGCTTGGGCAGGTTCGGACACTTGCCACACGTCGACACACGCGTCGAGGACGACGGCACGCCACTCCGCTGGCCCGTCGAGGGGAGCGAACGTGCACTCGGAGCGACCATGTACCACGACGATGCCACCTCCGACGTCTACGACGTCGTCGAAGATGTTGCGGTAGTCCGGGTAGCTCGCGAAAAATCCTCGCCACGCCGCTACGCAAGCGCTTCTTCCGTCGACGCTCGCACCCTCAGAATCGACGAAGCGATGCGACTCGGTCATCAACGCGGTCAGCGCGTCGAGGTCGTGACGGTTGATCGCCTCGTTGAACGCGATCACCGTGGCGACGGCGTCGGTCATGCCCACCATCCTGGTCCAACGAGGCGGTGACGGGTTGGAGGAGCATCTCCTGAGCCATCGAAGCGACGATCTCACCCCGTTGGTTGCGGATGACTCCTCGGAGAGTCCCGCGCCCGCCGGCATTGACGAGGCTTTGGACGTCTTGCAGCAACCATTCGTCGGCGCGCACGGGCCGGTGGAGCCAGGCGGCGTGGTCGAGGCTGATCATGCCCGTGGTGTCGCCGTCGAGGTGAAGCGGTCGGCCGCCGACGCCTGTCCAGTCGGTGGCGTACCCGAGCAGCGCGGTGTGCACGTTCGGATCGTCTCCGAGGTGCCGCGCGAAGCGGAACCAGTGACGGTGTGTGGCCTGGCGGGTGCCGTCCGGTCGAAGCTCGGTGGGGCCGAGCCATCGCACGTCCCATGGCCCCGGCTCGTACTCGCCGTCGTCGACCTCGGTCACCTCGTCCGGGCCGGGCACATCGTCGGGGATGCCGGACAGGTCGTAGACGTACCCGTCGGTGTCGGCCGTGAATGAGCACGTCATCTTGATCACGGCCTTGTCGTCCTGTGACGCGGTGACGACGTGCAGGCAGAACGAGCGACCGGCTTTCAAGACGTCGCTGCGGAATGCGATCTCTCTGCCGCCCAGCACGGGTCGCAGGAAGTGGGCGTGGAACGAGTGCAACCGACTACCCGCCGGGGCGTCACGGCACGCCGCGCTGACCGTGAGTGCGAGACTGATCCCTCCGAACACCACGGGCCCGTACCAATCCGGTGTCTGTCCGACCCAGGCGTCGCCCCGTCGTTGGTGGCGCAGGAGGTCGAGGAATTCATCGACCGCGGCCTGCCGCCTCGCGTCTCGATCGGTCACGTCACCGTCCATGGAACTCGGGCGTGCGCCTTTCGATGATGGCTCGCACTGCTTCCTGGCCATCCTCGGTGTTCAAGCCGGCGAGGGCACAGCGGATCTCGTCGACCACTCGAGCGTCGATGTCGGAGACCAGCGGTGCTCTGGCGACCAGACGCTTCGTGCGGCGGACGGCGAGCGGCGCCTGTGCCGCAACCGTCTGACAGAACTCCATCAGCCGGGTCTCGAGTTGCTCCGCGGGCACGACCTCGGACACGAGCCCTCGTCGCAGCGCTTCGTCGGCAGCGACGAAGCGAGACTCGAGCAGGAATCGCATCGCGGCCTCGTGTCCGACGAGTGTGGGGAGCGACCAGGTGAGGCCACCATCGGGTGAGGTGCCGGCCCGCAGGTACCCCGGGTGCAGGCGCGCTGTGTCCGCGGCGATTCGAACGTCGGCGGCCATCGCCAAGGACAACCCGGCACCGACTGCCGCGCCGTTGACAGCGGCGACCACAGGCTTGTCCGTCTCGAACCGCAACGCGAGCAGGAATCGACCGACCCAACCCTTCTCGTCGAGGACCCGCTCCTGGTCGGACAGCCCAGTCTCCGGTGGGGTGCCGTCGCCGTCGGCCAAGTCGAGGCCGGAGCAGAAGGCGTCGCCGTTCCCCGTCAACCCGACGACCCGTACATCGTCATCGGCGCTCGCTTGGCCGATCGCTCGCACGATGCTCCACCCGAGCGAAGGGGTGAGCGCGTTCTTTCGTTCCGGTCGATCGAGCCGGAGCAAGCGCACGTGGCCGATCGTCTCGGTGGTCAGTTCCGCCATCGGGACAGGCTGCCACGCTCGGCAAACCGCGAGCAGCGGGATAACGAAGCCCAGGTCGATGCAGGATGTCTGTGATGCGGACTCGCCTGCACTCCGGTGATCGGGACACACGAGCAATCCAGTCCCTCGCGAGTCGGGCGTGGCCGGCCGGTTGGCACCCGGGCGGGCTCGGTTGGGCGCTCGCTCGAGGAGAGTTGGGTCAGCAGGTCCTGCTCCTGGATGACGACGCCGGCAGGATGGTCGGCTGGGCTGCGTTCGGGCAGCACGGCGCCGGCGACGTGCTTGCCCAAGCTGATTTGGAGTGTGAGGACGCGGCTCCAGCGCTCGTCGCGTGGCTCCTGGACAACGTGGACGCGCCACGCCTCAGCCTTGAAGTGAACGACAACGACGAGCCGTTGGCGCGCGCCGCGCAGCGCGCCGGCTTTCGTGCTGATCCAGGTACTCGGGTCCCGGGAATGTTCTGCGACGTGCAGCAACGGGCGGACGTTCCGACCGCGGGGTTCGAGGTGCGCGCAGTTCGTGATGACGAGTTCGAACCGCGTGTTGCCGTGCACCGTGCCGCCTGGCGTCCCGCGTCGTTGCCATGGATGGACGGCCGCGAGGTCGACGCGAGCGGCGAGAGCAAGTTCGATGCGGCGGCGTAGACCTCGACCGAGGCGAGGTGGATCGCCGTTCTGGCGGACGTGGTGGCCGTAGACGGGCCAGATCGAACGCCGAAACGGGACACAGCGCGGCGCGGGTAAGGATGGCGGCCATGACGACTGGGGCTCCCACGATCGACATTCTCGACCGAGCGTTCTGGCAGCGGAACCCGCACGATGCGTGGACGTGGTGCCGGACGAATGACCCGGTTCACCGCGACGAGCGGTCGGGCATCTGGTGCATCACGAAGCATGCCGACGTGCTGTGGGTCGAGCGCCATCCTGAGTTGTTCTCGTCTGATTCGGCGTACCGGCTCAACGAGTCGCCGGGCGAGTCGAACATGATCGCCAGCGACGACCCGGTGCACCTCCATCAACGTCGGCTGGTCAACCGCCGGTTCACGCCGGGGGCGGTGAGGGCGAAGACCGACAAGCTGGCCGAAATGATCGACGACCTCGTCGATCCGGTCACTCCCCAGGGTCATACCGAGGTGATCGAGGACCTCGCCGGACAGTTGCCGGCCCGTTTCACTGCGTGGTTGCTCGGTCTCGACGAGGACGAGTGGTGGCCGACCATGAAGATGTGGAGTGAGCGGCTCATGCGTCTCGACGCCGCGGACATGGACTCCGACGTGCTCATCGAGCTCATGCCGACGTTGCAGGAGCTGATGGCCACGGTGACGACGAAGACCGACGAGTTCCGTGGCTGCCCAGCCGATGGCCTGATGTCGACGTGGGCCAACGCCTCGATGCTCGACGGCTCACCGATGCCCGTGGAGACGGTGTTCCACGAGACCGGCCTGTTCGTGTCCGGAGGTTCGGAGACGACCCGCACCGCGATCGCTCACGGCCTGAGGGCGTTCTGCGATCACAACGATCAGTGGGAGCTGTTGTTCTCCGAACCCGAACACCTGCCGATCGCCGTCGATGAGGTCATCCGTTGGGTCACGCCGCTCAACAACATGTTCCGCAAGGCCACCCAAGAGGTCGAGCTGCGTGGCGCCACGATCGATGCCGGCGATCGGATCATGCTCGCCTACCCATCGGCGAACCGAGACGAGGACGTGTTCGACGAGCCGTTCACCTTCGAGGTGCGCCGCTCACCGAACAACCATGTCGCGTTCGGCTATGGCACCCACTTCTGCATCGGCGCCAATTTCGCCCGCTACGAACTCAACCTCCTACTCGGGAAGCTCACTCGCGACTGGACCAACTTGCGCGCCGTGACCGAGCCGGACGTGGAGCTGAACCACTTCGCCCGCGCGGTGCGTTCGTTCGAGCTCGCGTTCGACGCGCGGTAAGTCGTGCGGTCCGCAAGGACCGGTTGTTCCTAGACTTCGGACGTGGGCGGCGGACCGGAGCGAACTCGCGAGTATCGAAACCATCATCTCGACAGCACGCGTTGGGATGACTTCGTCCCCCGCGATGACGACATCGTCATTACGACCGGCTACAAGGCGGGAACGACATGGACGCAGCGGATCGTCGCCGCGCTGGTGCTCGGACCGGGACCAGTGGAGGACTTGACCGCGACATCACCATGGATCGACGCCCGATTCCAGGACCCGATCGAGCCGGTGCTCGCGCGCCTCGAGTCGCAGCGACATCGCCGATTCGTCAAGAGTCATCTCGCGGCGGACGGCCTGCCCTACTTGCCCCAGCTGAAGTACCTCGTCGTGGGACGCGACACCCGCGACGTGTTCATGTCGCTGTGGAACCACTACTCGGCCTACACCGAACTGATCTACTCGTTGCTGAACGACCCTTCACGGCCCGGCGCCGAGTTCCCGCGCTGTCCTGCGACGCCACGGCAGCTCTGGCCTCGCTGGATCGCGGAAGGCTGGTTCGAGTGGGAGCCCGACGGCTGGCCGTACTGGTCACACCACCATCACCTTGCGACATGGTGGGCCGCACGTGACGCACCGAACATCATGTTCGTGCACTACAACGATCTCCTTGCCGACACCGAAGTAGAGATGAGGCGTATCGCGGCGTTCCTCGACATCGCCGTCGCCGAGGAGGCATGGCCCGCGTTGCTCGCCGACGTCGGCATCGACGCCATGCGCGAAGAGGCACGAGGCGAGAACGACCTTGCCTCGATGGTGTTCGAAGGTGGCGCCGCCAGGTTCTTCTACAAGGGCACGAACGGGCGGTGGCGCGAGACGCTTACCGATGACGATCTCGCGCTGTACGAAGACGCCGCCATCCGCCTTGATCCCGAGTTGCGAACTTGGCTCGAGCACGGCCGCATCACCACTCGATGACCTGAGCACGTACAGAGTCCGAAGCGTCAAGCGTCGTCGACGCGCTCGCTTCCGGTTGGCCTTGTCGGCTCATGCCGTTCGCGTCGCCACCGCTGGACCGTCTCCTCGACGTCGAGCACGGCGGCCGTGGTCGGTGGCCCGCTGATGGTGTGTGAGTTGACGTACCGGATGCGGTCATTGATCGCAGCGACGATCTCGCGCACCACTGACTCCGAGGTCGCTGTCGCGATTCGTTCGAGCGCTTCGTCGAGCTCTCGACGAAGGGAGATCGCGGGCGGAGAGTACGACACGCTTTCGCGTTGCAGCTTCTTGCGGACCCACCACAGCTCGTCCCGTGGCCGGTCGAGGTCGGGCAACGGCTTTCCGTGGCCGGGCAAGTCGTCGAACTCACCGCGCTCACGCGCTTCGCGAATCTGCTTCTCGACCCATGACTCCCACGCCACGCCAGGCGGCTTTCGCGATGTCATCGTCGACGCAGGCTACCTGTGAGTTGGTGGGGACGACGCCGATTGCCCTGGGCACGGCACTCAGGTGCGTCAACCATCTGGTTTGCCTCACGCGAGAATCGATGCCGTGCGTCTGGGCATTGCCGATCATCTCGGCTGGGCGGTGGCCGTAACGGCGTCGACTGACCACGAGGTCGTGGACCGTCGGCGGATCGAGCTGGTCGAACCCGGCATGTCGCCGGCCCCGATCCACTACGAGAGCCACCGTCTCGACATCGCGGCCACATGCGCGCTGGTCGCCGAGGTGCAAGCGTCGGTCGTACGTGCGACTTCGGCCGCGCTCGACGAGATTGCAGGCGCGCTGCCCGAGCCGGTCGTGTCCATCTCACTGCGGGTCTGGCCGCTCGACTTTCCCGAGGACATTGCCGTCCAACGTCGAGCGCCGTATGAGGCCCGCGCCGACGCCATCATGTACCGCCAGGTGCTTTCCGAACTCGCGCACGCTCGTGCGTGGGAAGTGCATCTCTACAACGCCAAGGACGTAGAAGCTCGGGCGGCCAAGATGCTCGGCGAACGGTCCGACGAGGTCTTGCGTGGTCCTCGGGCAAGGATGGGGCCACCTTGGGCGAAGGACCATCGGATGGCGCTCGCCGCGACCATTGTGGGCGGCTGATGTGATGCGCGCAGACTGTCAGGCGGCAGCCAAGCCATCGGTCAGGAACGCACTTCGACCCGCATCGGGGCGCCGCCCGTCGGGCGGTTGACGACCATGCCGACGGGTCGAGGTTTCTGCGTACTCGTGGTCGACACGTCGAGGCGTTGCGCGAGGCGGGCAATGATGAGCGTGAGCTCCATCTGGGCGAGCGCGAAGCCGATGCAGTTGCGAGCCCCGCGCCCGAACGGGACCCAAGCGATGTCGGCGAGCGCGCGTTGTTCGGGTGCGGGGTCGATGAACCGGTCCGGGTCGAAGACCAGCGGGTCCGTCCAGGCATCCGGATCCCTGCCGGCGAGATGCGCGGACCACAGTATGAGCGTGCCTTTCGGGATGCGATAGCCCCCGACGACGACGTCGCGGGCCGCCTGGCGAGGTGAGATGACACCTGCGGGATGCAGCCGTGTCGTCTCACGCATCACGCGGTTGGCGAGGTCGAGTTGCGCGAGGACCGATTCGTTCGCATGAGTGGGCGCGTCGACCGGGCCGTACACCTCGTCGGCCTCTGTCCGCAGTCGCGACCACAGACCCGGCGTCAGCGACGCACACCACAACATCCACGAGAGGCTTGCCGACGTCGTGTCGAAGCCCGCGCCGAGCAAGGTCACCACCTGATCGCGGATCTCGGCGTCGGTGAGGTTGCCGTCGACGACGAGCGACTCGAGTACGTCGAGCGGGTCACCCGACGGATGGGAGCGGTGCGCCGCGATCGCTTCGTCGATGATCGCATCCAACGCCTTCCGATCCGCGCGCACACGCGCCCGCGTCGTGAACGGGATGGGATGAGGGATCTGTTTGATCGCCGGTGATTCCAGGTAGTCCTGCGGTCCACGGAATCGTTCGCCGATCTCGTCGACCCGTGACGCCATGTGTTCACCGAAGAGCGCGCGCACCACGATGTCGAGCACGAGCGCACGACCGACTGGATAGAGGTCGATGAGTTCCTCGCGATCACCGAGTTGCTTCGCCACGCGGTCGATAGCGACGTCGGTGCGCTCGACGATCATCGGGATCCAACCGTTGAGCCGCCGCCGGCTGAATGCCGCCTGAACGGAGCCACGACGGCGCTTGTGGTCCGCTCCGTCGGACACGATCATCGAACCTTCGCCTACGACGAACCCGAGCACGTTGTACCGGTGGCCCCATCGAAACGCATCGGTGGGCGTTCCGAACAGTTCGCGCAGCGCAACGGGATCACCGACGATCGCCATGCGCAGCGGACCGGCCCCGAGTCCGACGATCGGGCCGTAGCGCTGACGCAGTTCGTCGAGCACCGGTTGTGGATCACGCAGGATCGTCCGGAGGTAGCGAGCCTGATCGCGCGCCCGTGGGTGGGGAAGTGGCCGCGCGTCGACGACGTTCTCCCGCGCTCGAGCCTGCATCGGCGCAGCGTAGGCGCGACTTCGTGCCATTGGTTTTCCTACCGACTGCGGGGCGCTCGACCGAGTCTCCGTTCTGGCGTCAACGCGTGCGCATATGCGCCCCGATTGACGCCAGAATGAGAGGTGCCGTGAAGTCGGGCGCGTCAGCGTCGCGTGACAAGTGCGGCGACGCGTTCATACCGCGGGTCTGCGTCGCCGGCGATTCGTCCGACCCAACGCAGGACTTCGGCCACGTCGAGCTGGACATCGGAAGCGAGCATGGCGTCGATGTCGACCCAGTCCCTGGCTCGGTTGAACACGACTTTGCACACGACGAGGTGGCTCGCCGAAAGGATCGGGATGGTCGTATCAGCGAACGGCACCTTGTGGCGGGCGGCAGCTGCGGCGTCGTGAAATCGGTCGTAGGCGAAGAACAAGTCGAGAGGAGTCTCGTCCCAGAAGACGCGCACCTGTCCGTCGCGTTGTACTCGTTCGATGACGGCCGGGTCATCGGCGTCGGCACCGAGCGCCGCAAGTCGCGTCGCAACGCGGTCGTAGCGATCCACGCCGACGAACAGGTTGAGGTCGATGTCGATCGTGGCCCGCGGCTCTGCGTAGTAAGCGAGCGCGATGGCGCCGCCGAACGCATGCGGGATCCTCGCCAGCGCGTCGTCGAGCGCGACGACGCGCTGTGCGAGCGTGAGGGTTGTCACGACGAGACCATGCGAGGTGCGCCCAAGACCACGCTGCGGCGACGCGCCGGGAGCGCGTCCGCCAGGGACAGCACGTCGAGCAGGCGGCGGTTGTGCTCGTGCGCGTCTCGAGCTGCAGGCAGATCGGGCATCGGTGGCGCAGCGTCGATCTCCAGTTGCTCGCCGCCGGCTTCGATCAACTTCGCCAGCGTGGCAAACGTCGGATCACGCCGGCCGTGCTCGTACGCGGAGACCACGGGCTGCGATGTGCCTGCACGTGCTGCGAGCTGCGCCTGGGTCAGTCCGCGGCGTCGCCGCACGGCTCGGATGAGCTGCGCCGGGGTCATGGAAGACAGTATATCGGTTTGTCTATGTAGTTGGCCACGGCATTATTTAGTTGACTCTTACGTAAGAGTCTGCTTACGATCCTCCCGTGGACGCGGTGCTCAAAGCGGTTGCCGAGCCCCGGCGCCGGGAAATTCTTCGAATGGTGTGGTCACACGAGCTTCGGGCCACCGACATCGCCGATCGGTTTCGTGACGTCAGCCGGCCCGCGATCTCCCAGCACCTGGCCGTCCTCAAGGAGGCCAACCTCGTGATCGAGCGCCGCGACGGTACTCGCCGCCTGTACAGGGCCAACACCGAGACCGTGGCCGAGCTGCGTTCCTTCCTCGACGAGTACTGGACGTCCGGCCTCGAGCGACTCCGCGATGCCGCCGAGGCCGCACAAGTCGACAAGCGACAAACGAAAGGCACGAACTGATGGCTGAGCTCGTTCGCGAGATCATGATCGACGCCACGCCGGAGACCATCTGGCCGTTCCTCACCGAGCCCGACAAACACATCGAGTGGCAAGGCACGGTCGCCGAGATCGACCCTCGGCCGGGCGGCGTCTACCGCGTGCTGGTCGCGGGCCAGTTCTCGTCGGCTGGGGAGTACGTCGAAGTGGTGCCAAAGGAGAAGGTGGTGTTCACCTTCGGTTGGGACCAGGAGGGCCACCCGATCCCGGCGGGCTCGACCACCATCGAGATCACGCTGCACCCCGAAGGCGACAAGACACGCGTCCGGCTGGTGCACAGCGGATTACCGGACGACGCAATCAGCGATCACACCCAGGGTTGGGACCACTATCTCGGCCGGCTGGCGATCGCGGCGACGGGCGGTGAGGCCGGGCCCGACGAGCGGCCGACGAACGACTGACAACAGAAGGAGCACGCAATGACGGATCACCACACCGGAACCCGTGAGGAGTGGCTCGACGCTCGGCTCGCGTTGCTCAAGGCCGAGAAGGAGCTGACCCGCCTGAACGACGACCTCGCCCGTCAGCGGCGGGACTTGCCGTGGGTACGGATCGACGAGCACTACTTGTTCGACACCGAGGACGGAGAGGCCACGCTCGCCGACCTGTTCCGCGGCTGTTCGCAGTTGCTCGTGTACCACTTCATGTTCGGCCCTGACTGGGACGAAGGTTGTCCGAGCTGCTCGTCCGTTGCCGACGGCTTCGACGAGACCCATGTCCATCTCCAAAATCACGACGTCGCCTTCACCGCCGTCTCTCGTGCGCCGCTCGACAAGCTGCTGGCCTATCGCGAGAGGATGGGATGGAGCTTTCCGTGGGCGTCGTCCGGGCGGAGCGAATTCAACTTCGACTTCAACGTGTCCTTCACCGAGGAGTCGGTCGCGACGGGCGGGTCCTACAACTTCCAGCCGCTCGAAGGTTGGCAAGTCGATCCCGCGCAGCTGCCCTACGAGAATCCCGGCATGAGCGCATTCGCGCTCGACGACGGCATCGTGTACCACACCTATTCCGCTTACGCGCGAGGAGTCGACGCGCTGTGGAACATGTGGCAGTGGCTCGACCGCGCGCCGCTCGGCCGCAACGAGGGCGACCTGTCGTGGTTCCATCGCCATGACCAGTACGAGGCGAGCTCCCCATGACAGTTGCCCACATCGCCGGCCTGCCTTTCGAAGAGTTGCTCGCACCGCTGGCCGCGACAGGCAGCGGCATCGTCATTGTGCTGCGAGCTGCGTTCCGTCGGCTGCGACAACCGTCCTGAGCGCCGAGTGCGCACGGCGGGGCCCGTCATCGGATCGATGAGGAAATATGGATGAATGACCGATCCGACGTCCGCCTCGGCTCGCGGCTACCTGCTGGACAACCAGGGTTCCGAGGCCGGGCAGCGTTTCGACAGCCTTGCTGCGCTGTTCAACCCAGTCACGTTCCGCCACGTCGAAGCGCTCGGTGTGGCGAGCGGTTGGCACTGCTGGGAGGTGGGCGCAGGTGGACCGTCCGTTCCTCGAATGCTTTCTTCGAAAGTCGGACCGTCGGGCCGCGTGTTCGCCACTGACATCGACGAGTCATGGGTGCACGAAGCGGCCGGGCACAACGTGGAAGTTCGTCGACACGATGTCGCGGCTGACGACCCACCGGGTGTCTTCGACTTCGTCCACGCCCGACTCGTCCTCGTTCACGTGCCGCAGCGCGAGGCGGCGTTGCAGAACCTGGTCGCCGCGCTGCGCCCTGGGGGCTGGCTGCTGATCGAGGACTTCGATCCAGCCATGCAGCCACTGGCGTGCGTGGATGTCGTCGGGCCCGAGCAGCGGCTCGCCAACAAGATCCGGGCCGGCTTCCGGGCACTGCTGGCGCAACGCGGCGTGGATCTCGAGTTCGGGCGCAGGCTGCCGCGGCTGCTGCGTGAGGCAGGGCTGGTGGACGTTGCCGCCGATGCATTCATGCCGATGGCGTTGGCGGCCGGAGCGCAGCTCGAGACCGCGAACGTGAACCAGGTTCGAGCCGGGCTGATCGCCGGCGGACACGCGACCGCGGACGAGATCGATGCGCACCTGCGCGCCGTGGGCGCCGGAGAACTGGACGTGACGACACCGCCGCTGATCTCCGCGTGGGGTCGGCGACCACCGGGCTGAGGGCGTCAGCGTCATCTCGGCCGAGGTCCTTCGTCGAGGGCGCGCTCGATGAGCCTGATCGTCCAGGTGATCGCCGTGGTCGCTTCCTTGGGATCGAGGTCCCAGTCGGTCACCAGCCGTTCGAACGCGACCGGCGCCCACAGCACGTCCAGCATCGCGGCCGCGATCACCCGGTCGTTTGCGCGCCATCCCTTGGCGGCTCGACGCACAGCTTCCAAGAGTGCCTTGCGCTGCCGTTCGTTCGCCTCGGCAACGGTTGGGTCGCGTGGTGTCCGCGGCTCGATCGGGAACTTCGAGACATGCTCGAAGATCCGCACCGCGACGTCTTGCACCTCGTCGAGGTCGAGACCTTCGAGTTCGATTCCGGCCTCTTGCTCCATGCGGGACATGACCGCGTCACGCAACTCGCGTTCGCTGCCGAAGTATCGGTACACCGTGCGCTCGGCGACGCCGGCGTATTCGGCGACGGCACGGTGGGTCAGGGCGCGCCAGTTCCAAATCGGAAAGCCGTGGAGCAGCTCCACGCCGGCGGCGACGATCCGCTCGCGCGTTTCCGCGACGCGTTGTCGTCGTATCGGGCTGTCGTAACGGCGCCGCTGTTGCTCAGCCGGTGTCACGGTCGAGCAGCTCGACGATCCGGTCAGGGCTCAGTGGCAGCTGCGTGGCGCGCACACCGAACGGTGCGAGCGCGTCGTTGACCGCATTGACGACCGCTGGTGGAGCGCCGATCGCCCCGCCTTCGCCGACGCCTTTGTAGCCGCCCGGGCCCGGGCTCGGCGTCTCGATGTGGCCGTACTCGATCATCGGAACTTCCGCAGCCGTAGGGATCAGATAGTCCATGAACGTCGTGGAGATCGGGTTGCCGTGCTCGTCGTAGGCAAGGTGCTCGTACAGCGCGCCGCCGATGCCCTGCACCGTCCCGCCCGCGATCTGGCCCTCGACGACGTTGGGGTTGATCATCGGACCGCAGTCTTCACTGACGATGTAGCGCAACAGCGTGACCTGCCCGGTCTCGATGTCGATCTCGCACGTGCAGACATGTGTCGCGTTCACCCAGATCGACTGCGCGACGCTCGCGTACCGCGCAGTGGCTTCGAGCCCCGGCGGCACGTCGGGAGGAAGAGCGGCGCCGAAGTAGGCGGTCGTGGCCAGCTCTGCGAACGTGACACCGACTGCGGGTGTACCTCGCACGTGCGCGCGGCTGTCCGCGAGCTCGATGTCCTCGGTCGCGGCTTCGAGCTTGTGGGCCGCGATCGCCTTGATGCGCTCGCGCAGGATCGCCGCGGTTGCGTGCACCGCGCCGGCCGTCATCGAGCCGCTTCGGCTGCCGGCGACTCCGGCTCCGAACCCGGTCACGGCGGTGTCACCCTGGATCGTGTTGACGTCCTCGATGCGGACACCTAACGCGTCAGCGGTCAGCTGCACAACTGTGGTCTCGAGGCTGTTCCCCGTCGAGCCTCCGGCGATGTACACGTTCACCATCCCTGACGGCTCGACCCGGATCGTCGCGGCCTCCGTGCCGTAGTACCCGTAGCCGGGCGTCGACGGCTCGACGTAGTTCGACGTCCCCACCCCGAGATGGCGGCCAGCTTTTCGGGCCTCGGCCTGCTCGCGCCGGAAGGCCTCGTAGTCGAGCATCGACAACGCCTGCTCGAACGTCTCGAGCGGTGAGATGCTGTCGTACGTCATCCCGATCGGATTCGTGTACGGCAGCTCGTCGCGGCGAAGCAGGTTGCGACGACGCAGGTCGACCGGGTCGATGCCCATCTCCCGCGCCGCGATGTCGAGCATGACTTCGCGGGCGAGGGACTCGAACTGCCACGGTCCGCGATACGCGGTGCGGCCCACCGTGTTCGTGTAGACGGCCTGGCTCTTGAACGTCGCGCGCGGAACCCGGTACGGACCGGAGAAGAGCGCTCCCACGGCAGCCGCGGTCATGACCGGCCAGGGCGTCGGATAGGCACCGCAGTCGGATACGAAATCGATGAAGGTGGCCTGGATCGCGCCGTCCTCATCGAAGGCCATCTTCACGTTCGCGTGTTCCTGCCGCGACTTGCCGGCCGCGAGCAGGTTCTCGCGTCGGTCCTCGACCCACTTCACCGGAACGCCGACCTTGGGCGCAGCGAGCATCAGGCACATCTCGTCGCGCTGCACCATCACCTTCTGTCCGAACCCGCCTCCGGTGTCCCGCATCACCACGCGGATGCGGTGCTCAGGGACCCCGAGCAGGCGCGAGCAGAACATCCGCACCTCGTGCGGCGACTGGGTCGCGGCGTAGATCGTGAGCTCGGACGTTGCGGGCGAATAGTCGACGACGAGCCCACGGCCCTCCATCGGGACCGCGGTGTAGGCCTGCTGACGGATCGTCTCGCTCACCACGTGGGTGGCCGACGCGAACACGTCATCGAGCTCGGACTCCGGGAGGCCCGCGAGCTCGCCGACGAGGTTGGATCCGTGAGCGGCGTGCACGAGCGCGTCCGCGTCTTGCGCGGTCGCGTAGTCCACGACCGCGGGCAAGGGGTCGTAGTCGACCTCGACGAGTTCCGCCGCATCCTCGGCGACATACCGGTTGTCGGCGATGACGAGCGCCACCGGGTCGCCGACGAATCGCACCTCGTCGTCCGCGAGCGGCGGGCGCGGTGTCTCCGGGCTCTTTGGTCCCATCGACGTGTGCCATTGCTCTCTGGCGGACGGGTTCAGGTCTGCCGCCGTGAATACGAAACGGACTCCGCCAAGTGCGCGCGCCGTCGACGTGTCGATCCCGCGGATGGCAGCGCGCGCGACGGGGCTCCGCACGAAGTACGCGTGGAGCATCCCGGGCAGCGAGATGTCGTCCACGAACGTGCCACGGCCGGTCAGCAGGCGCGCGTCTTCGACCCGGTTGATTCGGGCGCCCGCGTAGCGGGTCGCGCCGTCGGGTGCGATGTCGGTCATCCGCTCGTCTCCGCCGCACGGCGAACGGCCTGGATGATCCCCTGGTAGCCGGTGCACCGGCACAGGTTCCCGGCCAGCGCGTCTCGGATGTCTTCGTCGTCGGGCGACGGATTGTCGCGGAGGAACGCAGTCACCGAAACGACGAAGCCTGGTGTGCAGAACCCGCACTGCAACCCGTGGCAGTCACGGAAGGCGGCCTGCACAGGCGACAGCTCACCGTCCGCCGCCGCGATGCCTTCGATCGTCGTGACGTCCGCGCCATCAGCCTGCACGGCGAACATCAAGCACGAACGGACCGCGCTGCCGTCCACCAAGACGGTGCACGCGCCGCAGACGCCGTGTTCACAGCCGAGATGCGTTCCCGTCAGGCGGCACTCGTCACGTAGGAAGTCGGCAAGGGTCACGCGGGGTTCCACCGTCGCCGTTCGTTGTTGGCCGTTGACTGTCACCTGGAGTTGAACCTCAGCCATGCCTTGCTTCCTCGCTCGCCCTCGTCCACGCCCGCGCCACCATGACGGCGCCGACCCGCCGGCGGTACATCGCGGAACCGTGTAGATCGGCCGGGATCGCGGTGAGGTCCTCGATCGCAAGGCGGCCGAGCTCCGCGGTGTCGATCTCTGCTACGCGGCGCCCATGCACGTGCTCCTCGGCTGCCGTCGCCCGCTCTGGCGTCGATCCCATTCCCAGCAGCCCGATGGCACACCGGGCGATGCGGTCGTCGTGGTCGAGCTCGACACCGACCGTCGCCCCGGCGATCGCGAAGTCGCCGTGGCGCCGCGCGATCTCCTCGACGGCAAATCCGCTCCGGCCCTCCCACACAGGGAACGAGATGCCGACGAGGAGTTCGTCGTCGCCCATCGACGTGCTCCATACGCCGTCGAAGAAGTCGCGGGCCGCAATCGTGCGTGCGCCCTCCGCCGAGAGGACGTGCATCGTCGCGTCGAGCGCAAGCGCGACCGATGGGTACTCCGCGGCCGGGTCAGCATGCGCCATCGAGCCACCGACGGTGCCGCGGTTGCGGATCTGGAAGTGTCCGACGAACGGCGTCGCCTTTGCCAGCAGGGGCACCGCGGCCGCGACCTCGGCGCTCCGTCCGACCTCGGCGTCGGTCGTTCCGGCGCCCACCCAGAGCGACCCGTTGCGTCGTTCGATGCCACGCAGCTCGGGGATGCGACCGATGTCGACGAGGTGACCGAACACGGCGAGGCGCAATGCCAACAGCGCAATGAGGCTCTGGCCACCGGCCAGGACCTTCGCGTCGTCGCCGAGGTCGGCCAGCAGTTCGACCGCTTCCGCTGGCGTCGCGGGCCGGTGGTACTCGAACGGCGCCGGTTTCACGCGATCTTCGCGGACCAGCCGCCGTCGACCGGGATGATCGCGCCCGACACGAAGGACGCCTTGTCCGACGCGAGGAAGGCCGCGACTTCCGCGACCTCGTTCGCTTGTCCGCCGCGTCCGAGAGCGGCCTTCTCGAGGATGCCGGGCATGAACTCGGGATGAGCGCCCATGATCTCGGTGTGGATGAAGCCGGGGCACACCGCGTTCACGCGAATCCCATGTGGCCCGTACTCGACCGCTGCGCACTTGGTTGCGGTGATGACGCCCGCCTTCGCCGCGCTGTACACGCTCGTGAACGGTGTCCCACCGAATCCACCGATCGACGACCAATTCACGATCGCTCCGCCTTGGCCCCCGGCGAGCATCGTCTTGATCCCGTGCTTCATGCCGAACATCACGCCGCGGAGGTCTACGTCCATCGTGCGGTCGTAGTGGTCCTGCGTCAGGTCCGCGACCATCGCTCCTTCTGCGATGCCGGCGACGTTGAGCATGATGTCGAGCCGGCCGAACTCGTCGACCGCCGCGAGTACGAGTGCGGCGATGTCGTCCTCGGTCGTCACGTCGCAGTGAACGGGCAGCACACCATCGCCCGCCTCTGCAGCAGTGTCCTTCTCCGCCCCGCTGATGTCGCCGGCGACCACCTTCGCGCCTTCACGCACGAAGACCATCACCGATGCCTTCCCCATCCCTGAACCGGCGCCGGTGATGACTGCGACCTTGCCGTCCAACAAACCCATTCGGATCCCTCTCCTTCGAAATGCGGGCCTCAGCCCACGACAACCGGAAGCGTCTCCCATCCCCGAACGGTCGACGTCGGGGCGATCCTCGCCTTGACCAGATCCACGTCCCACTCCGGGAAGCGGTTGAGCAACTCGTCGAGCGCGACCCGTCCTTCGAGTCGGGCCAGCGCCGCACCGAGGCAGAAGTGCGCGCCGTAACCGAAGGTCACGTGTGAGACCGCCTTGCGGTGGATGTCGAACACGTCGCCGTTCGGGAATCGGCGATCGTCGCGGTTGGCGGCGCCGACGAGGAACAGGATTGCGCTTCCTTCGGGCACCACTCGTCCCTGTATCTCGGAATCGCATGCGACGTAGCGGCCGACGTGTGGCGCGGGTGGCTCGAACCGCAAGATCTCCTCGATCGCATCGTTGACGAAAGAGCGATCTTCGACGATCTCGCGTCGCTGATCGGGGTGCTCGGCCAGAACCTTTCCGGTCCAACCGATCAACCGTGTCGTCGTCTCGTTGCCCGCACCCGCGACCACCGCGAGATAGGTGACGAGCTCTTGGCGTGTCAAACAGCGACGCACACCGGACTCGTCCTCGAACTCGGCGTTGAGCAACTCGGTCATGATGTCGTCCGAGGGGTGCTCGACTCGCCAATCGAGGTAGTCCTCGAAGTTCTCGCCGCTCGCGAACGCGTTCGCTTGCTTCATCGGCTGTCCTGGCTCGGTGCGCAGGTTGTCGTCGGTCTGGTCCCGCAGCGCCGCCTGATCCTGCTCGGGGATGCCGAGGAGCATGCCGATCACGCGCATGGGCATCAGCGCGCCGAAGTCTGCGATCAGGTCGAAGCGATCGGAACCGACGAGCGGATCGAGCGCGTCCGCGCAGAACTTGCGGATGTGCGGTTCGAGCGCCGCCACCTTGCGCGGCGTGAACATTCGCGACAGCAGACCGCGGTGAATCGTGTGGGTCGGCGGATCCTCGAAGATCACCGTTCCGGGCGGGATCTCGATGCCGGACTTGATCAGCTCGAGTACGCCACCGCGTCCGGAGATGAACGTCTCACGATCCTTCAGCCCGCGCTCGACGTCGTCGTACCGGCTGGCGGCGTAGAAGTCGTGACTGTCGTTGTAATAGAGCGGAGCTTCTTCGCGGAGTCGTCGGAACACCGGGTACGGGTCGGCGTTGATGTCGACGTCATACGGGTCGTAGTAGAGGTCTCGCTCCTCGATGACCGTCACGCTGCGCTCCCGACTCGTCCGGCTCCGACATTCGTGTCAAGGGACGATGACACGAATCCGTGGCGGCCGTCAACGCGAGACCGTATGGTGCGCCGCATGAGGGCGAAGGAGCTCGAAGGAAAAGTCGCGATCATCACGGGCGGTGCGGGCAGCATCGGACGGACGACCGCCGAGGTGCTCGTCGGCGAGGGCGCGCAGGTCGTGATCGCCGATCTCGACGTGGACCAAGGCGAACGCGTGGCGGCTGATCTGGGTGAGGCAGTGGCGTTCCAGCAGACCGACGTCGGCGACGCGGACCAGGTTCAGGCCTTGGTGGATTTCGCCGTCGAGCGTTTCGGTGGGCTCCACGTCATGTTCAACAACGCGGGGATCGGCAGCCCGCTGAAACGCTTTCTCCCGGATGACCTCAGCGACTTCACCCGCATCATGAACGTCAATCTCTTCGGCGTCATCGCTGGAGCCCAGCGCGCGGCGCGCTACATGAAGGACAACGGCGGCGGCTCGATCATCAACAACGCCTCCATCGCCGCCGTGAACGCCGGCGTCGGCATGATCTCCTATCGAGCATCGAAGGCGGCGGTTGCTCACGTGACCAAGTGCATGGCGATCGATCTCGCGCCGTACGGCATCCGGGTCAACTGCCTCACGCCCGCCCACATCCGTACCGGGATCACGAACTACGACATGGGGCCTGTGCTGCGGTACATGCAACCGCTCGAACGCGAGGCCCAACCCGAAGACGTCGCCAACGCGGTGGTGTTCCTCGCCAGTGATCGTGCGGCGCAGGTGACGGGGATCGTGATGCCGATCGACGGTGGCACGACAGCCGGCCCGCCGTATGCACAGACGAAGCTGATCATGTCCACCGCAACAGCGAACTCCGGGGAGAAACGGGCGCCATAGCGCCCGTTCTCATCCAACCTTCGTGGTGGTGGGCGTGAAGTCGAGCTGGAGGCGTTGGAGGCCACGGAGGAAGAACGTCGGCAGGTAGTCGTAGTGGCGGGCGCCGGCCGGGCCGTGCTCGTCTTCGGAGATCGTGATGTCGGTCGTGCGGTCGAGGAACCGGCTGAGCGTCACCCGACCCTCGGCGCGGGCCAGGGGTGCTCCCGCACACGTGTGGATGCCATGCCCGAACGCGATGTGCTGGCGCGCGTTCGGACGGTCGATGTCGAACACGTTCGGGCTCTCGAACACGCGAGGGTCACGGTTGCATGCGCCGGGTGCGAGCATGACCGTTCCGCCCGCGGGAACGTCGCTGCCGGCGAGGTCGGTGCGGACGCGCGCCATGCGGAACTGCGTTCGCAAGGGGCTCTCGAGTCGGAGCGTCTCTTCGATGAAGTTGGGAATGCGCTCGCGGTCGTCGCGGAGGAGCTGTTGCAAGTCGGGCCGCTCGCCGAGCATCCGCAGCGCGAAGGACAGCAGCCGCACGGTCGTTTCCTGACCGCCGGCGAAGAGATTGGCGGCGATCAACGCAGCGTCGCTCACTTCCGGAGTCGATCCGTCAGGGAATGTCGCTGTAGCCAGACCGGTCAGGATGTCGTTGCGAGGTTCCCGGCGGCGATCCTCGATGTACGCGCTGAATCGTTCATACAAGAACTCCAGCGGCTTGTGGCCCATCTCCTGATGCACCGACGCCAACCGGTCGCGGAACAGCGAGTGATCTGTTTCGGGGACGCCCTCGAGGTCGGCGACGACGGTGAGCGTGAAGGGCTCCGCGTACGCGCTGACGATCTCGCACGATCCCTCGTCGAGGAAGCCGTCGATCAGACGGTCGGCGAAGCGCCACATGAAGTCCTCGTTCTCCTTGAGCCGCTTCGGTGTGATCAGCCTCATCAGCAGATGGCGATGATCCGTGTGCCTCGGCGGGTCGAAGGACGGGAGTTGATCGCTGAACGGCAACTCGTGCCGGTACTTCGTGATGACCTCGCTGATGTCGTCACCCTCGACTGGTACGGAGAACTTCACGAACGGCCCGCTCACTGCATTGCACGACGAATAGATCCCCGACGCTTCGTCGTGAGGCGGAAACGTGGCCGGGTCGCCGTACACGGCCATCGCCTCCGCGTGGCCCGTGATCATGAACACGCCGTAGCGGGGCTCTTGCCACACGGGCCCCTGCTCACGCACCCAGTCGAAGTACGGATAGGGGTCGTCCTGTATTTCTCGGTTGGTGAAGAAGTTGACTTTCGAAAAATCAGTCATGTTCGTACGATCGCTCCGTGAGCCTCGACGTCGAAATCGATCGTGATGTGTGCATGGGCTCGGGCAACTGTGTCTACGAGGCGCCCGGCGCGTTCGACCTCGACGACGACACGATCGCGTTCGTCGTCGATCCATCTGGCGCGCCTGAGCAGAAAATCATCGCCGCAGCGCGCAAGTGCCCTACCCACGCGATCACCGTTCGCCGGGATGAGGTGACGCTGATCTGAGGTCGGCGGCGTGTCGCGCCGCGACGTACCCGAAGACCATGGTGTTGGCGATGCTCGCGCCCGGCCCGAGATAGTGGCGTCCCATCACGGTCGCAGTGCCATTGCCGGTCGCGTACAGGCCTTCGATCGGCTGGTCCTGCAGGTCCAGGACCTGGGCGTGTTCGTTGGTCAGGAGGCCACCGCAGGTGCCGATGTCTCCCGGCACCACCTCACACGCGTAGTACGGAGGTTCGTCGATCGGGCCGAGGCACGGATGGACCTTGCGGTTGGGATCACCCAACGCCCGGTTGTACGCCGACTCGCCACGCCCGTAGTCAGGGTCGATGCCCTTGGCGGCGTTCTCGTTGAATCGCTCGACGGTTTCCGAGAGACCGGCAGCGTCGATGCCGCACATCCCGGCGAGATCGTCGAGGGTCCAGGCCTGCTTCAGTCGACCGCTCTCGAGGACTTCACGCGGGAAGCGACCAGGACGGGATCGCACGTGTGCGTACCGCTTGCGGTAACGATCGTCGAAGATCAGCCAGCACGGAACGGCGCGGCTGGTCTTGTCGCGGGCGTACATCGCCTTGCCGACTTCCATGTACGAGTTCGACTCGTTGACGAACCGCTGTCCCGCAGCATCGACGTAGATCGTCCGCGGACGCTGACGGGCCTGATCGAGCGTCGATTGACCGAACCTTCCCGTCCGGGGTGACGGCAACCACCATGCCTCATCCATCAGGTCCGTCTTGGCGCCGAGCCGGATTGCGGCCTGCAGCGCTTCGCCGGTGTCACCCGCGTTCGCGATCGACCACTTCGCTTGGTTCGGTTGATCGCCTCCGTGCTCTGCTCGCATCTGCCGGTTGTGGGCGAACCCGCCGGCCGCCAGCAGGACGCCTCGACGGGCTCCGACGGACACCGGCGTGCCCGATCGCATGGTGCGAACCCCGACAACGCGGCCACCTTCGACGATCAGGTCGTCGAGCGGCGCCTCTGTCCAGATCGGGATCCCGAGTTCGAGCGCGATCTCGAGCATCTGCGCGATCAGGGACGCTCCGTTCGTCAGGAGCGCCTGACGTCGGGCTCGAGCCGCGTAGGTTCGCAGAACGACCCGGCCCGAGATGGCAAAGCTGCGAAGGCTGCGGTTGTAGTGGGACAGCGACCGCGCTTCGTTCGTCATCACCGCGAGTCCAAGGCTTTGCGCGAGTCCCGGCTGCAACTTCTGCAACCAACCCCCGATGGCTCGACCGTCGAAAGGGACGGGCTCGATCCCCCGGCCCACGTCGTGGCCGCCCTTCGCGTTGGAGTAGTAGTCGCTGTAACCCGGACAGTGGACGAAGCGGACGCCGCGCTGCTGGAGGAACGACACCATCTCCGGCCCGGCCGTGAGAAACGCATGACGACGTTCGAACGATGAGGCGGGACCGACATCGCCGACGACGGCTTCGAAGTGAGCCATAGCGTCCTCGTACGAGTCGGCCACTCCGTCTGCTCGCATCACGGAGTTGTTCGGAACCCAGACGATGCCGCCCGACATCGCTGTCGAACCACCGACGAGCCCCTGCTTCTCGAGCACCAAG
>DATAES010000192.1:0-10656 GCA_036257895.1 Acidimicrobiales bacterium
CGTACGACGGCAGTCTCGACGGTGGCCCTCCTGGCACGCCCACGGGCGACGAGATCGGCGCCTTCATCAACACGTCGGCGGCCCACGGCGCCAAGGGGGTGTCGTTCTGGTCATGGCAACACGCGAGCGACGCGATGTGGAGTGCGATCGCCAGCGGACCAGCCGTCGGCGCGGGGTAGCACCCGACTGCGCGCCTAACGTTGTGGCCCGGTGAGTATGCGGGGTCGCGACGTCCTGCTCGATGTGCTGCGGACCGAAGGCGTCCGCCACATCTTCGGTAATCCCGGTAGCACGGAGCTTCCACTGATTGACGCACTCGCGTCGGCCGAGGATCTGCACTACGTGCTCGCGCTCCAAGAGGCGACCGCGGTCGGCATGGCCGACGGCTACGCGCAAGCGACGGGCCGTCCCGCCTTCTTGAACCTGCACACGTCCGCCGGACTCGGCAACGCGATCGGCAACCTCACGAACGCGCGTGCATGTCTCACGCCACTGGTCGTCACCGCGGGTCAGCAGGACTACCGGCACATCGTCACCGACCCACTTCTCGCCGGTGACCTCACCGGGATCGCCGGCGCAGTGTCGAAGTGGGCGCACGAGGTCCGCACGACCGACGAGCTCGGAACCGTCCTCCGGCGCGCGTTCCACGACGCGATGAGTCCGCCGTCCGGGCCGGTCTTCGTGTCCATGCCCATGGATCTCCTCGAAGGGTCCACGGACACACCCGTGCCAGGGCCGTCGACCGTTCACCGGCGGCCGGTCGCGGACGGATTGGACGTGCTCGCGCGGCTGCTCTCGTCGGAGACCGCCGGCAAGATCGCCATCGTCGCCGGCGACGAGGTCGCCCAGGCCGACGCAGTGTCGGAGCTCGTGGCTGTGGCCGAGGCCCTGGCCGCACCGGTCTACGGTTCGCCGCTGCACGGCAACGCGGTCTTCCCTCCGGCTCATCCCCTGTGGAACGGCATGCTGGCACCGGCCGCGGCCGCGGTCCACGCCACGCTTGCGGCCTACGAGCGCGTGCTGCTCGTTGGCGGACGCGCGTTCATGGCGTACCCCTACACGCCCGGGCCTGCGCTGCCCCACACCGTGGAACTGCTCCATCTGTCACCCGATCCCTACCAACTCGGTCGCGTGTACCCCACGCGATGGGCCTCGGCCGGGGATCCAAAGGCTTCGCTTGCGGCGCTGTTGCCGATCATCTCCGCACAAGTCGAAAAAGCAGGCGCGCGCCACGCGATCACCGACGCGATGACCGAGGCGTCGATGCGGCGGCGAAAGGCGATCGAGGAGCTCGAGGTGACAGCGTTGTCCCGCTACGACAGTGCGCCCATGGATCCGATGGCGGCCGCCCATGCCCTCGTGCGCGCGATGCCGCCTGGCTCGCTCATCGTCGACGAGGCGATCACCACCGGGGTGTACGTGCGCGGGTTCCATCATCAGTCGGTGCCGGGTCGCTACTTCTTCTGCCCCGGCGGCGGATTGGGTTGGGGCATGCCGGCGGCTTGTGGTGTGTCACTCGGTCACGATCGCGAGCCGGTCCTGTGCGTCGTCGGTGACGGATCGGCCATGTACTCACCGCAAGCGCTGTGGACGGCCGCACACGAACGACTGCCGGTCATCTTCGCCGTGGTCAACAACCGCGAGTACCGCATCCTCAAGAACAACCTGCGGGGCATGCGCGGCGACAGCACGCGCACCGAGCGCTTCGTCGCGATGGACATCGAGGATCCCCCAGTCGACTACGTCTCGCTCGCCGAATCGATGGGTGTCGAGGCGGCCCTCGTCGAGAAGGCGACCGACGTGGCGGACGCGGTTCAGACAGCGCTCGACGACGGAGGCCCGCGTCTGCTCGAACTGCCGATCGCGTCCGGCTGACAGGAACGGGCCGTCTCGAGCGGTAGGGGGGAGTCGCTCGAGACGGCCCGGATCACTCGCGGACTGCGAGGAGGTGCCAGTCGCCCAAAAAATCGTCGAGCCGGTAGGTACCCGCGTCGTCGAACACGAGGCCCAATCCGGCGACATGCTCAGCGAGAACCTGTGACGCGAGCACACGGCCTGAACTGGCGATGCAGCAGATCCGGCTCGCTACGTGCGCGATCACGTCGGTGATGTCTGCATCGCGCACCTTTCCGTCGCCGGCATGCAGTCCGGCGCGGAGGTCGAGGTTGAGATCGTGGAGGTCCCGGCGAATCGCGAGAGCGCACCGGACGGCGCTGTACGGACCAGAGAATCGGACGAACGCTCCCTCGTGGGATTGCACCCGCGTGCCGTTGTACCGAGCGGCCTGGCGGCGGACGATGCTCCGATACTCGTCGACCAGTTCGGGCCAGGTGCGCTCGTCGATGGACGGGACGCGAGCCCTGGACGGAGCGACGTCGGTGAACATGACCGCGGCGGCAACGCACTCCGCGGGCTCGGGGTCCTCGCGGGGTAGCACCTCGAGCTCGTCGTCGACCACGTCGACGTCGACGACCCCGGCGCCGCGCAAGGGCGCGGCGCGTCGTCCCCGCCCCGCCGCGCCGCTCGCCCTTGACATTGTCGCCCGCCCTTTACTCCAGCCGACGACGCTGACGGTACGTGAGGTCGTCACCGCGCGGAATCCCCAATGTGCGACAGATTCAGGTCGTCGGAGGTCAGCCGCAACGACCACTTCTCGGTTGGTGGCGACGCCCAACCGTCGTCGCAACGCTGCGTGCCGGCGCTGCACGGTACGCGCGGAATGGCCAAGCCGTGATCCGATGTCGCGGACCGTGGCGCCCCCAGCGAGCAGGGCGAGTAGCTCGACATCAGTGGGATGAAGCGTACCGAGAGACCAGCGACGACACGCGTATCCCCGATGAGCTCTGCAGACGACGATCCGCGCTCGCTTGACGTCGGTCGCGCTCTCGAGCTCGAGCTCGGGGAACGGCGCAGTTGAGATCGTCCGAACGGGGCGTACGGGCGGGGCATCCGCGAAATGCGCAGCCGCACGCGTCAACCTTTCCCCGGTGATGTGCCGCCCTCGTCGGGGTGCATCCCCATGGAGAGTCCCCACAGGAGGGCGATGTGAGCACTGACCTGACCTACGACGACGAAAAGGGCTTCGGTTGGCTCTTCTTTGCCGGCACCGTGCTCGGCTTGGCCGGGCTCATGCGGATCGTCGACGCGATCTGGGCGTTTCGCTACAACGGTGCACTGCCCGACAACCTGCAGGACGGCGTCCTCAGCGACAACCTCACGACGTACGGGTGGGTGTGGCTCGGCGTCGGCATCCTGCTGATCTTTTCCAGCTTCATGCTCCTCACGCGGTCTCAGTTCGCACGCTGGATCGGGTTCATCGCCGCGGCCGTCCTGGGCCTGAGCGCGATGACGTGGATGCCGTACTACCCGATCTGGGCCCTCACGTACGTCTTGATCGCAGTGTTGGTGTTCTACGGTCTCGCCGCTCACGGCGGCCGCACGCCGGCGTAAGTCTGACCTACTCCGGGTCGCCGCTGAACTGCGGCGGTTCCTCGATCTGCGCGTCGATGTTGTAACCGAGCGCCAACGCAAAGGCCGGAGTGGCGGCGACGACACGCGCGATGCCCACGCTGCGGGCCACGGCCCGCAGCATGTTGATCAGTTCGTCTGGTGTGGCACCCGTGGCAACTGCGCTCTGCACGCACCGTCGGTAGGCAGAGTCGCCGGCCCCCGCCGCGATCAAGGCTGCGACCCGAGCCATGGCGCCGGCTTGCTCGCGAGTCGACGGACCGGTCCACGTCTCGGCCTCGGCCGCGATTTCGTCCTCGGCGCGGACCGCCGTCTGACGGAGCCTCCGCTGCGTCGCGCCGTGTGCTCGCACCATCATCCTCGTAGTTCTCGACGCGCGGCGCGCCGGCCACGTCATCGGACTCCACGACGACGGACACGACATCATCCAGTCGGGATGAACAGCGCAGCCCGCACTCAGCTGCCGAGAAGACCGCACTCCCGGGCCCGAACGATGGCGTCGCTGCGGGAGGACACACCGAGCTTCTGGTAGATGGAGATCGCCTGGGTCTTCACCGTGTTCCGCGACACGTACAGGCGCTCGCCGATCTCCGGGAACGTGAGGTGAGTCGCGAGCAACGGCAGCAACCGCAACTCCGCAGTCGTCAGCGACGAAGCTCCGGGGACACCGGGGTGTGCTGCATCGCATTTGGCTCGCAGCTCCGCGGCCAGGGACGCGACGACACCGAGGTCGGGTCGCTGTTGGAGGATGTCGTGTACGTCTCTGAGCACGGCCCGGGCACCAGCGATGTCAGCCAGAGCGACATATGCCGCAGCCATCTCCAGCAGCGTCTGGGACGAGAGCGTCGGCACGGCGTACGTCAACAGCGGCCGCAGGCGGGCGGCCACGGCGAGGTGTTCTTGGGCTACCGCCATGTCACTGCGATGCAAGGCAACCCGCGCGCTGACGGCGTACGCGAACGCGGTGATCGAGATCTTGCTCGCAAAGGCGTCGTCCATGATCGAAACGGCTTGATCGGCGAGGCGCTCCGCCTCGGGCCAATCGCCCCGATTCACGCTGATCCGCGCCCGCTGTGCGAGCGCAACCGCGGCGGCGAGCATCGCTCCCACATCGACGGCGACGTCGTGGGCATGGGCGAAGATCGAGTCGGCGCGCTCCTCGTCGCCGTCGAGCGAGTGCGAGATCGCTTCCATCAGCAAGGCTGTGGCCCGCCAAGGGCTCCCTGCGGAGAGGCTGTTGCGAGCGGCTACGGCATCCGTGCTCATCTGCCGGATGCCATCGCGGCACAGGAACGCACGAAGCAACGCGAGCCACGCCTCGGGCGTCTCGCCGCCCACGGCCGCAACACTGGCGTCCGCAGTCTCGGCGGCTGCGGCCCAGAACTCGGCGCGGGCCGGATGGCCGAGCAGCGCACTGAACAGCGATGCCTGCACGGAAATGGCCGGGTAGGAGCCGATGACGCCGCGGTGCTCGAACCAGTCGATCCACTTTCGTACGGTCGAGATGCGACCGGTCGCGTACACGGGTGTCAGAACCGTGGCGACGATCCGCGCCGCTCGGTCGACGTCACCGGCCTGCTGCGCGTGCCCGATGCCCACTTCGGGCATGCCATTCGCTTCGCACCACATCGACGCGCGGCGATGCAGGTCGGGCACGAGCTCGGGCTCACGCCGTCTGAGCTCCGCGCGGAGCATGTCTCGGAGGAGGTTGTGATAGCGGAACCACACGCGCTGGCGGTCGAGGCCGAGGACCAGCAGGTGTGACTGCTCGAGCGACTCGAGCACCTCGGCGGAACCCTCGGACCCGAGCACGAAGTCGCACAGCGGTCCCGACATCTCGTCGAGAACTGCGGTTCGGGTGAGGAAAGTCACGGTGCGCTGTGGAACTCGCTCGAGCAGCTCGGAGCGCAGGTAGTCGGCCATGAGGCGATCGTCACCGGCGAACGGCGCAGCCGAGCGCTGTTTGATGCCATCCCGGAGCGACAGCGCGGCCAGATACAGGCCGACCGGCCATCCCTCGGTACGTCTGCACAGCTCGGCGACGTCGCTCTCATCCAACTCGACGCCCGCCCCCGACAGCAGCGCCTGCGCCTCCGCATCGTCCATGGCGAGATCCGCGGCGTCGATCTCGAGGAGGTCGCCGCGGCTTCGCAACACGGTCATCGGCAACGGGGGCTCCGTGCGCGACGCGATGACGAGCTGCGCACCACGCGGCATGCCGACAGCGAGCTGCGCGAGAGCGTCGAGACTGTCACGGTTCTGCAGCTGTTCGAGATGATCGAGGACGAGGGCCGCGGGCCGCTCCATCGAAGCCAGAGCCGAGATGAGCCGCGGGACGGCATCGGCGGCGATGGACAGACCCGGAAAGTCGAGTGTGCGAAAGATACGCGGGTCGATCGGCTCGACGCGGTCCAGCGCGGCGGCTGCGTAGGTCAGGAACACAGCCGGGTCGTTGTCACGATCGTCGACCGAGACCCAAGCCACCCGCTCGCGTCGCTCCGCCCATTGACTGAGCAGTGTCGTCTTGCCGGCTCCGGGCGGCGCGATCACCGAGACGACGGGAACGTCGACCGCGGCGAGGAGCCGATCGACGAGGCCACGGCGCGACACCGCACCTGAACGCGCACGCGGAGGATGGAGCTTCGGCTCGAACAATGCAAATGACGGGCCCCCTCGCGGAGGGGGAGCCGCTTGCCCGAGTTCTTGCAACTCGCCCCACCTCTCAGCGCCCTACCAGGCGACGCTATTGCAGGACCTCGAAGTCCTGCAATGGCCTCAACTCGGCAGCAGTCCGCCTTCACTCACCATGGCGTGCGCTCACCCATCGCGTAGCCGAGCGCCGCAGCCAGTGCCGGTGCGGCCACGGTGACACGAGCCGAGCCGACGACGGGTGCCACCGCCACGAGCACGTCCACGATGGCGTCTTCCGAAGCACCGGCCGCGAGCGCCGCAGCGACGCCCCACTGGTATGTCGTCGGATGCGAGTCCATCGCCACGACGGCGGCCAGCCGAACGAGAGCCCTCGGCTGGGCCTCCAAGTCGACGCAGTCGCTGTCGACGACCGAGTCACCGAGCAGTCCCCGGAGTGTGGACTCGTCGTTGATCGCGAGGCATCGCAGGAACTCTTCGTTCTGCCCAGTCGTGGTCATGAACGCACCTCAGGTCAGGTGAGCGTCGAGAAGGACATCTCCCACTACGCGTTACAACCGTCGGAGCCGCATCATCCCGATCGGATGACTGCACGAGCGCTCGTCGTGCGCGGATGAAGCGTCATCTCGCCGTGTGGGTTCGAACGCACCCCGTCATCCGCGCTATCGCCGCCTGATCGTCTAGGTGCGCTCGTCTGTGGGCAAACCCGGTGTATGGCAAACAAGTCACAGCACGATGAATTCTTCGGTCTTCTCCGCAGGCGCGGTGTCCGGAAGAAGCTCGCCAAGCGGGTCGCAGGTCTCGAGGGCAACAGCCGTCGGGACGGCGCCAAGGGTGCAGCAACTGCAGAGAAGGCGGTGGAGGATCTGACCGAAGCTGCCGCTGACATCCGCCGGCGCGTGCTCCACAAGGATTCGAGACGCAGTCGCGGGGCTCGCAAGGCAGCGCAGACCCGTGCCCGCAACACCACCAAGCGCTCGACGAGCGCGAAGAAGGGCGCCCGGACCCGGGCAAGCGTCAGTCGCGCACGGACGCGGGCAAGCGCCAGCAACGCACGGACGCGCGCAACCACCGGGCGCGCGCGGGCGCGGGCGAGCAAAGCCCGTCGCTGACATGCACGGGCTCGCCGATGCCTTGGTCGAGGAACGCGAGAAGTACGCCCAGGGCGAGCCTCGTCCCCTCGGAAGCTACGCAGTGCTCGTAGCGGTGTACTCGACCATGGCCGGCGGGCTCGCGCTCGTGGTACGGCGCCGCCGCAAACGCGGCACCGTCGAACTTCCTGAAGGGATCCCGTGGCAGGATCTGGCGCTCCTCGGCGTCGCCACCCATCGGCTGAGTCGTCTCATCGCCAAGGACTCGGTGACTGCTGTCGTCCGAGCGCCATTCACCCGGTTCAAGGAACCGGCCGGAGACGGCGAGGTCAATGAAGACGTGCGCGGAACGGGCGCCCGTCATGCGGTGGGCGAGTTGTTGACTTGCCCGTTCTGCATTGCGCAGTGGATCGCGACCGCGTTCGCGTTCGGGCTGGTGCTCGCGCCGCGCGCGACCCGCTTCGTGGCCGCGACCTTGGCGGCGGTGACGACCAGCGACTGGCTGCAGTTTGCACACAGCACGTTGCAGAAGGCCGAGGAATGATTCCGTGAGTGTGGTCGTCATCACCGGTGGCTCCGCAGGAGTCGGTCGCGCGACAGCGGAGTACTTCGCTGCCAGGGGATGGGACGTCGCCATCGTGGCACGCGGCCAAGACGGCATCGATGCCACCGTCAAGGAGGTGACGCGCCTCGGACCGCGCGCTTTGGGTGTCGCGACTGACATCGCTTCGGCTGGCGACGTCGAGGAAGCCGCCGAGCGAATCGAGTCCGAGCTCGGTCACATCGACGTCTGGGTGAACAACGCGATGACAACGGTGTTCGCGCCACTCGAGGACATCGAACCCGACGAGTTCAAGCGAGCCACGGAGGTGACCTACCTCGGCTGCGTCTACGGCACGAAGGCGGCGCTGAGTCGAATGCGACCACGTGACCGGGGGGTCATCGTGCAAGTTGGATCCGCGCTCGCCTATCGCGGCATCCCGTTGCAGTCGGCGTATTGCGGCGCGAAGCACGCGATCCGCGGGTTCACTGATTCGCTGCGAACCGAATTGCGCCACCAGGGCAGCCAGGTCCGTGTGACGACCGTGCACCTCCCCGCGCTGAACACGCCCCAGTTCGGCTGGTGCCGCTCGAAGCTGCCCAACCACCCGCAGCCCGTCCCACCGATCTACCAACCGGAACTCGCCGCCCGCGCCATCTGGTGGAGCGCGCACCACCGGCGCCGGGAGGTCTGGCTCGGCTCGACGACCACAGCGACGATCGTCGGCAACCTCTTCGTGCCCGGACTGTTCGACCGCTATCTCGGGCGTACGGGCGTGCGGTCGCAGCAGACCGGCGAATCGATCGGCCCTCGTCCAGACGACCTCTTTGCGCCGGTGGACGGCGACCACGGTTCACACGGGGTGTTCGACAAGCAGGCCAAGTCGAAACCCTTCCGACCGTGGGTGCGGCTGGTAACTGCCGTCGCGCATCCTTGGGACGTCGTCGACCGGCGCAGCTGACAGGCGTCGCGGCATGGAAGAGCACTGGTTCAAGCAGGCCATCATCTACTGCCTCGACGTCGACACGTTTCAGGACTCGAACGGCGATGGCATCGGTGACCTGGTCGGGCTGACGCGCCGGCTCGACTACCTCGCCCGCCTCGGTGTGACGTGCCTTTGGCTAAATCCTGTGCACCCGACGCCGAACCGTGACGATGGCTACGACGTCACCGACTTCTACGGCGTCGACCCGCGGCTCGGCACACTCGGCGACTTCGTCGAACTCGTCCATCAAGCCGCCAACCGTGGTCAGCGGGTGATCATCGATCTTGTCGTCAACCACACTTCTGACGAGCACCCGTGGTTCCAGAGCGCGCGCTCCTCACCCGAGTCACCACATCGTGACTGGTACGTATGGTCGGCGTCGGAACCCGTCGGCATCGACGACGGCGTCGTGTTTCCTGGCAAGCAGAAGACGACCTGGACATATGACGACACGGCCGGTGCCTGGTACCACCACCGGTTCTACGACTTCCAGCCAGACCTGAACTGGTCCAACCCCGACGTGCGCGCCGAGGTCGGCAAGATCGTCGCCTTCTGGTTGCAGCTCGGCGTGGCCGGCTTCCGTCTCGATGCCGCGCCGTTCGTGATCGAAGACGTGCACCCCGACCAGAGCGAGTTCCGCCGCGAGTATTCGTGGCTCGATGAGTTGTCCGCTGCGGCGAGCTGGCACAAGGGCGACGCCATTCTGCTGGCGGAGGCGAACGTCAAGGAGAAGGAGCTCGACGAGTTCTTCGGCGATGGCCGCCGCGTATCCATGCTGTTCAACTTCCTGTTGAACCAGCGGCTGTTCCTGTCCTTGGCACGCGGCTCGGCCGCGCCGTTGCGTGAAGCACTCGCTGCGATGATGGCCCTCCCGGATCAGTGCACCTGGGCGACCTTCCTGCGCAACCACGACGAGGTCGATCTCTCGGGCCTGAGCGAGTCAGAGCGACAGGAATGCTTCGACGCGTTCGGCCCGAAGCCCGAGATGCAATTGTACGGTCGCGGCATCCGGCGGCGGCTCGCACCGATGCTTGGCGACGACCGCAGACAGATCGAGCTCGCTTACGCCTTGCAAGTGTCACTACCGGGAACACCGGTGTTGCGCTACGGAGAAGAGATCGGCATGGGCGACGACCTCGACCAGCCAGAGCGCTACTCGATCCGCACGCCCATGCAATGGTCGTGGGCCGACAACGCCGGCTTTTCGACGTGCAAGCCGAAACAACTCGTACGCCCGATCGCCACCGGCGACATCGGCGGCTACGAGACCACCAACGTCGACGCCGAACGCGCCGACGAGAACTCACTGCTGGCCTGGTTCGAGCGCATGCTGCGCACACTGCGCGAGTGTCCGGAGTTCGGTGCCGCATCGTGGGAAGTGCTCGACGGGGGCGACCCGCGAGTTCTCGCCATGCTCTACTCGCAGCCCACAGGACAGCTCCTGGCCATCAGCAACCTCGGTCCTCGCAAGTGCGAGATCGACCTTGCCAGCGAACTACCGGACGACATCACCCTCGTCGAGATGTTCTCCGACCGGCACTACGACCAGGACACCGGGCTCGACGCGCTCTCACTCGCGGGACACGGTTACCGATGGCTCCGCCTCGTCGAGCAGTAGCTGGCAGTGCCAGCCTCCTAGCCGAAGCGACCCATGACGTAGTTCACGATCCGGATCAGTGCGGGCGTTGAACCTCTGGTCCTTGGGGCATTGCTCGTCGATCACGCCAACTGATCGAGTCCGCCGTCAGCTCCGCCTCCAGCGCCGCAAACCGGCTACGAAGATATTCGAGTCCGTCGGCGTGAAGCCCAGCCGCGGCGTTCTTCGTGTCACGGAGAATCGCCGACGATTCCTGTTCGGCCCGTCGGACCAAGTCATCTGCGTCGGCCCGGGCAGCCGCGAGCAGCTCTTCGGCGCAGCGATG
>DATAES010000193.1:0-3366 GCA_036257895.1 Acidimicrobiales bacterium
GTCGGCGGCCAGTCCGGCACGTTGGGAGAGTTTTCGATCGCGTACGACGAAGGCAGGCTCATCGGCGTGCTGGAAGGTAGTGGCGGACTCGCCGATCTACTCCCGCAGATCATCGGGTCGCTCCACAAGAACACAGGGTCGGTGGTCATCTACGACGACGATCCGCACCGCCTGGTGCAGACATGCATCGAGTACTACGAGAACGAGCACATCCGCCATCCCCACGTGTTCCATGCGCACGGGTCCGCCACGGCGCGGCCCACAGATCGACCGGCGGCCCGATGATCGATGCTGCCTGTCAGACGAGTCGCCGGGCGGCAGGTACCTGCTCCTGGGGCCTGTCTGCGGTCTCTTACAGTTGCCGAAGATCGTGGACGCTCTCCACGACGCGGGAGAGCGACATGACCTTCGCCTCTGTCGTCAGCTGTCCGGGCGTTCGACAATTGGCACCCTGAGGCTCAGGAGGCCACGATGCCGCGAGACACCGCGCAGGACGTGCCCGCCTATCGACGTTTCATGCCGGCCCTCATGCCGACCCGGAGCGAATCGGCTGTCTATTTCGACCAGCAGGTCCGAACCCAACAGGCCGAGGGCTTCCTCACGACAACGCGAGAGGCTCACCCCGAGCTCCACCCCACGTTCTTCCACCTCGTCCTGTGGGTGATGGCGCAGATGTTCGATCGCCACCCGAAACTCAACCGGTTCGTCGCCGGAGGACGCCTGTACCAGCGTGACGGCATCTGGATCTCGTTCACGGCGAAGACCGCGTTGACCGAG
Source organism: Acidimicrobiales bacterium (assembly GCA_036257895.1). Classification (GTDB taxonomy): domain Bacteria; phylum Actinomycetota; class Acidimicrobiia; order Acidimicrobiales; family JACDCH01; genus DATAES01. The sequence continues at coordinate 778 of DATAES010000193.1, forward strand.
GAGGGCACGCTCGTCGAGGTCAAGCACCGGTTCGATCCGCGCCAGCCGTTCGCCGACCTCGTCGGTGAGCTTCAGGAAGAGACCTCAAGGGCTCGGTTGGGCGCACACGGTCCAGCTGATCGTGAGCTCGAATTGTTCTTGCACCTGCCGCCCACAGCGCGCCGGGGCGTCGTCCGCCTGGCCAGCCTGGCGAACGCGTGGCGGCTGTTGCCTCGCGCCTTCGTCGAGGGCGATCCGTTCTTCGCCAGTGCGTTCGTGACCAACCTGGGGAGCGTCGGCCTCGACTCCGCCTATCACCACCTCTACGAGTACGGAACGATCCCGATCTTCTGCGCGCTCGGCGCCATTCATGACGCCGTTGTCGTCGACGACGGCCAGCCGAAGGTCGCACGAGTCGCTTCGTTGAAGTTCACCTACGACGAACGCGTGGAAGACGGGCTGTACGCGGCCCATGCGCTCGCCGACTTCTGCCGAATCCTCGAACGTCCTTGGGACAGCGCCGGAGCATCCATCACGGACGCGTCGTAGTTTCCTAGGAAGGGCCCATCGTGTCGTCGGCGAGGGACAAGTACCCCTCCTCCTCTTGGGCCGTGTGGAGGCGGAGGATGGCGTGGAGGCCGTACAGCAGGCGGCGCAACTCGATGATGTCATCGTCGTCCGGTCCGTCTGGGCCGATGTCATCGAGGAGTCGACCGAGTCGCGTGATGGCGTGATGGATCTCGGCGTGGGCGCGACTCATGGTCCCGGTGGGGTCGGTACCGCCCAGGGCATGGGCCACGACCGGGTAGAGCTCTGCGTCTTCGGCTTCTTCGTGAGGTTCGATCTCCTCCACGAGGAGGCGGTGAATGGCGTGAACCTCGGCGAGCGCCTCCGCGGCCGGGACGACGCCGAGATGATCGGCGACAGTTCGTAGTCGGTCGATGTCAGCCCGTATCCGACGATGCTCCGCGCTGAATCGGAGCGCGAGTTGCGTGTCGTCGCGATCGAGTCGAACCTCTCCGGGCGCACCCTGAAGCGCTCGCAGGGCGTTCGCTATCACCGCGATGTCGATGCACTCCTGCAGGATGGCTCCCCATACGGGTGCGAGGAGACCGACCGACGCCAGTCCCATCGCGCCGAGCGACATCCCGATGCCAGCGACGACGCTCTGCATGGCGATGCGTCGAGACCGACGCGCGATCACGAGCGCATCACCGAGGCGATCCAGTCGATCGACGGTGAGAACGACGTCAGCGGCTTCGGACGAGGCGGTGGCGCCACGCGCTCCGATGGCTACACCGACGTCAGCGAGAGCGAGCGCCGGTGCGTCGTTGATGCCGTCGCCGACCATGATGGTCGACCCATGGGTTCGTTCGAGCCGAACGGCCTCGACCTTCTCCGCGGGGGTGCGCTCCGCGAGCACATCGTCTACACCGATCAGCGCGCCGACGCCGGTTGCCACCTCGGCCCGATCCCCGGTCACCATGACGACTCGGCGGATCCCGTCGTGACGAATGCGTCGGATCGTCCGACCTGCATCAGCGCGTACCTCGTCCTGGAGCACGATGACGCCGGCAGGCGTGTCGTCGATCTCGACGAACACCGTCATCGCGCCGTCGAGCTCGGCACGTCGCCGCACCGCCCGCACCCACGATTCCTCCGTGCCATGCGCCATCCACGCTGCGTTGCCGACCGTCACGAAGTGACCGTCGACTCGGCCGCGTACGCCGTGACCCGCGACCTCTTCCACATCGCTCGGAAGCACGAGTTCGACGTCGACCAGCCGAGCAGCTCGCACCAGTGACGCGGCCAGCAGATGAGGCGACACCTGCTCCAGCGAAGCAGCGAGACGCAGCACCTCGTCCCCGTCGCGGTCGCCGGCAGCTGAGACTTCGACGACATCCGGCCGTCCGGCGGTCAGCGTGCCGGTCTTGTCGAAGAGCAGCACGGTGCAGTCGGCCAGTCGCTCCAGCACGCCGCCGCCCTTGATGATCACACCGCGCCGCGCCGCCCGGGACAGTCCGGAGACGATGGCCACAGGGGCGGCGAGGATCAAAGGACACGGGGTGGCGACAACGAGCACGGCGACGGCACGCTCCGGCTGGCCGGACGCAACCCACGCCGCCAGGGCTATCGCCAAGCTGACGACCAAGAACACGCCGGCGTACCGATCAGCGAGCCGGACGAACGGTGCCGTGTCCGCCTCCGCCGACGCGACGAGCCGAACGATCCCCGCGTAAGTGCTGTCGGACGGGCTCGTGGTCGCCCGCATGTCAAACGGTGCACCCGCGTTGACGACACCGCTGCGAACCACCTCGCCGATCGAACGCTCGACCGGAAGCGGTTCGCCCGTCAGGGCACTCTCGTCCAGGACAGCCACATCGGACTCGACCATCCCGTCGACGGGCACGACCTCGCCAGGCTTCACCAACAACAGATCTCCCGCCCGCACGTCGTCGAGTGCCGGCTCCGCGACAAGCCCCTCGACATAGCGGTGCACAACCTTCGGGGCACGGGCGAGCAAAGAGCGAAGCTCGCGGCGCGCCTTGCCCGCCGCGCGGCTCTCGAGCACCCGCCCGCTCGCCAACATCACCGTGATCACTGCGCCCG
>DATAES010000194.1:0-3947 GCA_036257895.1 Acidimicrobiales bacterium
GACGACGCCCGCCGCCGCCAACCATGCCCTCAACATCGTCAACGGGGACGTCTTCCGGTGGCGTCGACTGTGGCCGCGGCTGGCCGACGTGCTCGGTGTCGAGTCGGTTCCATTCACTGGCGAGCCGGCGCCGCTCGAACAGCAGATGACCGACGCTGCCGACGTCTGGCCGGAAATCGTCCGCCGCCACGGGCTCCGCGATGATCTGAGCGTCGACCGGCTGGCCTCGTGGTGGCATACCGACGCCGATCTGGGACGGACGGTCGAGACCTTCACGGACATGGGCCGTAGCCGGCGACTCGGCTTCGCCGGTGTGCGCGACACGGAGACGTCGTTCGTGGACTTGTTCGCCCGACTGCGGGCCGAGCGGATCGTGCCATGAGCCGAAGGGCCGGGCGATCGTTCCTGCCGAGGAGGGGGTAGGGGTGCGGGCTCTTCGCTTCCACGCGGCGCGAGACCTCCGAATCGAGGAAGTCGCCGAGCCGCTCGCGCCAGGTGAGGGCCAGGTCGTCGTCCGGGTCGCCATGTGCGGCATCTGCGGCACCGATCTGCACGAGTACATCGCAGGCCCGATCGTGACGCCGGTCGAGCCGCATCCGCTCACCGGAGCCCAGAACCCGCAGATCCTCGGTCACGAGTTCGCGGGCGACGTCACGGCGGTCGGCCCGGGCGTCACCCGCGTCGAAGAAGGGGATCGAGTCTCGATCATGCCTCTGGCCTACTGCGGCACCTGCGCGTACTGCCGACGTGGACTCCAGCATCTGTGCGCGACCATGGCCTGCGTCGGGCTCTCCCATGCGTGGGGCGGGATGGCGGAACTGGCCACGGTGGCGGAGTATCAGGTCGTACGGCTCCCGGAGGGGGTGACGCACTCGCAAGGCGCGCTCATCGAGCCGACGGCAGTCGCTGCCTACGGCGTCGAACGCGCCGACGTCAGCCCCGGCGACCGCGTTCTGATCACTGGTGCCGGCCCCATCGGAGCGCTCGCGGCCCTCTGCGCGCGCTCGGCCGGTGCGTCCAAGGTGTACGTCTCGGAGCCGAACCCGGCTCGGCGTGCCAGAGCCGAGGCGCTCGGGGTCGCCACGGTCGTCGACCCAACATCCATGGATCTCCCGGAGTATCTCCGGGACGAAAGCGACGGCCTCGGTGTCGACGTCGCCATCGAATGCTCGGGGCATCCGAGCGGATTTGCGGACGCGATTCGTTCGCTACGACGGCGAGGCACGCTCGCGCAGACAGGCCTGTTCGTCGGAGAGGCCACGGTCGAGCCGATGCTCTGGGCCCTGAACGACCTCACCATCGTAGGAACGTGGTGCTACTGGGTGTACGACTTCGATCGGATCGCCGCCCAGATTGCGGCCGGCGACTTGCCTGTCGAACGCGTCGTCACACGGACGATTGGCCTGGACGATGCGCCGGATGCCTTTGCGGAGCTCGCGTCCGGGAAGGCCGACGAGATCAAGGTGCTGATCGACCAATGAGGAGTGACCTGGGATGAAAGCGCTGGTGTTCGAACAACCGCAACGCGCGGTGGTCCGCGACGTCGACATGCCCGCGATCGCAGCTGACGAAGTGCTGGTGCGCTCGCGCAACGTCGGTATCTGCCACTCGGACTTCGAGCTCTACGAAGGCCGATACATCATTCCGATCACGTATCCCATCATCCCGGGTCACGAGTGGTCCGGCGAGATCGCAGAGGTCGGCAGCGACGTCACCACTCTGCGCGCGGGTGACCGCGTCGTCGGCGAGTGCGTAGTGAACAACGGCGACGACCACTTCGGATTCTCGATCAGCGGCGCCGATGCGGAGTACTTCGTCGCCAAGGCGTCCTGGCTGCATCGCATTCCCGACGAGCTGTCGTTCGCTCAGGGCGCTTTCGTGGAGCCGTTCTCGGTCGCGTACAGCTCTGCCGTTGCGGCGAACGGGATCGACGCGAGCGACGAGGTAGCGGTGATCGGCGGCGGGCCGATCGGCCTGCTGTGCGCACTCGCCGCGACCACCATGGGCGGCGCAGTAACACTGATCGAGCCGCAGGCCCATCGCCGCGCTCTCGCGCTCGAGATCGGCGCAAGGAGCGTGATCGATCCCGTGGCCGCTCTTTTGGCCGAGCAGGTATCCGAAGCGACCGGTGGACGCGGGTTCGACGTCGTGATCGAAGCCGCCGGCGCTCCGGCGGCCATGGCGAGCGCCTTCCCGATCGCAGGGCTCGGTGCACGCATCGTGCTCGTCGGCATCGACGTGGGAGGAACCGCGCCCGTCGAGATCGGTCTCGTACAGTCGAAGGCGCTCCAAGTGCGAGGGATCATCGGCTCGGCCGGTCTGTGGCCACGGACGATCCGCTTCATGGCGACGAGTGGTGTCGATCCCACGCCGTTGCTCACCGCGACGTTCCCGCTCGGAGAAGGTACGGCGGCTCTCGACGCCGCCCGCGACACAAGTCGCAACGTCAAGGTCCAGATCGAGTGCTGATCACATGAGGGCAGCTGTCTTCCATGGCGCGGGCGATGTCCGAATCGAGACTGTCGGAGACCCGAACGCACCATCCCCAGACGAAGTCGTCCTAGAGGTGATACGGGCGGCGATCTGTGGCACCGACGCGGCAGAATGGGATCACGGACCGGTCCTCTGTCGATCCGGCGTGATTCTCGGACACGAGTTCGTGGGGCGTGTGGTCGGGCTCGGCAAGAACGTCACCACCTTCCGCATGGGTGAGCGGGTCGTCTCGGGAGCTGGAATCTCGTGTGGCCGCTGTCGCTGGTGCCTGAGCCACCGTCCGAACCTGTGCGCCGAGTACCGCACGCTCGGGCTCCAGGTCGACGGCGGACTTGCCGAGTACGTGACATCCCCCGCGAGCATCTGCCGCACCGTTCCCGAGGCCTGCGACGACGACGCCGCTGCCATGGCACAACCACTCGCAGTGGCTCTACACGCACTGTCCCGAGTCGGGCAACGACCGGACGATGACGTTGCCGTGATCGGCGCCGGCGGTGTCGGCTCGTTCATCGTCGCCGGCGCATCACGCCGCGCAGTGGACGGACGTGTTGTCGCAGTCGACATCGACGACGAGAGATTGACCACGGCCTGTGGACTCGGGGCTCAGCAGACCGCGAACGCGACGGGGCACGACCTGGCCGAGCTCCTACTCCAGCTGAGCAACGGTGTCGGATTCGATGTCGTCATCGAGGCCAGTGGCGCGATCCACGCACCCGCCGCTGCAGTTGCCGGCGCGCGCCGCGGGGGACGCGTGCTCCTCGTCGGGCTGCACGACGCTCCTCGGGTGATGGACCTCACGCCGATGATCGTGCGCGAGGTCGACATCGTCACGACCGTCGCTCATGTCTGTGACTCCGACATCCCTACAGCCCTCCAACTGCTCGCCGAAAGCAATATCGCTGCTGTCACCGCGGGCCCGCGGATTACGCTCGACGCGCTCGTGGAAGAAGGGCTACGCCCGCTCGCCGAACACCGGGCGACCGGCAAGATCCTCGTGACACCGACTGTCTAAACGGTTATCCCGTCGAAGTCGGGTGATCGTCGACGTACCGGATGTACCCGGCCTCGTCGAGGTTCGCGGCACCGGCGTAGCCCCAGATCATGAATACCGGCTCGTCACCCGTGTTTTCGAACCCGTGGTAGTCGTTCTTCGGAACGAAAACGGCCTCGCCAGGTCCGAGCTCGACATCTGTATCACCGACACGCGCGATTCCGCTACCCGACACGAGGTACTCGAATTCCTCCGCGTTGGGATGGCGGTGGATATCGTGCTTCGACCCCGGTGGGAACACGGTGATACCCAGCACGGAGTGCTCCGCGCCGACCGTTTCTCGCGTGAGTAGCCAGCGCACGTTCATGTCGACCCAACCGTCTTCCGCGCGCAACGCCGCATCGCTCGGCGCCCCGTCGAAGCTCTTCTTCATTGGATGCTCGCTCACACGGCGAACGGTCTC
>DATAES010000195.1:0-10886 GCA_036257895.1 Acidimicrobiales bacterium
GATCGCCGGCGCCCGCTGCGTCGAGCAACTCCATGGCACCTCGCTCGCAACGTGGAAGATCGAAGACGAGGGCAGTCATGGCCGGGTGGCCGGCGAGAACGGGCGGGACCAGCGCGCCATAGCCGCCACCGACGTCGACCAGTGTGCTGATTCCGGTGAAGTCGTATGCGGCGGCGACTGCGTGTGCGATCCGGCGAGTGCCCTCGGCCATGGCTTGGTTGAAAACTCGCTCGCCCTCCGGTGTGGCGAACGGGGAGAAGGGGTCGTCGACTCCGTCGAGGACCTTGGCGGCGATGTCACCGGTGCGTACACACTCGACGAGGGCACCCCAAGCGCGCCACGCAGGCGGGCCGAGCGTGAGCATGACCGAGCCACGGACCGACTCGGGGGCATCCGTGCAGAGCAGCGAACCGAGCGGCGTGAGCGCGAACTCGCCGTCACCCACAGCTTCGACGATTCCCAGCGTCGTCAGCGCTCGCAGCAAACGCGCCGTCGCCCCGGCGTCGGCGCCGACCGCGTCGGCGACCTGGGTTGCAGTCCGCTTCTCCCCCGCGAGCGCGTCCAGGATTCGGAGCTCGGTGGCGGCGTAGATGGCCTGCGATATCCACCGGCTGCCGACGAGGGTCCGGATCTCACGCAGCAGTTGGGAGGGTTCATCCATGCCACGTTGTTCCCCACACGCGGCCGTTGGTTCGCGTGAGGCCTTGCCGCGTCAGCTGCTGCGGTCTTCCTCTTGGATGGTGCGTTGCTGTTGTGACGGACCGCCGTCGACAATGAACGAGAACTTGCCCTCGGGTTCGAGGATCCCGAAGCGGATCTGGCGCAGATCGGCGATGCCCTGATCGCGCGCCGCGCCGGCGACATCGTCGAGGGTCAGCCGTTCGGCTCGAAGGACATCGTCGAGTGGCACACCGTCTCGGATCACGACCACCGGGAAGCCGTCGAGCACGTTGCGCCAGCGGCGGCTCTTGAAGGAGACGATCGAGCTGATGACGATGAGGATGCTCATCGTCGTCACCGCCAGCACGGCACCCGTGACGCTGCGGTCGTCCCCGGTGACGCCTTGCTGGATGAGATCGCCCATGGTGACGAGCAGGATGAGCTCGAACGTGCTCAGCTGCGCGAGCTCCCGCTTCCCCAACGCCTTGGTGGCGATCCACAGGAAGAAGAAGATGGCGGCGGCGCGAAGGATGATCTCCATCAGGGCAACACCCACGTTCTGATCGAGACGCCCACGGCGAGCGAACCGTTGTCGCCGACGACCGAGATCGTTGCCTCCTTGCGGCCCATGTTGGAAGCCGGGTCCACTTCGGCGTTCCATGACACGCCGAATGTGTCGCCCTGGGGCGGATCGAACTGGAAGAGGACGAGATCGCCGTCGGACGTGGTCGAGGTCGGTTCGAGGTTCGGAGTTTGGGCGTCGAGGGCCGACAGATAAGAGGACGGGACGGCGAGGGTGACCGGCGCATCGAAGCCGCCGTCGCGGTGAACCTGGATGTCGAATGGCACGGCGACACCGGGACGTGCGATCGACGCGTAGTGCACCTGCAGGTCGTATCCGTTGCCGCTCGACTCGGCTGTCCTTGTTCGGATGCCGAGCACCCCGATGAGTCCGGCCACGAGGATGGCCACAAGGAGAGCGAGCAACAGCCGGCGGCCCCATTGTGCGCGCCGAACCCGGCGGAACGGCGGAACATCCGGCACCGTCGAAAAAGAAGCAACCACCTCGTCGTCCGGTGCCCGTTCCCGTGACACCCGACGGGCCTCGATGGCCATGGAGAAGCAGTACCCGGCGGCAACGGGACCGAACCGCAACCACCGTCGAGTTTGTGCCGTCCAGGCTCGGGGAACTGCGTCACGCAACACCAGCAACCGGGAGGATCGAAATGGATGCGTTGAATCTGTTGATCGCTGACCACAACCGCGTACGCGGCTTGTTCGAACGGTTCCGGAAGGCGAACGACACCCACGACACCTCGTCGATGGCGTCGCTCGCCTCGACGATCTTCACCGAACTCGACGTCCATACCACGATCGAGGAGGAGATCTTCTACCCGTGGGCACACGACTTGTCCGATGAGATCGGTGACACCGTCGACGAGGGCATCCAGGAGCACCACGTGGTGAAGGTGCTGATCGACGAGCTTGGGGAATCGACCCCAGGCGCCGATGACTGGGTCGCCAAGATCACCGTCCTCATGGAGAACGTCGAGCACCACGCCGAAGAGGAGGAGAACGAGCTGTTCCCGAAGGTTCGGTCGCACACCAAGGCGGCGGATCGCAACCAACTCAGCGAGCGGCTGGAGGGCCGCAAGCAACAGCTCGGTGCGCCAGTTCTGGCGGACAAGATCGACCTCACCGAAGATCGGCTACGAGAGCTGGCGAGAGAACAAGCCATCCCGGGCCGATCCAAGATGGATCACGAAGAGCTTGCGGCGACAGTGAGTCCGGACTGACGAAGGGTGACCAAACAGACATGACAAGACGAGGCCGCGCGAACGCGCGGCCTCGTCTTGTTCATTTTTTCAGATGTCAGTCGCGGTGGAGCTTCTCCTTCACTGAGTCGACCGCGTCTTCGACCTTGTCCTTGGCGTTCTCGACGAAATCCTTCGTCTTGCCCGAGGCCTTGTCCACCTTGCCTTCGCGCTTGAGATCGTCGTTGTCGGTCACGTCGCCAGCCGCTTCCTTGGCACGGCCCTTGATTTCATCCATTTCCGGCATGTCGATTCCTCCGAGGGTTGATTGATACGAATCGGTGTCAAACGCGGCTGCCGCGGTAACCCGTGAAGATGCCCACGACAACGAGAATGAGCGCGATGATCAGCAGCCACTTCAAGCCCTCGACGAACAACCCGACTCCGCCGATAAGCAGCGCAAGCAGCAGCAACAGCACGACGACAGCCATCAGAGACCTCCGATTCGAATGGAACAGCCGCGTTCTGCGACTGCACGGCTGTTCCCGAAATCAGATCGCCTGATACCCGCGCGGCGGGCTGCCTGCTACGAGCTGGACATCGAGATCAGACGAGCAACGGACGGAGGTCGTGTTCGAAGAACTTGAAGAAGCCCTGTTGATCGGGCCCGACCTGAGTGATGTAGATCTCGTCGTAGCCGGCATCGATGTACTTGCGGATCGAGCTTGCATGTCGTTCGACGTCGGGTCCGCACGAGATCGATTCCGCCACCATCTGCTCGGTCACGAGCTGTGATGCCTGCTCGAAGTGAGCCGGCATCGGAAACTCTTGTGAGGCTTCACCGGGGATACCACTGGAGCGCCACAACTCGTGGGCCAGCTTGATGCATTGCTGTTCGTCTTCACCCCAGCACACCTTGACCAGCGCGAGCTTCGGTCCGGTCCCGCCTTCCTCGACGTACTGGTCGAGCAACTCCTTCGCCGGCGACGTGTTGAAGTAGCCGTCGCCGATCCGGGCAGCGAGCGACGTCGCCTTCGGCCCGAACCCGCTCACCAACACTGGCGGCGGACTCGACGGCAGCGAGTAGATGCGCGCGTTCTCCACCGTGTAGTGGCGGCCATGATGGTTGACGACCTCACCGGACCACAACGCCCGCATCACCTCGATCGCTTCGTCCAGCATTTCGAGACGGACGTCGGCCGGCGGCCAACGGGTGCCCAGGATGTGTTCGTTGAGCGCTTCGCCGCTGCCGACGCCGAACCGAAAGCGTCCCTCGAGCATCGTTGCCGCGGTCGCTGCAGCCTGCGCGATGACAGCGGGGTGGATGCGGACCGTCGGGCACGTCACACCGGTCGTGACCTGCAGCTTGGTCGTCGCCGCGATCCCTCCGATGGTGCACCACACGAACGCGCTCTCGCCTTGGGACTCGAGCCAGGGGTGATAGTGGTCGGAGATCGTCACGGACGCGAACCCCGCGTCCTCGGCTTGCTGTGCGAACCGGACGAGGGCGGGCGCGCTGTGTTCTTCGGAGCTGAGCGTGTAGCCGATCTCGGTCATGCGCTGCTCTTACCCACGATCGGCCCGGGCTATCGCACAATGTTGCACCTGAGCGAGCGCGCCGATCGCACGCCGTCGAGGGTTTGCGTCAGATGTACATGCCGCCGTTGACGCCGATGACCTGACCGGTGATGTAGCTGGCATCGTCGGAGCAGAGGAAAGAACACATGGCGGCGATGTCGTCCGGCGTTCCGGCCCGGCCGACGGGGACCATGGGCCCGACGACGTCCACGCCTGGGAAGTCGCCTGCGGCTTCGGCGGCCCGCGCCATCGGTGTGTCGACGAGGCTGGGCGGGATCGTGTTCACCGTGACCCCGGTTCGTGCCAGCTCGACCGCGAGCGCTTTCGTCAGCGCGATGACACCGCCCTTCGACGCCGCGTAGTGCGCCATCCTCGGCGCGCCCGACTGGGCGCTCGACGACGAGATGGTGACGATGCGACCCCAGCCGGCGGCGACCATGTCGGGGATCGCGGCCTGAGCACAGGTGAAGGTGCCGGTGAGGTTGACCGCGACGATCCGGTCCCATGTCTGCGCCGTGATGTCGGCTACGGAATCGAAGGACTCGATCCCGGCACACGTGACGAGGATCTCGGCGGCGCCGAGCTCGGCGCGCACGGTGGCAAACGCAGCATCGACCGATGCCCACTCCGCAACGTCGACCTCGAGCGCGAGCGCCTTGACTCCGGTGTCGCGCAACGCGACGGCGGCTGCCTCCGCGCCCGCAGCGTCGCGGTCGAGCACCGCGACGTGATGGCCTTCGGTGCCCAGGTGCCGCACCACACCGAGCCCGATGCCGGACGCACCGCCGGTGACGACGGCAACCCGGCTCATCGTTGTCCTTCGATCGGCGTGAACTCCAAGTGCAGTTCATTCAGACCACGGAGGACCCATGTCGATTCGTAGCGGAAGCGACGCGCGCCTGCTGGTCCGTGATGCTCCTCGGACAGCCGGATGTCGCGCATCCGGTCGAGGATGCGCTCGAGACTGACCCGTCCCTCCGCGCGCGCCAGCGGGCCACCGGGACAGGAGTGCACACCGCGACCGAACGCAATGTGGGCCTGGGCATTCGGTCGGTCGATGCGGAAGTCGTGTGGACACTCGAAGCGTCGCGGGTCACGGTTGGCCGCCCCGTTGAGGAGCATCACCGGCGTTCCCGCCTCGATGTCGACGTCGCCGACGGTCGTCGAGCGGCGCGCGAGCCGGAAGTCGGTCTTCACCGGACTCTCGACTCGAAGCACCTCCTCGATGAAGTTGGGGAGGAGCTCCTTGTCCGCTCGTAGCTCGTCCTGCAACTCCGGATGTTCGGCCAAGTGCTTCAGCGCGGCGGCCAACAATCGAGCCGTTGTCTCCTGACCGGCGGCGAACAGGAACGTCGCGGTTCGCACGACCGAGGTCACCGGGGGCGTTGCGCCATCCGGGTAGGTCGCCAGCGCCAGGCTGGTCAAGACGTCCTTGCGCGGCGTGCGCCTCCGGTCCTCGACGTAGCCCGCGAACCACTCGTCGAGCCAAGCGAGAGGGTTCTCTCCCACACTCCCCCGGTCGCCGGCGCCGACCGTGCCGATGCCCTTCGTGAGCCCGAACCCCTCCCGGAAACGCTGGTGGTCCTCCTCCGGCACGCCGAGAAGATCCGCTACCACCAGCATGGCGAAGGGTTGCGTGTAGGCGCTGATGAACTCGCACCGTCCGTCGGCGACGAACTCGTCGAGCTGCTGGTCGGCGAGGCGCCACATGAACGCCTCGTTGTCCTTGAGCCGCTTCGGCGTGATCAGCCGCATCAGCAACGCCCGTTCCCGCGTGTGCTCGGGCGGATCCATCGTGACCATGTGCTCGTGCATCGGTAGCTGGTCGCGATAGCGAGCGACGATCTCGGAGACGTCATCTCCCTCGAGCGGGACGGGGAACATGGCGAACGGGCCGACCACGGAGTTGCACGACGAGAACGCGTCGGTGTCGCGATACACGTCGTTCGCTTCGTCGTAGCCGCTCACGGCGACGACGCCGAGGTGCGCGAGCGGCAGCACCGGACATTGCTCGCGCAGTTCGTCGAAGTACGGATACGGATCCTCGACGAGTGACTCGTCGTTGAAGTAGTCGATCGTCGTCCAGTTGCTCAACCGGTCTCCTCCCACACGCCGCGGCGACGCATGCTGTGCAATTGCTCAGCTTTGTCGAGCAGTTGCTTAGCATGACGCGTCAAGCGTGACAAGGTGTGGTCGTGGCGTCTCCTTCGACCCGTCGGATCGGCAACCAGGACTCGAAGACGCGGGCCCAGTTGATCGATGCCGCTGAAGCGCTGCTGCTCGACGAGGGTTATGCCGCGGTGACGTCGCGACGAGTCGCAGGACGGGCCGGTCTCAAGCCGCAACTTGTCCATTACTACTTCCGCTCGATGGACGACCTCTACGTCGAGGTCTTCCGCAGGCGTGCCGAGAACGACCTGGCCCAGTTCGAACAAGCGATCGCGAGCGACGGGTCGCTGCACAACTTGTGGCGGCTCAACACCGACCCACGTGGCGCTGCCTTCTCCGTCGAATTCGTAGCGTTGGCGAATCATCACAAGGGGATCCGCGCTGAGATCGCTCGCTACGCGGAGCGGTTTCGCGCCGCGCAGGTCGAAGCCATAACGGCCGCGCTCGGGACGTGTGGCATTCCCAAGACGCAATTGCCGCCGATCGTCGCGCTGCTCCTGATGACGGGACTGTCGCAGGTGCTCGCGCTCGAAGGCGCGCTGGGCGTCACCGCCGGCCACGACACCACCGTTGCCTTCGTCGAGCGCACCATCGCCCAACTCGAACAAGCGCCGAAGACGAAGCGGGTCGCAACGCGTGCTCGACCTCAACGAGGCATGAGCCCCCGGGGCAAGGGCAATGGCAAGTCCGTGTAGGTGACGATGCCCGGCGACGCGGCCACGACGCTGGGAATCGCGTTGATGGCCGGCATCGCGGTCATGATCATCCCGAGCACCATGAAGTCGCTGAAGGTGGTGGCCTCGAAGTACGGCGGCGGTAGGAAGTCGACCTTCGTGCGCACGCTCGGCTGGCCGTCGACCTGGATGACCCAGCCGTCCTCGATCTGCCAGTCCGGCTCGAGGGTCTGGCCCTTCTTCCATCGAACGTTGAGGTCGATCACGGTGCGGTCGCCGGCTCGACCCTGCCAGCTCGCAGCAAGGCCCGCGACGCAGCCGGCGGCAATGGTCCATGAGTCCATCACGAGGTCTTCGGTCGTCTGCGCGTACTCGGTCTCGCAGACGATGTCGTCGAGTTCGACACCGAGTGCGTCCGCGACCAGGGCGACGGCTTCGGCGAAGACCGCAGTGCCCTTCGCCGTCATGGCCGGTAGATCGGGATCGTCGATAGGCCGGCCGAATCCGGCAGGGATCTCCGTGGCAGGCGAGTCGTACAGCGTCGTGTCGGCCGACTCGCTCACGGTGACCTTGTCGACCCGATCGCAGATGGATGCGGTGACGATGGCGAGCAGTTCGGCGAAGCCGGGACTCACGCCGGTGCCGAACATCGACGACTTCCCCCGCTCACACGCGTCGACGATGCGGTCGCGATCGGGCCCGAGTCCGCGCCCGTTGATGAATGCGGCCGTGCTGACGACGTTGACGCCCGCTTCGAGGATGCGGACGACCTCGTCGGTGTCGTGCCACATCGGGTTGTAGACGACACAGTCGGCCTCGAGCGCGAGCAGCGCATCGACGTCGTCAGTGGCGGCGACGCCCACGCCATCGATGCCGCACAGTTCGCCGGCGTCGCGACCGACCTTGTCCGGCGACCACGCGTAGCAACCCACCAACTCGAAGTCGGGGTGGGCGACGACCGCGCGGACCGATCGTTTGCCGACGTTGCCCGTCGTCCACTGCACCACTCGAATGGCCATCAACCGCCCTCACCGTGCCTGATCTGGTCGGCTGCCTACCACACGGCACCTGGCTAGCCGATCGGCTAGCCTCCCCCGAAGCGTTCTGGCGTCAACCAGTTCGAATATCCGAAGTATTTGACGCCAGAACGAAGGCACACACAGGAGGACGCCGGTGTCAGAACCGAAGGCCGACGCGCAGCTCGACGAGTTCTTCGACATCCGCAAGCCGGGCGCTCACTTGCAGGAGGACGTGGTCGCCGACGAATTCGTCCTCATGCTCGGCGTCGACCTCGTCAACTACCCCAAGTTCTCGCGGGTGGACGACAACGTCACCTACCCGAAGGCCGATCTCGACATCCGCCAGCAACTCGACGTCGATTCCGGAGCCGAGCTACCCGATTACAGCGGGCCCTACCGAGCCGACCTGCGCTTCACCGACTTCTCGAGCGAGGCGCTCGCGACGAGATTCATTCCGTGGAGCGAGAAGTACATGCAACTGTGCGTCGACGGCTGGGCCGCGGAGGTCAGCAAGCGGTACGGCGCCGATGTGATGGCGGAGATCGAGTGGGCGGCATGGAACGACCAGATCGCCCCCGAGCTCGCGCGCATGAAGGACGAGTTCCTTCCCGCGGACATCGCGTACGTCGATCCGAACCAACAAGTCCCAGAATCCGACCGCGCCGGTACCCGGGTCGTCTACGCGGGCCTGTTCACGCCTCGCCCCGACAACGTCGAGGTGTCCAAGCAACAGCTCGTCACGTGGTTGCTCGGCAGCCATGAGTTCCTCTTGCAGTGCATCGAGGCGTGGGCGACGCAGATCACCGTCCGTTACGGACTCGACGTGATGTTCGACATCCAGTGGACGTTGTGGGGCGACACGGTGCTGCCCGGGACCAAGGCGCTGAAGGCCGAGTACCTCGGCATCACGGGCAACACCGTCGAGGACTGGATGAAGGATCTCCAACTCGATGCCACCGCGATGCCGGGCAAGGCCTTCGACCTGTCCTTCGAGATGCCGGAACCCGACGTCGGCATCATGACGTTCAATCGTTGCGTCGCCGTCGATCAGTGGGAGGCGATGGGCCGGCCCGACATCCTCGAGAAGAACTGCCACTCGACGTGTCCGAAGTCGATGATCGTGACGACCAAGATGTACAACCCGAACATGAAGGTCGACATCCTCGCGATCCCGCCTCGCAAGGATCCCGACGACGTGTGCTGCAAGTGGCGATTCAGCATGCGGGCCGAGGACGACCCGGAGTACGTGCCGGTCGAGCTCGGCGAGAAGCCACGCCCCTCCTGACGGTCACGCCGACTGTCGGCGAGCGCCCGCCGCTCAGGCCGGAATGTCGAGGAACCGACGGGCGAGACGTAGCAGCTGCGAACGCAGTGTGTCGTCGTCGAGGTCCACGACCAGAGGGTGCATGACGGCGCCGCTGATCGCGGCGGTGAGCATCGCGATCGTCACGCCGGCATCGGGTCCGGCGTCGTCGCCCATGAGCACACGGTTGAGGCGGTCCATCACGTGACGGAACGGTTCGTGCTTCCCGTAGAAGCGCGCGATCACCGGATCGCTGAGGATGGCACTCAGCGCGTGCCGGTGCTCTACCGCCAGGTCGACGATCCGAACGACGAGCTCGTCACGCGCCTGTGCCGCTGACGGCTGCGCTTCGGCAGCCTCGATCACCGACGCCAACCTTGCGAGCTCGGCGTCTGCGACTGCGAGGACGATCTCGTCCTTGGTCTTGAACTGGTGATAGACGGCGGCTTTCGTCACGCCGAGCGCGTCGGCGATCATCTGCAGCGACGTGCCGGCAACACCGTGCCGCGCGAACAAGTCGAGCGCAGTGCTGATGGTGCGGGTCTGAGTAGCGCTGTACCCACCCGCGTTCGCCGTGCTCACGCTCAGCCTTCTCTGAGCTCGCGCTTCAACACTTTGCCTGACGGGTTGCGGGGAAGCGCGTCGAGGAACATGACGGCTCTCGGCACCTTGAAGCGCGCGAGCTGCCCGGTGCAATGCTCGATCAGCATGTCGCTGCTGGCGGCCGCGCCCGGCCGTAGCACGACGAATGCCACCGGCACTTCGCCCCATCGATCGTCCGCACGCGCGACGACCGCGGCTTCGAGCACCGACTCGTGCTCGTACAGCACGCGCTCGACCTCGGAGCCCGCGATGTTCTCACCGCCGGAGACGATCATGTCCTTGAGCCGATCGACGATGTAGAGATAACCGTCATCGTCCCGGACACCGATGTCGCCGGTGTGGAACCAGCCGCCGGCGAAGGCCGCGGCCGTGGCGTCCTCATCGCGCCAGTAGCCCTTGAAGACCTTGGGGCCCCGCATGACGATCTCGCCCCGCTCGCCCGCGGCCACCGCTCTTCCTTCGTCGTCCCAGATGTCGAGTTCGAGGTACAAGCACGGACGCCCGACGCTGCCGAGCTTCGTCACGATGCTGTCCCGGTCCAGGAACGTGTCGCCGGACACCGTTTCGGTGAGGCCGTAGGCATCGGCGAACCACGCTGACGGGAACGTGCGCTGCAGGCGCTCGATGAGCGGGATCGGCATCTTCTCGCCGCCGTTGATTATCACGCGCACGGACGACAGATCGTGCCGCTCGATGTCGGGCAGCGACATGATCGCGTTGACCATCGCGGGGGCCAGCCACACGGTGGTGACCCGCGACCGCTCGAGCTCGTCGACCACTGCGGCCGCGTCGAACGTGCGATGGATGATCGTCGTCGCACCGGCTGCGATCAGTGTCGTGGTCGTGAGGTCGAGCGCACCCACGTGGTACAGCGGCCCGCAGGCGAGCCCGATCTCGTCACTCCCGAAACCGAACTCGACGATGTGCGCGAGGTTCTTCCACGCCAGGTTGGCGTGGGTGATCATGACGCCCTTCGGACGACCCGTCGTTCCCGACGTGTACATCAGACGGTGGACGTCGTCCGCGGCCGCCGGCTCGTGCACCGGCGGGGCGCTCGGGCTGACGCGCAGATCGTCGAGCCGCAGCCAGTTGTCGACTACCCGCGGTGAGATGCAGACACGCACGA
>DATAES010000196.1:0-56353 GCA_036257895.1 Acidimicrobiales bacterium
GAGGTGGTGAAGTCGTCAGCCAGACCGGTGCCGTACGCATCGTTGAGGACGAGCAATCCCACGGTGCTGACGTTGTCTTCCGTCACGACCTCACCGAGCACCTGCCCTTGCAAGATGTCCGATGGCGCATCACGGAAGTACAGCCCCTTGTCCGGGTACGTCGACAGCTTCTTGGACGTGTTGGCGGGCGAGAACATCACGACGCCTGCGCTCGTGACTTTGTCGATGACGTTCAGCGTCACCGCAGACGATGCCGCGCCGACGATGGCATCGACGTTGCCACTGAGCTCGCGGTCGATCGTCTGCGTGCCGACGGTCGGGTTCTGTGCGTCGCTGGAGTCGCCTTCTTCGACCGTGATGTTCGTGCCGAGCGGTCCTCCGGCGGCGTTGATGTCCGCGATAGCGAGGCGGACACCGGAGATCATCGGTGGGCCCAGGAACGCAAGGCTGCCGGTGACCGGAAGGAACGTGCCGACCTTCAACACACCGTCGCCGGCCCGCGTGCCCTCGACCGGCACTTCTGGAACGTCGGCCGCCGTCGGTGCTTTGGCCGTCTTGAAGACGGTGTCGGCGTCGTCGATCTTGTCCTGGGCATTGAATTGCTGGACGCCGTAGCTGGCGACCGTTGGCTCACCATTGCCCGAGAACTCGAGCGAGCCGGAGACACCGTCGTAGTCGATGTCCTTCGTGCCGCCCTTGATGAGCTGATCGCATTGTTGGTACGAGGTGCACTTCGTGCCACCACGGGTGACCTGGTTGACCTGCTTCGCCATGTCGACGCCGTCGGTGCCGGCGGCTTCGGCCGCGAGCGCGATCACGACGGTCGCGTCGTACGATTCGGCGCCGTAGTTGTAGGTGTTCTGCAGGTCGAGACCTTGTGCGGCCAGCTTGGTCTTGAAGTCAGCCGGCAGGTCGACCAAAGGCGTCGTCCCTCGCATGCCGTCGAGGGCGCCCTTCTGTCCCGGCTTGGCAGCACCGCTGCTCGCCCCGCTCGACGCCGCAGCGGTCGATGTCTTGTTGTCGTCGCTGCATGCCGCAGCCAGCAGGGTCACCCCTACCAGCAACGCAAGAACTTGCAACCGCTTTCGATGCTGCATGTGTTTTCCCCCAAACGGTCAGATATGGGACGGCGCGGACCTTAGTCCTCGGACTGGCGATGCTTGCGAGACCAGGCAGAATGACATGTCTTGGTAACGGAACTTCTGTACCTGCGAGATGCATACCTCACTGCCGCAGCGGTAACCATCGTCGCGGTCGACGGCGATCGTGTAGCGCTCGACCGCACCGTCTTCTACCCGACGGGCGGCGGACAACCCTTCGACACCGGGACGCTGGGTGACGCCCGCGTCGTCGGGGTGCGCAAGGAGGGGGACACGGTCTGGCACACGATCGAGGGACCGGCACCGGATGTCGGCGACACCGTCGGGATCGAGGTGGATTGGGACCGTCGCCACGCATTGATGCGCACGCACAGCGCGCTCCACGTGCTGTGTGGTGTGATCTGGAACGAGTGGGGCACTGCGGTCACGGGCGGGAACATGGAGCCACTTTCCGCACGGATGGACTTCGAGTTCGACCCCTTGCCGGAAGGGTTCGGACCGCGGGTCGAACAGCTGGTCAACGACGAGATCGCCGCCGCACGTCCGATCGAGGTGTCGTTCCTACCGCGTGAGACGGCCGTCGAGGACGAAGATCTCATCCGCACGAAGGTGAACATGATCCCGGAGTCGGTGAAGGAGATCCGCGTCGTCGACATCGTCGGCCTCGACAAGCAGGCCGACGGTGGGACCCACGTGCGCACCACGGATGAGATCGGCCGCGTGCGGGTGGTGAAGACCGAGTCGAAGGGCAAGGGGAACAAGCGGATCCGCATCGAGATCGTCGATGGTTGAGCTCGACGCCTTGCGAACCGCACTGCGCGAACTCGACTCGGTCGTGGTCGCGTTCAGCGGAGGTGCGGACAGCGCGTTCCTCGCCTGGGTCGCGAACGACACCCTCGGAGGCGATCGCGTCTTGGCCGCGACCGCGGTCTCACCGTCACTTGCAGGCGAGGAACGCGACGACTGTCGCAAGCTGGCCGCCGAATGGTCGTTGCGTTGGCGTGAGGTCGAGACTTCCGAGCTCGACGACGGCGCGTACCGCGTGAACGACGGTGAGCGCTGCTACTGGTGCAAGTCCTCGCTGATGGACGCGCTCGCACCCATCGCTGTCGATGCCGGCGCCACCGTGGCCCTCGGTGTGAACTTGGACGACCTCGGCGATCACCGCCCCGGACAGCGCGCTGCGGCAGAGCGAGGTGCGGTCTTCCCGTTGGTCGCCGCTGGCTTCACGAAAGCTGATGTGCGGGCGTGGTCGAGAACGCTCGGGCTGCGCACCTGGGACAAGCCAGCCGCAGCCTGCCTCGCGTCGCGTGTGCCTTACGGAACCGCGGTGACGGTGGAAGTGCTCGGGCGCGTCGAACGGGCCGAGCGCGGTCTGCACCTGCTCGGCTTCCGCGACGTGCGGGTGCGTCATTACGGCGATTCGGCGCGGGTCGAACTGCCGCTCGAAGACCTGGCGCGCGCGGTTGCAGTCCGAGACGACGTCGTGGCCGCGGTCAAAGGAGCCGGATACGCCTACGTGACCCTCGACCTCGAGGGCCTTCGGTCCGGCAACCTCAACGCCGTGCTAGGTGCGTCCACACGTGCCGCCGAGCTCGGGAACGTCGTGGACTCGTGACTGCTCGTCGAGCGGCTTGAGGATCTGGGACAAGCTCTTCTCCGTCCCCGCGAAGAGCCGGTCTTCCTTCACCGCTTGGAACTCGTAGTCGCTGTCCGGATGCGACGCAGCGTCGGCCTGGTTGAGCCGCAGCGTGGTCTGGACGTCGCCCGTCGCGGCGACGAGCGCGGTTCGGATCGATTCGGCCTCCGCCACGCCGGCTGCGGGAGCGCCCTCGATGTCCTTCCGCAGATCATCGGTGATCGCCTTCTGGTCGTCGAAGGCGCGCGAGTAGCGAGCGCGTCGTCCCGAGACATCGAGTTTGGGACTGTCGGTGCTGAACGAGTTGGCCGCGCCGACCATCCGGTTCTGCCAGGTCGAGACAGCGCTGCACACCGCGCTGACGAAGGTCGCGGGCGCCGGCGACGATTGACTCGACGCGCTGCTTGCCGGCTCCGCGGAGTCCGGCTTGTCGGAGCACGCGACCATGAGCGCGACGCACCCGGCCAGCAACGCGATGCGCGTGAGCCTCATTCGAAGGGTGTCCAGGTGGGGAACGAGATGTGATCGACGTCGAGCCGCGTCGTGATGCGGCCTTTGGCTGCCAGCTCGTGGAGGCACGGGCGAGCGATGTCGATGCCGAGCATCCGGATGTAGTCCGCGACCGGCAGCAGCAGCGGCCCCGCCGAAGCGTCGGCGTCGCCGGGCCGCAGGAGCGCATCGACCTCGAGCGTCGGCCGGCACGGGTGAGCGACGTCCAGCGGGGTGCACTGGTAGACGACGCCCTCGAACACGGACTGGGCGAGGATCCTCATCGGTGCGGCCGCCTCACCAGTCCGCTGTCCCGATGCCGCCCTTGAACGGACCCACGATCTTCGAGGTGATCCACCCCCCGTAGAACGAGCCGTCGTTGGCCTGGACGCGCTCGTCGTCGACGAAGCATGCATCCATCGGTTGGGGATAGAACGCGAGGTAGCCGACGATGGCTTCGAAAGCCGTAGTGGGCGTCTCGTACGACCACGCCGCATCGACCGCGGATCGTTCACCGACGCGCACCATGTAGTACCGCGCTCGTCCCTTCCATTCGCAGAACGTCGCGTGGGTCGACGGGAAGAGATGCTCGGTCCGCACGTCGTCCGGGGGCAGGTAGTACGCAGGAGGCTGGCTCGTCTCGAGCACGCGATAGGCCTGTGTCGTGTCCGCGATCGTCATGCCTGCGAACTCGACCCGCACTCGACTGTCGGTCGGCTCGATGGCCGGCGGCCGCGGGTAGTCCCACACCGACTCCTGGCCCGGCCCGGGCGGGATCCGCTGCGGCTCCACGGTGGCAGCATGGCCGCGATGGCGCCGCCCTCCAACCCGGACGACGAGCGCAAGCTCGACCAGTTCGCCACTGCTCTGGCGGATGCCATCGAGGACGCGCTGCCCGGCTGGGTCGTGCGCGGCGTCGAACAACGGCTGCGCGATTGGTCGGGTCGAGTCGATCCGGTCGTCCTCGAACAGGCACGCGCCGCCGGCGAACGTGCTCGTGTCGAGATCGGACCGGAGATCCGGCGCCTGCTCTCGCTCGACGTCGACGACCAGCACACCAACCCGTTGTCGGTCGTGCGGCGGGCTGTGCGCTACCCGACCGAGGTGTTGCAAGCCGCAGGTGTGCCGACCGTCAGGCGCGACGAGTTCGCCGAGCGCGCTTTCCCTGACGACGTCTATGACCTATCACCCGCCTCGTTCGGCGATGTCGACCCGTCACTCCACGAACCCGGGCTGGTGTGGGGTGCGGCGAAGGCCCACATCCACCTAACCCGCCGGCGCTCGACCCAAGGCTGATCCGCGGGTCAGTGGGGTTCCCATGCTTCCGGGTCTTCGGCGAGAGCGTCGACTTCGGGTGGGAGCTTGCCGGCGACGAGATCGGCGACCGTGACGACCTCGAGCACACTGCGCAGGCTCGCCCGGACGCACACCCACATGCGCTGCAGCGGCACGGCCCGTCCTGCGAACTCGACGTCCTCCGGTCGCATGCCACGCACATTGGCGAGTGGTCCTTCAACGGCACGGATGAGCTCGGCGACCGTGATCTGATCGGCAGGACGCGCCAACCAGTAGCCGCCATCCGCGCCACGCTGGCTCCCGACCAGACCGGATCGCTTCAGCTCGCCGAGGATGTTCTCGAGGTACTTCATCGGGATGCGCTGCTCGCGCGCGATCTGCTCACCTTTGATCGGGTTGTCGCGGCCGGCGTCGGCGAGCTCGATCGCGGCCCGCACCGTGTAGTCGACTTTCGCCGTCACCCGCACGTGGCGCCTGCCGTCATTGGTCCTGGTCGTCAGGGTCTTCCCGCTCGAACCGTTGCCACCCGGCGTCGGCGATCGACCTCGACTCGAAGAAGATGCAGCCCTCCGGGCAGGCGAAGGGCGCCGTCTCGTTGGCGTCGACGCGGCAGCGCTGGACGACTTCACCGGACGCGACGGTTCGAGTCGAGTAGTGCCTACAGTCTTCGCGGACGGCCACCGGCACAGTCTGGCAGCCACCTCCCATCGAAGCGTTGCGTAGTCTCGGGTCGTGGCGAGACGGCTCGCGGTGATCGGAGGCGACG
Organism: Acidimicrobiales bacterium; assembly: GCA_036257895.1. Classification (GTDB taxonomy): domain Bacteria; phylum Actinomycetota; class Acidimicrobiia; order Acidimicrobiales; family JACDCH01; genus DATAES01. The sequence goes on from DATAES010000196.1 coordinate 5,291, forward strand.
CCGGCGGGATGACTGCCGCCACACAGGCGAGACGACTCGACCCCTCACTCGAGATCGTCGCGTTCGAGAGAACGGAGTGGACGAGCTACTCTGCCTGCGGCATCCCCTACGTCGTCAGCGGCGAGGTCGCGGGGGTCGAGCAGCTCGTTGCTCGTACAGCCCAGGAGCATCGCGACCAGTCCCACATCGATGTACGTATGCGTCACGAGGTCATGGGCATCGACCTGTCGGCCGGACGTGTCGAGGTCCGCGACCACATCCGCGGTCGCACCATCCAGGTTCCGTTCGACCTGCTCCTCCTCGGCATGGGCGCCCGCCCCATCCGGCCGGACCTCCCGGGTATCGACCTTCCGATCGTCCATGGCGTCCAGACGCTGCAGGATGCGAGCCAACTCCTCCACTACGCCGAGACGAGCCGATGTAGCCAGGTGGTCGTCGTCGGGGGCGGCTACATCGGCCTCGAGCTGGCGGAGGCGTTCGTGGCGCGCGATGCCCATGTGACGGTCGTCGAGGGTGCGGCGCACGTCATGAGCACGCTGGATGGCGACATGGCGGCGCCGATCGAGGACGCGATGCGCAAGCTCGGCATCGACCTCAGGCTGAACACGAAGGTCATTGGCTTCGAAGACGATGCGGTTCTGACCCGGGACGGTCGGATCGCGGCCGATCTCGTCGTCCTCGGCATCGGGGTCGAACCGAACAGCGGGCTCGCGCGCGGTGCGGGAATCGAGCTCGGCGTTCGCCGGTCCGTGCACGTTGATCGGCAACAGCGAACCAGTGCGTCGAACGTGTGGGCCGCGGGCGATTGCGCGGAGTCCTTCCATCTCGTGAGCCGTCGTCCGGTGTACATCGCGCTCGGTACCGTCGCCAACCGACATGGTCGGGTCGCAGGAACGAACATCGGCGGCGGCTACGCGTCCTTCCCCGGCGTGCTCGGCACGGCGATGACCCGCCTCTGCGCCCTCGAGATCAGCCGCACAGGTTTGAACGAACGTGAGGCCCGCGAGGCTGCGTTCGACTTCGCCGTCGCCGCCATCGACAGTACGACCTCGGCCGGGTATTTCTCCGATGCGCCGAAGATCACCGTGAAGTTGCTCGCGGAGCGGAGAAGCGGCCGGATCATCGGCGCGCAGATCGTGGGGGGACGTGGCGCGGCCAAGCGCATCGACGTCGTGGCCGCCGCGATCACCGCGGGGATGGATGCGCAACAGCTCGTCGACCTCGACTTCGGCTACGCGCCGCCCATGAGTTCGCTGTGGGACCCGATCGCGAGCGCGGCTCGCGTGATTCTTTCGAGGATCTGATGACTCCCTGACACACCTCGATCGCGCGGCTAGGTTCCGCGCCTTCGATGCCAAAACGAGGGGGGAATCGTGCTCGATACCGGTAGCACTGCCTGGGTGCTCGCCAGCGCCGCACTCGTGCTGTTCATGACTCCTGGGCTCGCGTTCTTCTACGGCGGCATGGTGCGCTCGAAGAACGTGCTCGGCATGTTGATGCAGAACTACTTCGCGATGGGACTCGTCAGTGTGCTGTGGGCCCTGGTCGGATTCAGCCTCGCTTTCGGGGGCAGCGGTGGATGGATCGGCAACTTCGAGTTCGCGGCGTTGAAGGACATGCAGAACGCTGCGCTGCAACTCCCGGGATACACAGATGCGTACGCGCTGGCCATTCCGGCCATTCTCTTCTGCGCGTACCAGATGATGTTTGCAGTGATAACACCCGCGCTCATCACGGGCGCGACGGCGGACCGGTTGAAGTTCCAGTCCTTCGCCGTCTTCCTCGGCGCGTGGTCGATCCTCGTCTATTCGCCGGTCGCGCACTGGGTGTTCAGCCCGAACGGTTGGCTGTTCAAGCGAGGCGCGCTCGACTTCGCCGGCGGCACCGTCGTCCACATCAATGCCGGCATCGCTGCGCTTGCGGTCGTGTTGCTGGTCGGTCGGCGACGCGGTTATCCGGACGAGCCGATGCCGCCGCACAGCCTGCCGTTGACGCTGCTCGGCACGGGGATCCTTTGGTTCGGATGGTTCGGGTTCAACGCCGGCTCCGCACTCGGGGCCAACCAACTCGCGGCACAGGCCTTGATCAACACGCATCTTGCTGCCGCAGCGGCGATGTTGGGCTGGCTGGTGGTCGAGCGGACCATGGACGGTCACGCGACAACCCTCGGGGCCGCTTCCGGTGCGGTCGCAGGCCTGGTGGCGATCACGCCTTGCGCGGGATTCGTGACCGCCATGGCCGCCATCGTCATCGGCCTCCTCGCCGGTGGGATCTGCCTTCTCGCCATCGGCATCAAGCGCCGTTTCCGCTTCGACGACGCGCTCGATGTCGTTGCCGTGCATCTCGTCGGCGGCATGACCGGTTCGCTCCTGCTCGGGTTCTTCGCTGACAAGGCGGTGAATCCGCTCGGCGCCGACGGCGTCTTCAACGGCGGTGGAGCGGAACTGCTCGGCAATCAGTTCGTCGCCGTCGCCGCCACGATCGTGTTCTCGTTCGTCGTCTCGTTCATCATCGCCAAGGTGGTCGACATGACGATGGGCCTCCGCGTCGACGAGACCGCCGAGAACGAAGGGCTCGACATCAGCCAGCACGCGGAAACCGCGTACGCGTGACAGCCTGCGTAGTCCGAACACAAGGACTGAAGACATGAAGCTCATCACTGCCATCGTCAAGCCTTTCAAGCTCGACGAAGTCAAGGAAACGCTCAAGGGCGCGGGTGTCCAAGGCATCACCGTGAGCGAAGTACAGGGATTCGGTCGCCAAGCCGGCCACACCGAGGTCTACCGAGGCACCGAGTACAAGATCGACTTCGTTCCCAAGGTGCGACTCGAGATCCTGTGCGCGGACGAAGATGTCGAACGCGTCACGGACGCGATCATGGTGTCGTCGCGCACGGGCAAGATCGGCGACGGCAAGGTCTGGGTCACGCCCGTCGAACACGTCGTCCGCATCCGTACTGGTGAACTCGACGACGACGCCATCTAGAGCTCGCGTCCCGCCGGGCTTCGGCGCGGGGGTCACAGGAGCGCAGTGGTGTCGCGCCTACAGCGATGCAACGGATGAATGGCTTGGCGCGCTCTTCGAGCACGCGGTGGAGAACGACTCGTCCGACGTCGCGCTGGTCGCGGTCGGCGGGTACGGGCGGTCGGAGCTCTTCCCCGGCAGCGACCTCGACGTCGTGTTGCTCCACGCACGAGGCGCCGAGATCGCCACGATCGCGGACCGGCTGTGGTATCCGATCTGGGATGCGGACGCACGGCTGGGCCACAGCGTGCGCACACCGGCCCAAGCGCTGACCCTGGCACGTCACGACCTCGACACGGCGACGTCGCTGTTGAGTGCGCGTCACATCGCCGGTGACGAGTCGATGTCGACTGCCCTGGCCGACGACAGCGTCCGTCAATGGGAGCGGAGCGCGAAGCGGTGGCTGACCTTGCTCGCGGATCGTGTCGAACTGCGACACGCGCGCACCGGCGAAGTTGCCTTCCTGCTCGAGCCTGACCTGAAGGACGGCCGCGGCGGCCTGCGCGACGTCCACGCGATGCGATGGGCGGAGGCGACACGTCGATTGCTCTTCGAGGTGGACCGCGGCGCGATCGACGATGCGTACGGCGTGCTTGCCGGCGCGCGGGTCGAACTGCAGCGTCCGACCCGCGGTGCGTCCAACAAGCTCACGTTGCAGGATCAGGACGCAGTCGCCGCCGCGCTCGGCTACGTCGACGCGGACGGATTGATGGCCGCGATCTCACAGGCTGGTCGCACGATTGCATGGACGAGTGACGACGCGTGGCGGCGCGTCCGGTCGTCGCTCCGCGGACCGCTGGGGCGGCTGGCCCGCCGTGACCGCGAGCTCCGCCCCGGAGTCGTCCTGCGCGATGGCGAACTCCACGTGGATGCTGATGTCCTGGCCAATGATCCGTCATTGCCGTTGCAAGTTGCTGCGGCGGCCGCCGAGCACGACATCGCGATCGCCCGCGACGCGCTCGCGTTGCTCGCGTCCAACGCGCCACCATTGCCGGATCCGTGGCCGGCCGCTGCGCGCGCCGCCTTGGTGGACCTCTTGCTCACCGGACATCGCGCGGTAGCGGTGATCGAGGCGCTCGACCACGTGGGCGTGTGGGTACACATCCTCCCCGAGTGGTCGAACGTCCGTTGCCGCCCGCAACGCAACGCGTATCACCGCTTCACGGTTGACAGACATCTCGTGGAGGCCGCCGCCAACGCCGGCGAGCGTGCCGGCGGCATCAATCGTCCCGATCTCCTCGTGATCGGCACGCTCCTGCACGACATCGGCAAGGGCTACCCCGGCGATCACACCGAAGCCGGTGTCGAAGTCGTACCGCTCATCGCCGCGCGCATGGGTTTCGACGAAGCCGACATCGACACGCTCGTGTGTCTTGTCGCGCATCATCTCCTGCTCGCCGACGTCGCGACCCGACGAGATCTCGACGACCCCGGCACGATCGAGCGCGTTGCGGCTCTCGCCGGATCGGCTTCGCGGCTGGAGCTCCTCGCCGTGCTGACAGAGGCCGACTCGTTGGCCACAGGGCCTTCCGCATGGGGTACGTGGAAGGCGGGGTTGGTCGATGATCTCGTCGAGCGCGTCGGCCACGTGCTGCGGGGTGGCGCTGCGGCCGAGGTCGCATTCGACCACGGGCTCACCGAAGCCCAGCAAGCGCTGCTCGACGCGAGACGGCTGCACATCCACGGCGACGCCACCGACCTCGTAGTCGTCGCGGAGGACGAACCCGGGCTGTTCGCAGGCGTCGCAGGCGTGCTCACACTGCACGGAATCGGTGTGCTGGCCGCGTCAGCTCACAGCGACGAAAGCGGATGGGTGCTCGACCAGTTCACGGTCGAGGCCGACCCCGGACGCGCCATCGACTGGAGCGATGTGGCGGGTGACATCGAGCGCGTCGTGCTGGATCCTGCAGCGCTCGAAGCTCGCATCCAACGCAAGATCGGCACGTACCAACAGCGTCCGACCCCGGCAGCCAACACGGTCACTGCGGTTCGGTTCGACAACGAGATGTCGGCGTATGCCACGGTGATCGAGGTGCATGCACCCGATCGCATCGGGCTCCTCTATCGGATCAGCGATGCAATCGCGAATGCCCGGTTGGACATCCGGTCGGCCAGAGTGCAGACCATGGGTCCGCACGCGGTCGATTCCTTCTATGTCCGTGACCATGACGGTGGGAAGGTCACGGGCGAGGGCGCACTGCGTGCTCTCGAACACGACATCATCGCTGTGCTCCACGGGTAGCTTGAGCGCGATGCCGGCTGCCCGCGACGAGAGCGAACCCCGGCGCGCGACGGCGCAGGATCTGCATCGGTGGAGCGAAGCGCTGGCCGGCATCGCCCGCACCGGGCTCGGGTTCACCCAGAGCCTGTACGAGAAGGAGCGGTTCGAGGAGATTCTCGCCGTGGCCGCGGACATCGCCCACGCGGCCGGCGGCGGTGAGTTCGACCACGACCGGCAGGTCGAGGAGTGGCTCGGCATGGTCGGCGAAGGAGTTCCGGGTTACGTCACACCGAAGGTTGCTGTAGCGGCCATCGTCGGCAACGACGACGAACAGATACTTCTCGTGCAGCGAGCCGACTCGGGTGTGTGGCTGTATCCCACGGGCTGGGCCGACATCGGCTACTCCGCGGCAGAGGTTGCGGTGAAGGAGGTGCGCGAGGAGACGGGAATCGAGATCGAGGTCATGCGGATGATCGGCGTGCTCGACGGTCTGCGACTCGGATTCACCCGCATCCCGATGTACCTGTTGCTGTTCCACTGCCGCGCCATCGGTGGCGATCTTCAGGCGCACCCGCTCGAGTGTTCCGACGTCGGTTGGTTCGCGCAGGATGCGCTGCCGTGGCCGTTGGCCGGCTTTCCTCGCTGGGGCGAGCTCGCCTTCGCCGCGATCCGCGGTGAGCCCATCGAGCCGTTGTTCGACGAGCCGCGCGACAAGCCCTGGCTCAGTCGTTGAGTTGGGCGAACAGCGCGTCGACGATCGAGGTCGCGCCGCGGGAGCGTTCCCATTCGTCGGCGATGCTCTCGTGGTCGACGAGGCCCGCACCGTCGGGCTGGAGCCCGAGCGCGGCTTCGGCCGCGTTGGCCAGCGGCGCCGGCTCGACCTCGTTGCCGTACGCGGCGAACACCTCGAGGCCGTCCCACAGCGACTCGAGCGGCGCGGGAGGCTGGGCGCCGGTCTCGAGCGCGAGCGCGACCGAGGCGAACACTTCGTAAGGGTCGAGGTCCGCGGGCTTGCGATAACCGGCAACGGGGTGGAGTCGCCACTCGAGCGTCACGCCTCCGGGACCGTCGTCGCGCAGCCAGGTCTGTGACCCGTTCACGTAGGCGTCGACCGGTTCGCCGAAGCGTTCGTCGAGGGCGACGATCACCGCGGGCGTCGCACGCCACACGCAGACCGACGTGCGCTGAACCACCGTCGAACGGTACCTCTGCAACGATTCGCCGATGATTCGTCGGGTCGCCGCGTTCGCTCTCGTCGCGTTCGCAGCCGTCGCACTAGCGGCTTGCTCCGACGACCCGCGCCCGGCCTCATCTGAGTCGTCGGCGTCATCGTCGTCGTCCCAAGCGGAGACGACGACCGTCCAGCCGACGCCCACGACCGCGAGCCCGCTGTCGTTCATCGCGGGATGTCCCGATCCGGGTCCCTTGGCACAACCGGACCAACATCGGCCGCGCTACGAGGCGTCGGTTGACGTCGACCCGCCATCGTCCACCGTGACCGGATCGATGACCGTGACCTTCACGCCCGACGTGCCCGTCGACGAGATGGTCTTCCGGATCTGGGCCAACGGGCCGGTTCCGGCAGCGAGCGGCGCGCTCCTGGCGGTCGACCAAGTCGTTGCTGTTTCGGACGGCCGTCCGCTTCCTACGAAACTCACTGACCCGACGACGCTGCACGTCGCGATCAGTGGCCGCGCGAACGCGGCCATCGGCATGCGACTCGTGTTCACGCTCACCGTTCCGCGCAACAACGACGATCGCGTCGCGCACGCAGGTGACACGATGCGGCTTGGTTCGTTCCTTCCGTTGCTCGCGTGGGAGCCGGGCGTCGGATGGGCGACGGAACCTGCCACGGCTATCCACGGTGAGGCTGCGACTTCGCCGATCGCCGACTACGACGTCGCGCTTGCGGTACCTGCCGGGTACGACGTACTCGGCACCGGCGTGCGCGACCCGGACAACCACTGGCGCGCTTCGGCGGTGCGCGATGTCGCATTCAGCGTCGGTCACTTCGTCATCGCCGAGCAGGACGTAGCCGGTGTGCACGTGACCGTCGGCGTCGACCGTTCGGTGGGCGAGGATCCGCATCACGATCTCGCCCTTGTCGCCGACGCGTTGCCGCACTACGAAGCTCGGTTCGGCGCATTTCCATGGCCCGTGTACACCGTGGCGATGACGCCAGGCTTCAACGGTGGCATCGAGTTCCCGTTGCACGTCATGCAAGGTCCTGGGTCCCAGGATCGCTCGGTCGTCCACGAGCTCGCCCACCAGTGGTTCTACTCACTCGTGGGCAACGATCAAGCGCGCGATCCGTGGCTCGACGAATCGCTCGCGTCCTATGCCGAGTTCGTGCAGGTCGGATCGCTGGTACGGCATGCGAGTGACCCGATCGATCCCGCGGTGCAAGGGCGTGCGGGTGAACCGATGACGTTCTGGGAGCATCACGCGCCCGACTACTACACGGGCTTGTACGTCCAAGGAGCGGAGGCGGTTGCATCGCTCGGAACGGTCGACCAAGTCGACTGCTCGCTCCGGCAGTACGTGGCGCATAACGCGTTCCGCATCGCGACCCCGGCGGACGCCTTCGCTGCGTTCGCCGTCGTTTTCCCCGATCCGGATGCGACCCTGGCGCCGGCCGGGTTGCATCCGTGATCCGGTTCTAAGGTTCGCCACCATGAGTGACGCCGACGAGCCCACTGTCATCGACCTGGCCGAATCCGTGCGCCGGGGCGAGCGCAAGGCGGTAGAGGTGCTGGACGACTACTTGGCTCGGATCGAGGTGGGCAACGAGCGGCTCAACGCGTTCGTGTACCTCGACGCCGACCTGGCCCGTGAAGCTGCGTCAGCGGTCGACGAGGCCGTCGCGCGTGGTGACGATCCCGGCCCGCTCGCCGGTGTGCCGTTCGGTGTGAAGGACCTCGAGCGGTGCAAGGGCATGCCGACCGACTACGGCTCGGTCCCGTTCGCAGGGCGCGATCCCGAATCCGAAGACGACATCAACGTTGCCCGCCTGAAGGCGGCGGGCGCAGTGGCCGTGGGCAAGACGTCGACGCCCGAGTTCGGAACGCTCAACTTCACCAAGACCAAGGTCCACGGCATCACGCGCAATCCGTGGGACACGACCCGCACACCCGGTGGCTCCAGCGGCGGCACCGCGGCAGCCGTCGCCGCGGGCATCCTCCCGTTCGGAACCGCGTCGGACGGCGGCGGCTCGATCAGGATCCCGGCTGCGTTCAGCGGGCTGCTCGGCCACAAGTGCAGCCACGGACGCATCCCGATCCCCGGCCCGACGGGAAACAACACGAGTGTGCGGGGATCGCTCACGACGACGGTGGCGGACACGGCTCGCATCCTCGATGTTCTTGCCGGTCCCGACGATCGCGACCGGTTCTCGTTGCCGCCCGCCGGCATCAACTACGAGGACTCGATCGAAACGACAGAAGTGCAAGGGCTGCGGGCGCGATGGTCGCTCGACCTCGGCTTCGCCACGGTCGATCCGGAGGTCGCGGAGATCGTGGAGGCGGCGGCGAATCGTCTCGTCGACGCAGCCGGACTGGTCGTCGACAACGAGCCGGTTCAGTTCACCGATCCGGTCCGTGCATGGTTGACGACGGGCGCGATCACGTTGTGGCTCGAGATCGAGTCGGACATGTGGCCGGCGCGCGCCGACGACTTCACGTTGTGGACGCGGCGGTCGCTGGAACAGACCGAGAGCCAGACGTTGCAGAAGTACGCGCGGGCGATCAAGGCTCGTGAACAACTCGAGCTCGAGTGTGCGCAATTGTTTCGCGACGTCGACGTCGTGCTGTGCCCGACCACCGCGGTCCCGGCGTTCCCGGCCGAGGGCCCGCCTCCGTCGGTCATCGCCGGCGTCGACACCGGAAACGGCGCGATGGCGACACCGTTCACCATGCTCGGAAACTTGTGCTGGAACCCCGCGGTGTCGATCCCGTGCGGCCAGACGTCCGACGGGCTCCCTGTGGGACTCCAGGTCATCGCCCGTCGCCATCTCGACGAGATCCCGTTGCGCCTGGCTCGCATCTTCGAGCAGGACCAACCCTGGCCCCGCTTCGCCCCGGCGCCCTGAACCCCATACCCCCCGCCAATCCGAACTCCGGGTCACCGTGGCCCCTATAGGGGCCACGGTGCACCAACATTCGCTTGGCGGGCTCGCTAGTCGCCGCCGTTGTCGCGCAGGAAGCGTTCGACTTCGGCGATGAGGTCACCCGAGCTGGCGGTGTCGGCCAGCGTGTCCTCCGCCGCCTCCTCGTCTGCGTCTTCTTCGAGACGCGCGACGTACGCGGCCGTGTCGTCGTCCTCGGCCACGAGCTCATCGATCTGGCGCTCGTACGCGGCAGTTGCGATCTCGAGATCGGTGGTCGCCACCGGCGCCCGCAGCAGCGTCGAGAGCCGTTCGATCAGCGCGAGCGCGGCCTTGGGCGACGGTGCACTCGGCACGTACGTCGGCACGGTTGCCCACAGCGACACCGATGGGATGCCCGTGCGCCGGAACGCGTCGTGCAGGACGCCGACGATGCCGGTCGGGCCTTCGTAGGACGACTGGTGCAAGCCCAGCGAGCGCACGAGATCCGGGTCCTGCGTCGTGCCGACGACGTTGACCGGTCGGCTGTGGGGCACCTCTGCGAGCAGCGCGCCGAGCGTGACGACGAGTCGCACGTCGTACTCACCTGCCACCACCACGATCTCCTCGCAAAATGTCCGCCAACGCAATTGCGGCTCGGTGCCGATCAGGAAGATGACATCCCGATCGCCGCCGGGCACAGCTGCCGCGGACATCGTGGTCGCCGGCCACACGATCTCGCGTTGCATGCCTTCGTCGAGATGCACCTGTGGACGGGTCGCCGTGAAGTCGAAGTAATCCTCGGGGTCGAACTCCGCGAAGACCTCGGCATCCCATCGCTCGGACAGGAACCGGGCCGCGAACGACGCGGCTTCGCCGGCGTCGTTCCAACCCTCGAAGCCGGCGACCAGCACGGGATTGCGCAGGTGAGGCTGTCCTCTGCGCACATGCGGCATCGGAACGACGCTATCGCCCGGACGTCGCCTCGGAACCCTCCGCGGACGCCGGGTCGAAGTCCAGCGAGAGCGAGTTGATGCAGTAGCGCAGGCCCTCGGGCCCCGGCCCGTCGGGGAACACGTGACCGAGATGCCCCCCGCACCGGGCGCACGTGACTTCGACGCGGTGCATGCCGTGGGAGTAGTCGTCCTCGGTCTTGATGTGCTCGGTGACAGCGGGTGACGTGAAGCTCGGCCAGCCCGTTCCGGAGTCGAACTTCGTGTCGGACGAGAACAGGTCGGCGCCGCACGCTGCGCACCGGTACATGCCGTCGTCGTGGTTGTACACGTACTTTCCCGAGAACGGTGCTTCGGTGCCCTTGCGGCGGAGCACCTCGTACTGCTCGGGGGTCAGGTCGTCGCGCCATTCGTCATCGGACTTGTCGACGCGCTCGTCTGCGTTCGGGGCAGCTTCGTCCATGGCCCCAGCCTACGATTCGATCGTGCTCACGACGTCTCTCGAAGTTGACGCTTCCGCGCTCGAGCGTGCCACCGGATGGGCAGTCAAGCCCGAAGGCGCCTGCCGAGGTGAGGTGTGCGTGCCGTTGCCCCCCGAGGCCCGGGTCGACGGTGGCAGGATCAGGCTCGACGTCGTCGCCGACCGGCTGGGCGCGCCGGTGGTGCACGACGAGGACCGTCAGCTGTGGTCGATGGGGCCGGCGACGGTGGCTGGCCGCGCTCTCGCGAGCGCTGAGGCTCCCGAGCTGGAACTGCCTGACGTCGACGGCAACGTCTTCAGGTTGTCGTCGCTCCGCGGGAAGAAGGTGCTGCTCGTCGCGTGGGCGTCTTGGTGAGGGTGTCGGGCGAGCCTGCCCGGGTGGCAGGCGTTCCGGGCTGAGCAGCACGACAACGACTTCGAAGTCGTCACGGTCGGGCTCGATGCGGGCGGTGCAGCGGCGGCACGCCCGTGGATCGAAGCCGCCAACCCCGACCATCCTTCGCTCATCGACGAGCATCACATCTGCGACGAGCTGTTCGGCATCACGAACGTTCCGATGGCGGTGTGGATCGACGAGGACGGCATGATCGTGCGTCCCGCGGAGCCGGCGAGCGTCGAGGCGAGTCCCTTGCGCGACATGGAGGTGCCCGAGGGGCTGCCGGAACGCCTTCACGACATGCTCGTGGAGGTCACGCACATCCGCGACGACAGTGCTGCGTATCGCGCCGCGTTGGTCGATTGGATCGCAAGCGGCAGCGACAGCCGCTACGCGTTGTCGCCTGACGAGGTCGTGGCGCGATCGCAACCGCGCGGACACGACGAGGCAGAAGCGGCCGCTTGTTTCGAGCTCGGCCGGCACTGTCATGTCAACGGCGACGAGGAGGGTGCGGTGCGCTGGTGGCGAGAAGCCCATCGGCTCGACCCGAACAACTGGACCTACAAGCGCCAGGCGTGGAGCATCGCCACCACGCCGGACGGCGAGCCGAGCGACCTGATGCAGGGTCCAACGGAGTTGTACGAAGGCAACTGGCTCGACGACGTGAAGGCCATCGGCGGGGGAGAGAACTACTACCCCGCCTTCGAGCCATGACGGAAGAGCCGACCGGCATCCTGAACCCGGCGGCCATCGACGCGATCACGACGGGCGACGACGGAATCGTGGAACTGCACATCGAGCAGACCGCACCGTGGGACGGCACGGATCATCTGTTGCTGCTCACCCAGGAGAAACTCTGGAACTACCTGGCGTACATCGCCGACGGCAAGCTCGCAGGTGAATACCCGGCGGCGAGGGAAGCGCCAGCGACGAGCCGCACTCGGCGGAGGCAGGAGCGAAGCGACGCCCGGAGCCGAGCAACATGGAGGGTGGTGTTCGAAACGCACGAGGAGCCCGACCGAAGAACGGTCGAGCTCCTCCAGCGAGCCGGCGAACAGTTTCGCCGGTTGGGGGGCGCTCTTGTCACGCGGCGGATGCCGGCCGATCGCTGACGAGCACTGCCTCGTCGAGCCGGCGCGCCATCGCGTCGACGGCCCATGACTCGGCGGCCCGCTGCTCGGTGAGCAGGCGTGCGTTGGCGACTGCGCCGTCGTTGCCGAGCTGTCGCATCCACGCGATGACCGCCGTCATGCTCCGAACGGTACGAAATGCGTGTGTCGGGCGGTCGACACGACCGTGTCCAGTCCGTCACGATCGGATGAACGATCGCTTTCGCAGCTCCCGTGCGTAGGCTCACGACAACTGCAAGAACGCGATCAGCGCGCACGGACCCGGGTACAGGACCCGCGTACAGACCCAGGAGGCAGCATGGCCGAGGGCACACCCACCCGCACCGTGGCCGAGGTCATGAGCGCACCACCGGTGACTGCGGTTCCATCGGAAACGTTGGCCGATGCGTCGAGCCGCATGCGTGACCGAGGCGTCGGCTCCGTCATCGTGGTGGACGGCGAACGTCCCATAGGCATCTTGACCGAGCGTGATCTCGTGCGCTTCGCGGCATCCGGTGCCGACGCGAGTGGCACGAAGGTCAGCGAGTGGATGACCGAGGACCCTGATCGCATCGGTCCTGACGTTTTCGTGCAGGAAGCGTTCGCGTCGCTGGCGTCGCACGGGTACCGGCACATACCCGTGGTCGAAGAGGGCCGTCTCGTCGGCGTCGTCTCGATGCGCGACCTCATGAAGGTGGCGCAGATCCAACCGGTCGTCCATCCGTCGACCATCGAGGCGCCACAGGGGCTCGAGGGTGTGATCGTCGCCGAGACGTCGGTCGGCGATGTACGCGGTCGGCAGGGCTTCTACCACTACAGGCAGTACAACGCCGTCGAGCTCGCCGACAAGCGACCTCTGGAAGACGCATGGAGGCTGCTGTTCGACGGCCAGCTGCCGACACGGCAGGAGCGTGAAGCGTTCCGTCGCGAGATCGCCCCGCTGCGTCGCATCCCCGATGCGGTGCGACCGATCCTTCCCGAGATCGCGCAGGCTTCGGCTTCGGTGATGGAGGGATTGCGCACGGCGCTGTCGCTCATCGGCGCGGTGGAAGGCTTCAAACCGACGCTCGACATTCCTGCGGAGGTGCGTCGCGCCAATGCGATGCAGCTCTGCGCTGTCACGCCGACACTGATCATGGCGTTGCATCGCCACAAGGAAGGCCTCGAGCCGATCGAGCCGCGCGACGACCTCGGCTATGGCGCCAACTACCTGTGGATGCTCACCGGTGAAGAAGCGGACCCCGACATCGCCCGCGCCGTCGAGCAGTACCAGATCACGACGATCGATCACGGCTTCAACGCGTCGACGTTCACGGCCCGAGTCATCGTGTCGACCGGCGCCGACGTGAGCGCCGCAGTGGTCGGCGGCATCGGCGCGCTGTCCGGACCGCTCCACGGTGGCGCCCCGTCGCGTGCCCTCGATCTCCTCGACGCAATCGGAACACCCGAGAACGCGCGGCCCTACTTGGTCGACCTGGTACAGCGAGGCCAGCGGATCATGGGCTTCGGTCACCGCGTCTACAAGACCGACGATCCGCGCTCGATCTTCCTGCGCGGCGTAGCCGAGCGGATCCAGGCGCCGAAGGTCGAGTTCGCCAAGCAGGTCGAGCAGACCGTGGTCGACGTGCTCGCCGAGCTGAAGCCCGGACGCGACCTGTACGCGAACGTCGAGTTCTACGCCGGCGTGGTGATGGACTGCGCGCTGCCCCGCGCGTTGTTCACACCGACATTCGCATCCTCCCGAGTGATCGGCTGGGCCGCCAACCTGCTGGAGCAAGCCGCCGACAACCGCATCATCCGGCCCTCGGCGCGCTACGTGGGTCCTCGGCCTCCGGTGCCCGTACCCGACGAGGCATGAAGGTCGAGATCTTCGACGGTGAGGTCGACGAACTCGCCGACGCGTTCGCGTACCTGGTGCCTCAGCTGTCGAAGTCGAACCCGCCGCCTGGGGTCGACTTCGTCCAGGCCATGCTGGGCTCGGACGCGATCACGCAGTTCGTCGCCCGGGACGACGGCGGCCGGATCGTCGGCGTCGCCACACTCGTGATCTTCCCGATCCCCACCGCGTGGCGAGCGTGGATCGAAGACGTGATCGTCGACGAGTCGACAGCCGGTCGCGGCATCGGCACCGCGCTCACCGAGGCCATGCTCGAACACGCCCGCGCCGCAGGATGCAAGACCGTCGACCTCACGTCTCGTCCCAAACGCGAGGCCGCGAACCACATGTATCGCAAGCTCGGTTTCGTGCAGCGCGACACGAACGTGTACCGGTACGACCTGAACGTGTAGGCCTCAGGGAGGACGCGAAGACTTGTCAGCGCGGCTTGGACCTGAGCTTGAAGAGCGCGCCTGTGGAATCCGTGCAGGTGGCGAGGCGTCCGTACGGCGTGTCCTCGGCAGGCGTTACCGTCGCACCGCCGAGATCGGCGACCTTGGCCAGCGTCCCGTCGACGTCAGCGGTGCCGAAGTAGATCGACCAGCTCGCAGGGACGCCTTCGGGCATGAAGCCGGTCGCGTCCATGATCCCGGCCAGGGCGTCGTCGCCCTCGCCGAGGGTCGTGTACCGGAACTCCGGGCTGTCGCTGACCGGGTGTGCGTCCCACTTGAACACGTCCTCGTAGAAGCGGACGGACGCGTCGTAGTCCCGGGTGTGCAGTTCGCACCAGCTCGGCGTTCCCGGCTCGTCGACGAGGCCGAAGCCCTTGTTGAGCCCCGGCTGCCAACCGCCGATGGCTGCGCCACCGGCATCGCTGACCACCACCATGCTCCCGAGGTCGCCCACTTCCATGGCGGGGACGATGACCTCGCCGCCGTGAGCGGGCGCGGCTTCGCCGACCTTCTGCGCATCGTCGGTGGCGAGATAGACCGACCAGAGGTTCGGCATGCCGGTCGAACCGTCGTTGCGCATACAGCCGCCAACGGAAATGCCGTCCTTGAAGAAGTTGATGTAGCCGCCGTACTCCTCGCCGGTCTGCTCGGAGGTCCAGCCGAACAGCTCGCCGTAGAACGCGCGGCCCTTGTCGGTGTCGGAGGTGAACAATTCGATCCAACACGGGGCACCTGTCGGAGCTGAGTCTCGCTTGGGCACGGTGGCCTCCTTCTCGTCAGTGGTCGGTGAGTCGTGTCAGCACATTCGACCGCGCCCGACCCGGGAATTCATCGGGGAACTCGCGTCGAGTTTTGCGTGAAGTTCGGCCGGCCGCCTAGTCAGGTGGGGATGAACCCCGCCGACCCGTTCCCGGCTCGCCGTCTTGGCGTCCTCACCTGCATGGATGCTCGGATCGACGTACTCGCGGCGCTCGGTCTCGAGCTCGGTGACGCGATCGTGC
Source organism: Acidimicrobiales bacterium (assembly GCA_036257895.1). Classification (GTDB taxonomy): domain Bacteria; phylum Actinomycetota; class Acidimicrobiia; order Acidimicrobiales; family JACDCH01; genus DATAES01. The sequence goes on from DATAES010000196.1 coordinate 20,865, forward strand.
TGCGCAATGCAGGCGGGCGAGTCACGGATGACGTGCTGCGTAGTCTGGCCGTGGCGACGCACAAGCTCGATGTCGAGTCGGTGGTCGTGATGCAGCACACCCAATGCGGGGTCTTGGGCGTGACCGACGACGATCTGCAGACGCTCACTGGCGCCGACCTCGACTTCTTCCCGATCGACGATCACGCGGCCGCGCTCAGAGCGGACGTGGAGCTGCTCGCCACGAAGCCGTACCTCGAACGAGTGCAGGGAATCTCGGGATTCGTCTACGACGTCGTCAGTGGTGAAGTCGAAGATGTCGTCCGCTGGCAACGTCCCTGAGGGTTCTGATCAACCCGTCTTCTCTCGTCCCAGGGCCGCCATCAGGTCGATCCACGCTGGAAGATCGCTGTTCTTGAAGTCGACGTGCGCCTTCAGGTCGGCCGGCACGTAGAACTCGAACCCGTCGGTCTCGAGCGCATCGATGACGCCGGCTGCGCACACCTCAGCCGACACGAACTCCGCGCCTGCGAGCCCGGGAAGCTCGCCCGGTCGCTGGATCCAGATCTCGGTGTCGATGGCGCCCGGCTGGATGAGCTTCACCTCGATCGGCGTATCGGCCAGGTCCATCGCGGCCACTTCCGTCCACCCGGACATCGCGAACTTCGATGCGCAGTAAGCCGACTCGTGCGCGATGCCGAAGCGACCGCCTCCACTGGCGACGTTCACGATGGTGCCCGAGCCTCGCTCGAGCATCCTCGGCAGAACGGTGAGGTTCATGCGGATCGGCGAGAGGAAGTTCGTCCGCATCACCGTCTCGAGGTCGTCGGCGGTGTGATCGGACACGACCTTGCGCTTGCCGATGGCTGCGTTGTTGATCAGGCAGTCGAGCGCGCCGAAGGCGTGCCATGCGTCGTCCACCAGTCGCGTTGCCGCGTCGAGGTCCGAGAGATCGACCGTCCACATGCGCGACGCCGGCGCGTGCTCCTGGCAACGCCGCAACGTCGCGTCGAGCCGATCGGCGCGCCGCGCCGCGATGCCGACGGTCGCGCCTCGTTCGGCAAGCATCGGCGCCAGTGCTTCACCGATGCCGGACGACGCACCCGTTACCAGGATGTTCGAGCCACCGATCTCCACGGTGGCATGTCTACTGCTAACTACCTGCTCGTTCGTCGAGCTCGCGGGCCGGGATGGCCACTCGAGCCGTCGGTGCGAGGTGTTCGAGCAGCTTGGCGACGCGCTGGCCGCTGACCAACAGCGCAGCCTTGCTATCCGCGGCCCACACGGTCATGGAAACGATCGCTTCCCTGTCGAAGCCCACGACCGTGGGATTCGAGGCTCGCAACACCGCATCCACCGCTTGGTCCAGACCTGAAATCGGGCAATCACGCACCGCTACGTCAACGGTCCAAGACTTCACGCCCGCGTCTTAACCGCTTCGGCCGGTTCCTAACCGTCAAGGTCGCGCTTGGTCGTCCGAACCGCGACCTCGGAGGACTTCGAGGGCCTTGTCGGCGTGCTTGGCCATGCTGATCTCGCTCGAGATCACAGCCAGGACCGTCTGATCGGTGTCGATCACGAACGTCGTCCGCTTGTTGGGACCGAAGCCGCGCTTCACACCGAACATCGTCGCCACGGTCTTGTCGGTGTCGGACAGCAAGGGGTAGTCGAAATCGTGCTTCTCGGAGAACTGGTGCTGCTTGTCGACGCTGTCAGCGCTGATTCCTACCCGCTGCGCGCCAACGGCTTCGAACTCGGCTTTCAGGTCCCGGAAGTGGCAGCTCTCCTTGGTGCAGCCGTAGGTCATGGCCGCGGGATAGAAGAACAACACCACGGGCCCGTTGGCGAGCAACTCCTTCAGGCTGCGCTTGGTGCCCGTCTCGTCGGGCAACTCGAAGTCTTCGACCTGATCCCCGACTCTCATGGCGGGGACGCTACTCCTGAGGATGCGTGGCGATGTAGTCCGCTGCCGGGATCGGCTCGGGGCTCTCGTAGCCGACCGGCAGATGCACGTCGCCGAGGGTCGTCACGTAGAAGACCTCCCACCGGTAGTAGCCCGCGAATGCGCTGGGGTCGGCGGCGAGCACGGATGCGATGTCCTTGATCGCGTTCACGTAGTGGCTGCTGCGGTTGTAGTTGAACAGCGCGCCGTCGACATTGCCGTCGGCGAAGCCGTTGTGGGCGAGGTACCGGGCCGCGGCGACGATCGAGTCATGCGGCGAGTTGATGTCACCTTGGCCGAACGCGTCCCACGTGGACTGGATGAACTGCATCGGGCCTTGGGCGCCGGCCGAGCTCAATCCTTGGATGCGGCCCATGGCGGACTCGATGAGGTTGATCGCGGCGAGGTAGTTCCAGCCCACCCCGAAGCGCGCCTCGGCCTCGCGATAGTCCGCGAGGAGCTCGTCGCTCGACGCCGGGACGATGATGCGCCAAGCGGGCAAGGTGTCGTGTAGCGGTGAACCGGGGATGGCCGCGAGCTCGTGGCGGGAGTCGAGGTTGGCCGCGACCGCGTCGTGCAGATCGGCGCCGGCTTTGGCGAGGACCATGCCGTCGAGCTCAGGCTGACGGCCCAGCCTGCGGTATGCGACCTGCTGCAGGTGCGCAGCGGCGTCCAGTGTCTGCGCCGATGACGCCGGGTCGCGCAGGGCTCGCTCGGCCGCGACGAGCTGGTCGGCGGCGGTCGCCGGATCGTTCGAGAGTGTCGACGGCAACGAGGAGCCCGCCGCGTCGGCGGACGTCGGGGGCGCGGCCGGAGCCTGCGGTGTCTGAGGTGTCGTCGTCGACTCGATGCGCTGCACTCCGCTCTGCGTGCTGAGCACGTACATCTCGCCGTCGTGGTCCTCGCCGAACGACGCCAGGCCGCCCGCCGCGAGACGGAGGTCGGTCACCGAGATCGTGCCGTCGTCCTTGCGCACGAGCCCGTTGATCTTTCCGTCGCAATAGTCGGCGAACAGATACGTCCCTTCCAGTGCGGGGATGTCGTTGCCGCGGTAGACGTAACCGCCGGTGATCGAGCAGCGGCCGCCGGAGTGGTCGTATTCGTAGATCGGTGGCACGGCCCCGGCGGGCGGTTGCGGCTGCCGGTACGGATGTGTGCCCTCGACGTCGCTCCAACCGAAGTTCTGCCCCGCAGGTGTGCCGGCGGACAGGAAGTTGATCTCCTCGATGGCGCTTTGGCCGACGTCGGCGATCCACAGGTCCCGAGTCTTGCGATCGAACGACACCCGCCACGGGTTGCGCAGCCCGTACTGCCACACCTCTGGAGCCCCGTTGACGCCGTCCGCGAACGGGTTGTCGGCGGGGATGGCGTAGGGACGGTCGTCGGTGCCGGGGCGGGCGGGGTCGATGCGAAGGATGTTGCCGAGCAGGTCCTTCGGGTTCTGGCCCGAGCGGCGTTGGTCCCCGGCGCCGCCGCCATCACCCATCGTCCAGTAGACGAAGCCGTCGGGGCCGACGACGACATCCCCGCCGTTGTGGTTCGGCGCGAAGTCGGGGATGACGAGCAGTGTGCGTCGCGTCGAGGTGTCGGTGCGGTCGCCGTCGAAGGAGATCTCGTCGAGCTGCTGATCCTGTTTGCGGTTCGTGAACGCGAAGTAGAGCGTGCGGCCGTCGTCGGCGAAGGCGAGCCCGAGCAGGCCTTGCTCGCCGCCAGCCGTGACGTCGCTCGCAATGTCGAGCACGGGCTGGTCATCCAGCGCGAAGTCGTTCCCGTCCCTGCGGATGCGACGGACGCGGCCCTCCTGCTCGGTCACGTACAGACTCCTGTCGCCGGTTCGGACCGCGAACGCGGTCGGATTGGCGAGGGTCGCGACTGGCGCGAGCCGCAGCTGCAACTGGGCGAGGTCGGTGCTCGTCGTAGGCACCGACGACGGCGGGACGGGCCCACCGACCGGGAGGTTGTCGTCGTTCTGCTTCAGCCGTACGACGATGAAGAGAGCGACGACGAGGATGAGGATCACGAGGATCCCGACCAGCGCGCGTTTGGTCATCGGACGACTCGGATCAGTCCTTCCTGCGTGACGGACGCGACGAGGTGGCCGCTCTCGGTGTAGATGAGGCCGCGCGCAAGCCCCCGGGCGTCGGACGTCGAAGGAGTGTCCTGTACGTACAGCAGCCACTCGTCGGCGCGGACCGGCCGGTGGAACCACATGGCGTGGTCGAGGCTCGCCATCATCAGCATCTCGTCGGCGACCAGGCCGCCATGTGGGAGCAGTGTCGTGTCGAGCAAGGTCATGTCGGACGCGTACGTCAGCACGCACGTGTGCAGCAGCGGATCGTCCGGCAGGACACCATCAGCGCGCAACCACACGCGCTGGTACGGCGGCAGCGGTTCCTTGCGATCGGACGGCGACCAGTCCACGTGGCGAGTGTCGATCGGACGAGGGCGGTCGAACCACGGGCCAAGATCGTCCTTCCATTGCTCCCAGCGCTCGCGAAAGGTCGGCAACTCGTCCGCTTTCGGGACGTCCGGCATGGGCAGCTGGTGGTCGAGACCGGGCTCGTGCCGGTGGAACGACGCCGACAGGTTGAAGATCGCTCGGCCGTGCTGGATCGCAACCACGCGGCGAGTCGTGAACGACTTGCCGTCGCGGATGCGATCGACGTCGTAGAGGATCGGGATCGTCGGGTCGCCCGGGCGCAGGAAGTACGCGTGGAGTGAGTTCACGGAACCGTGGTCGGGATCGACCGTGCGGGCCGCCGCGACCAGGGCCTGGCCCGCGACTTGGCCGCCGAAGATGCGCTGACGGTCCTCGTCCGGGCTGACGCCGCGGAAGATGTTGACTTCGATCGGCTCGAGGTCGAGCAGCGCGACGAGCTCGTCGACCCCAGCCTGGGACATCCGACAAGTCTGGCTCAGCCGCGGGTCTCCTAAGGTCGCGTCCATGTCGACCGCATTCCCTGCAGGGTTCCGGTGGGGCACCGCCACCGCCGCGCACCAGATCGAAGGTGGCAACTGGAACAACGACTGGTGGCAGTGGGAACACACGCCGGGGTCGGGATGCGTCGAGTCGAGCGGCGACGGCTGCGACTCGTGGAACCGGTGGCCCGAGGATGTGGCTCTGTGCGCGGAGCTTGGCTTCGACAACTACCGGTTCTCGCTCGAGTGGAGTCGCATCGAGCCGGAGGAAGGGGAGTGGTCGATCGCGGCGGTCGATCACTATCTGCGCCAGTGCGACGCGCTGCTCGAAGCCGGCATCGATCCGGTCGTGACGTTCCATCACTTCACGACGCCGCGCTGGCTCGCGGCCAAGGGTGGATGGACGCAACCGGCGACGGCCGACGCGTTTGCCCGCTATTGCGAGTTCGCAGCGGGACGGCTGGTCGGCTCGGTGCGCCGCGTGTGCACGATCAACGAACCGAGCGTCGTGTCGACGATGGGTCACTTGGCGGGCGTGTTCCCTCCCGGGTTGCGTGATGTCCAACTGCGACGCGACGTCAATCAGGTGTTGATCGACGCGCACCGGAAGGCAGTGAGCGCGATCCGGTCTGCTGCGCCCGGGGTACCCGTCGGGATCACGCTGTCGATGTCGGACTACCAGGCCGTCGACGGCGGCGAGTCCAAGCGCGATCAGATTCGCCGGCGCATGGAGGACGAATTCCTCGAGGGCACATCGGGCGACGACTTCATCGGCGTACAGACCTACTCCCGGACCCGAGTCGGGCCGAACGGTGGCATCGGCAACGAGGACGGGATGACTGTGCTGCCGATGGGCTACGAGTTCTATCCGCAGTCGTTGGAGGCGACGCTGCGGCGGGCGTGGGAGGTGACGAAAGGCGAGCTCCCGCTGCTCGTGACCGAGAACGGCATCGGGACCGACGACGACGACCAGCGGATCGAGTACGTGCGCCAAGCGCTCGAAGGCGTGCAACGGGCGCTCGCCGACGGGGTCGACGTGCGCGGGTACACGTACTGGAGCCTGCTCGACAACTTCGAATGGGCGTTCGGGTACGGCCCCCGCTTCGGTCTGGTCTCCGTGGATCGCACGACGTTCGCGCGCACCCCGAAGGCGAGCGCTCGCTGGCTCGGCGGCATCGCCAAAGCCAACGCCTTATAGGTTCTCCGGGGCTACTTCCCCCTTCATCCGTTACATCTCACGTTTCGGCGTTCGTTCTGGCCTCTAGAGGGCCGCCACGTCCGCCGAAACGAGCGGGGGAAGGACGTGCAAGATCTCGACAGGCGCGTCGCCGCGCTCGCGAAGACGCAACACGGCCACTTCAGTTCAGAACAACTCGACGCGATCGGTGCGACGCGCCGGACGCGTCGACATAGGCTCGACACCGGACGATGGGAAGGCGTCCACCCGAACGTGTTCCGGCTCGCCGGCGCGCCACTGACGTGGGAGTCGCGCGTGATGGCCGGATGCTTGACGGTCGAAGGGTCACTCGCGTCGCATCTGACCGCCGGCCACCTCTGGGGACTAGACACCTTCGGGCCGGTCGGAATCGTCGACGTCTTGGTCCCGCGCCATGGACGACCGCGCCGACGACCGGGCATTCGGTATCACGAGTCACTGGCGTTCGAACTGCGCGGTGAGACGCGGCGTTACGGGATCCCGGTCACGGGTATTGCGCGGACAGTCCTCGATGTGTGCGCTTCGGTCGACGACGACTTCCGTGCACTTGCTGCGGTCGACGAGACCCGGCGCCGATCACTCGCGACCTGGGACGAACTCTGGGAATGCCTCATCCTCCACGCCCGGCGCGGCCGCAACGGCATCACCCGCTATCGACGCGTTCTCGATCGTCGCTGGGGACGCTCCGTTCCCCACAACCAGTTCGCGCGCCTTGCAGAGAGACTGTTCGAAGACGCGGGACTGCCCGAGCTCACGCATGAGCACCAGGTCACCGTCGCGGGACATCGGTACCGGATCGATCTCGCCTATCCGGACCTCAAGATTGCCATCGAGCTCGACGGTCGCGGTCACGAGACCCTGTTCGACGAGGATCCGATCCGCACCAATCGGCTCGAAACGGCGGGCTGGCTCGTACTCCGGTTCACCTGGCGACGACTCATCGAGGACCCGGGCGGCATGGTGGCGGACGTTCATCTCGCCCGCCGCCTTCGTTCTGGCGGACGGTGAGGCCCTATAGGGGCCACTTCGAACGCAATTTCGGGAGGTTGAGGGGCGGGTGGAAGGATCACCCGATGGCTGCCACCCTGAACCTGACGCCGGACGAGTTGTTGACGACCACCAGGGCGGTGCGCAAGCGGCTCGACTTCGATCGGCCGGTTCCCGTCGAGGTCGTGCGTGAATGCATCGAAGTTGCGACGCAGGCGCCGACCGGGTCGAACCAGCAAGGCTGGCACTGGATGATCGTGACCGACCCCGACAAGCGAAACGCGATCGGTGAGATGTACCAGAACGCGTTCAACGCCTACCGCAACATGCCCTATTACGCGGGCCGCATCTCCACCGGCGACCCGAAGCGTGACGCAACCCAACAACGGGTGGCGAGCTCGGCCGAATACCTCGCCGAGCACATGGGCGACGCCCCCGTCCTGGTCATCCCGTGCCTCGACGGTCGCATCGACGACGTGCCCGGCTGGATCAGCGCCAGCTTCTGGGGGTCGCTGCACCCTGCGGTGTGGAGCTTCTGTCTCGCTGCCCGCGCCCGTGGTCTCGGCACATCGTGGACGAGTTTGCATCTCATGTTCGAAAAGGACGCCGCCGACGTGCTCGGAATCCCGTTCGACACCATCAGCCAAGGTGCGCTGATCCCCGTCGCATACACGAACGGCACCGACTTCAAGCCTGCGCCCCGCATCGATCTGGATCCGATCGTGCACGTCGACAATTGGTGATCGACTCGGCGATGGACCGACGTCTGCAACAGGCCGCCGAGGCGGCCCGCGGCTTCATGCCCCCGGACGAAGGGCTCGCGATCCACGACGCAGCCGCCGCCCTCACGGTCGACGGCCCGATGCTCGAGATCGGCAGCTACTGCGGCAAGTCGGCCATCTATCTCGGCGCGGCCGCGCGCCGGCGCAACACTGTCCTGTTCTCCGTCGACCACCACCGTGGGTCCGAGGAGAACCAACCCGGCTGGGAGTGGCACGAGCCCGACCTCGTCGACCCCGACGTCGGGAAGATGGACACGTTGCCCATCTTCCGCCGCACGATCCACGATGCCGGACTCGAAGGCACCGTCATCGCTGTTGTGGCGGACTCACCGACCCTCGCCGTGACGTGGACCACGCCGCTCGCGCTCCTCTTCATCGACGGCGGTCACGGCACCGAGCCCGCCCATCGCGACTACGACCTGTGGACCCCTCACGTGAAGGAGGGCGGGCTCCTCCTCATCCACGACGTGTTTCCCGATCCCGCCGAGGGCGGCCGGCCGCCGTTCGAGATCTACTGCCGCGCCCTCGAGTCGAAGCGTTTCGCGGACGTAAGCGCGACGGGATCGTTGCGCGTGCTGCGATCAGTCGCGGTCGAGGGCTGATTCGCTGGTGTCGAGCAGCGGCGGCAGGACCGCGTCGTGGTCGACGAACAGCGACGACGCCGGCGAGCCATCGACCAGCGCGTCCGCGGCGAGCACCACCGACGCAGCGGTGTAGGTCGAGCGCTCGCCCGCAGGGAACCGGGCTTCGTCGGGGAAGACCGTGCCCGTCCAGTACCGGCCATCTTCGTGCCGGAACTGTTGCGCCCACCCGAACAACTCCTCAGCCGTCGAGCGGTCTCCGACCGCGAGATGGGCGAGCGCGCATTCGCACGTCTCGGCGACCGTGATCCACGGCCGATCGCTCACGCAGCGCACGCCTTTGTCCTCGAGGATGAACGTCGTGGCCCGGTCCGCCAAGCGGGCGCGTCCCTCTGCACCAACGACGACACCGGTCAGCACCGGGTAGTACCAGTCCATCGCCCACCGATGCTTCGGTGCGAAGGCTTCCGGCTGATGAGCGATCACGGACGCGAGCCGGCCCGCCGACAGCTCCCAGTCCGGACGTTCGTGGCCGAGGTGCTCGGCGAGCGCGATCGCGCATCGCAGCGAATGGCAGATGGACGACGAACCCGTGAGCAGCGCGAACGACCAAGGTGTGCCGTCCGCGTGTCGGGCCCAGATGATCTCGCCTCGTGGCCGCTGCAGGTCGAGCACGAAGTCCACGGCGCGCTCGACCACCGGCCACATCGTCTCGACGAAACCCTGGTCACGCGTAAGGAGGAAGCGGTGCCACACGCCCGTGGCCACGTACGCGCAGACATTTGCGTCGAGCTTGTCGTGTTCGATGGAGTCAGCCAGGTAGTACTGGTGCCACGCCCCGTCGGGCCGCTGCATCCGCACGAGCCACTCATAGGCCCGGTCGGCCGCGTCGCGGTGTCCGCCGAGCGTGAGCGCCATCGCCGCCTCGACGTGGTTCCACGGATCGGCGTGGCCGCCCGGGAACCACGGGATCATCCCCGACGGCAGTTGCCAGTCGGCGACGCACTCGACGGTGCGCGCCAACTCCGTGGACGTCACGATGTCGTTCACATCTTGGAGGTACATCAGACAGCTGCTCTCTCAGGCTTGCGGGCGTAGACGACCAGGGACTTCCCGATGAAGGGGTTGGCGAGCCGGTCGGCCAGCTTGGTGAACGTGGCCATGGGCGTGCGCCCCGCAATGTCCCACAGCAGGACCTCGTGGTAGGCGCGGACCAACGGATGGTCGTTGTTCGTCGGACCCACCGCACACTTCAGCCACCAGTACGGGGCATGCAGGGCATGCGCGTGGTGCGCGGCCCCGGGACGGAGCCCCGCGGCGCGCAGCTTCGAGCGCAGCTCGGGCTCGCTGTAGATGCGTACGTGCCCGCCCTCGACGAACGGCGCGTGGTACTCGTCCGACAGGGCCCAACACACCTGCTCGGCCAGCCAGGCGGGCACCGTGACCGCCATCGTGCCACCCACCTTCAGCACCCGCGCGAGCTCGGCGATGGCCTTCGCGTCGGCCGGGATGTGCTCGAGCACCTCGGCCGCGATGACGTGGTCGAACACCGCATCCGGGAACGGCAGTCGGGTCGCGTCGCCGTTCGCGCACACACCGCAAGAGGTCGACGCCAACGTCTCGCGCTCGGCCGCGTCCAACGCGGCGAACATCGCCTTCACGTCCTTCAGCTCGGCCTCGCCGTAGTCGAGTGCCACGACCCGAGCGCCGCGGCGAAAGGCCTCGAACGCGTGTCGGCCTGCCCCGCAGCCGAGGTCGAGCACGAGGTCGCCGGCCTCGAGGCCGAGCCAGTCGTACCTGACGGTCAGCATCAGCGGCGCGTCCCCGCTGCGCTCGCCTGGCGGACGCGGAATGCGTCGGCGGCCTTGAGCGGACGAGCGGGCGTCTCCCGAAGCAGGGCGCGGTACTGGTCGAGCGTGCGCTCGGCCGTGTGACGCCAGCTCCAGTTGTCGATGACCCGTTGACGTCCTCGCGCACCGACGGCGGCCCGCAGCTCGGGGTTGTCCAACGACATACGGATCTTGGCCGCGAGCGCCTCGCTGTCACCCGGAGCGACCAGCAACGCTGTGTCGCCGTCGGCTCCTACGACCTCCGGCAGCGCGCCGCCGGTGGTGGACACGAGCGGGACACCGCACGACATCGCCTCGATGGCGGGCAGCGAGAACCCTTCGTACAGCGAGGGAACGATCGCCAGCTCGGCCTCGGAGTACATCTCGTAGATGCGCTGGTCGCTGACACCGGTCACGAACGAGACGACGTCCGTGAGCCCGAGGCGAGCGATGGTCTCGGCAGACCGGCCGCCTTCTTTGGGACGGCCGATCACGACCAAGCTGATGTCGCGCTCGGTCCGCAGCTTGGCGACCGCTTCGAGCAGGTACCGCAGCCCCTTCATCGTCACGTCGGCCGATGCGGTCGTGACGAGCCGGCCCGGGATGCGCTCGATGCCGGGGATCGGGCGGAACAGCGCCGGATCGACGCCCACAGGCACGACCCGCATGCGACCGGCGTCGACGCCGTGATCCTTCACGATGTCGTGCAGGCTCGACTCGGACACCGTGACGATGCGCTCGAGCCGACGCGCGACGCGCGTCTGCATCCGCGTGAACGCGTACCAGCGGCGTAGCGTCATGCGCTGGTACGCCGTCCGAGCGTGCGACAGCTCGAGCCGGCGATCGACGGTGATCGGGTGGTGGATCGTGCCGAGCAAGGGGAAGTCGCGCTGGATGGGAAGCAGGCCGTAGCCGAGGCTCTGGTTGTCGTGGACGAGGTCGAAGTCGCCCTTGCGCCTCCGCAACTGGTCCCAGGCGCGCCAGGAGAACGCCATCGGCTCGGGGAAGGTCCCCATCGAGAACGACGTGACCTCGACGAAGTCGGGCCAGTGCTTCAGCTCCCAGATGCCCGGCATCCGCATCGGGAAGTAGTCGTTGTAGATGTCCAGGCTGGGGAGCTTGATCAGCGGGACCCGGTCGTCGAGCACCGGGAAGGGTTGGCCGCCCAGCACCTCGACGTGGTGACCGAGGTCGACCAGGGCCTTCGTCAGATGCTTGGTGTAGACGCCCTGACCGCCGACGTGGGGCTTGCCCCTGTAAGCGAGGAACGCGATGCGGAGGGGCTGGTCTTCCGCCGGGTACATGGGTGGAGAGCCTTCATGGCCATTGACCGTCCGGTCAAGTGCGTCCGACCGGGTCTCCGACTTCGACGGGGCCGGCGACGGCCACCGTGGCGTAGATCCCGAGGTTGTTCTCGTGGTGGTCCCGCACCGTCCGGATGATGGACAGGTCCCTGACCAGCCCATGGGCCGGCTGGGCCCGGCCGGGCATGGCGCATCGAGGGGTCGGCATGAAGACCTCGATCACCGCTCCGCCGAGGCGTACCTGGGTGCCGACCCAGCCGTCCTCCACGAATCCGGCCGCCTCGCCGGTGTCGACCAAGGCCGTCGGGCGGAAACGGTGGACGTCCCACTGGCCTTCCGGGTACTCGCCACCGATCGCCGTGAGGCTGGCTGTGGTCACGACGTGGACGGCAGCGAGGTCGACGAAACTGCCGGGGGGCGTCGCGAAGTCCCAGGGCTCGGAGTCGTCGTCGGCGGGATCCATCGTGAGCTCGTAGGGCGTCCCGGCGATCGCATCGGCGTGGGTGAGCCGAACATCGTGATCGAGCCAGGCCGACACCGCCTTGTCCGTCGCCGGGTCGCCCGAACCCCACTCGGTCGTGTCCGGCAACGTGATGACCACGCCCTCATCGTCGAGGCGGGCTGATGCTTCGAGCAGCGCGGGCCATCGCTTCGCGGTCAGCACCTTGTCGGACGCAGCGTCGACGATGCCCCACTGCCGGTCACCCTCGACGCCACCGAGGCCCAACTCGATGCGCTCGACCGGCGAGCCCTGCATCGACTTCACCGGATAGCGCCACAACCCGCCGACGACCGCGACCATGCCGCGACCCTACGACTCGTAGGGTCCCGGTCCATGCGTGCCGTGGTGCAACGGGTCGCCGAGGCTCGGGTGACCGTCGGCGACGAGGAGGTCGGCGCCATCGGCCCCGGCCTGTGCGTGCTCGTCGGTGCAACCCACGACGACACGCAGGCGAACGCGTCGGCGCTGGCCGAGAAGGTGTGGAACCTGCGGATCATGGACGACGACGACGGCGTCATGAACCGCGCGGTCGCGGACACAACCGGCGCGGTACTCGTCGTGAGTCAGTTCACGCTGTACGGCGACACGTCACGGGGACGGCGACCCTCGTGGATCGCCGCCGCCCGGCCCGAGCAGGCCGAGCCCCTGGTCGACGCGGTCGTCGCCCGTCTGCGAGATCTCGGCGCGCGGGTCGCGACCGGACGTTTCCGCGCCGAGATGCACGTCGCCCTCGTCAACGACGGCCCCGTCACGATCCTCCTCGAGACCTGACGCCGGTGTTTGTGCGGTTCTAACGCGCGGATTTCGCGCGTTAGAACCGCACAAACGAGTGGGGGAACGAAACTCGACCAGCCAGCCGAGGCCGACGAGAGCGAACGCGAGGATGAGCGCGGGCCAATCGCCGACCCGCGTGGCGATGGTCTCGCCGGTCCGTCGCTGCACCGTTCCCTCGAGGACACGGCGTTCGCTGATGCTGGTGCGTTGCTCGACGGTCCCGTCTGCATTGATGATTGCCGTGAACCCCGTCGGCGCCGCCTGCAGGACCCACCGGCCGTTGGTGATCGCCGCCAACCGCGATGCGGCGACCTGCTGTGTCTGCACGATCGACCCGTGGAACGACGCGCCGTTCGTCGGGTTCAGCAGCACCTCGCCGCCAGCTCTGATCGCGGCGCGGGTTCGATCGGGGAAGAAGACCTCCCACGACTCCGACACGCCGAACCTCCCGGCCGGCGTCTGCAGGATGGGGGGATCTGCGCCCACGAGCGCGTCTCGCTCGATCAGGGAGCTGCCGGCGAACGGCTCGAGCAAACCGCGCAGCGGCACGTACTCGCCGAACGGCACTCGCCGTACCTTTTCGTAGCGGTCGACGAAGTTGCCTTCGGGATCGATGGCGACCTGCGCGTTGTGGAAGCGATTGCCGTCGCCCTCGACGACGCCGACGATGAGGTTCGTGTGGAGTCGTCGCGCGATCTCGGACAGCACCGCGCCTTCCTTGCTGTTGGTGACGGGTCCCTCGATGTTCACGATGTCCTCCGGCCACAGCACCATGTCGACCGGCGGATGGACTGCGTCGGTGGCGTCGACGTGGCGCTGGAACACCACGGATGGGTCGGTCTCGAAGAATCGGGTGCCTTGCGGGCCACCGCCCTGCACGAGCGCCACCCGCCGCGACCCGATGTCGTAGCCGGTCGGCGCAAGGGCGCCCCACACGATGACGCCGGCGACGGCCACACCGGTGACCACCGCAAACCGCCACCTCCGCGCGATCGCCGCAGCGACCGCGACGCCGACTGCCACAGTGGCCAGATCGAGCAGCAAAGAACCACCGAGGCGGACGACGTGGACGAGCGGGTTGTCGATCTGCCCCATAGCCAGCCGGGACACCGGGACGCCGCCGAACGGCCAGCGCCCACGCCATGCTTCCGCCAGCATCCACGCGCCCGGCAGCGCGATCCACCGACCCGGAGCGCTCGGCGGGCATGCCATACATGCGAGCGCGAACACGGCGGAGTAGTACGCGGCCGCGATCACATACCCGGGCGCCGTGAACGTGACGAGCCAGCTCAGCGACGGGAACAACAGCGCGGCCGCCACCAACCAGCCCCGCCGGAACCGGGCCCAGACCGGTTGGTCGGCGATCAACCGGTCGAGCATCACGAGACCGGCGAACGCCAGAGGCCACCATCCCCACGGCGGCAACGACGCCGCCAACAGCAACCCGGCCACGACCGCGCGCGTGACGACGGAGAGCGTGGAACGCGTCATCAGGCGCCGGCGCGCTCGATCAATAGGGCCGCAGCCTCCCGCCCTTGGCGGATGCACGCCGGTACGCCGAGCCCCCGGAACGCGGCGCCCGTCACGAGGATGTTCGGCGCTTCCTCGGCCAAGTGCCGTTCGATGCTCTCGACGAGGTCGATATGGCCGGGCTCGTACTGCGGGAACGAACGCATCCACCGGTTCACGCGCGCTTCAACAGGTGCGCCTTCGATGTCGCTCGTCTCCGCCAGCTCCTCGAGCAGTCGCGTGATGAGGGTGTCGTCGTCGAGCTCGGCGAAGCGCTCGTCACCGATGCGGCCGGTCGATACACGCACGATCAGGTGCTTGCCGTCGTCGAGGTGCGCCCACTTGGTCGACGCCCACGAACAGGCGCTCATCAGCAGACCGGTGCCGCGCGGGACGAGATAGCCGCTGCCGTCGAGCGCGCGGCGCGCGGCCGAACGTTCGAACGCGATCGTCACGAGCGCGACCGACGCGTAAGCGATCGTCGCGAGCTGATTCGTAGTCGTAGGCGCGACACGACGGAGCGCATCAGTCGCAGCGGGCGCGGGCACGGCGACGATGACACCATCCGCGTCGGCATCCTCGACCCGGACAAAAGACCCGAGTCGCAGCTCGACTCGGTGGGAGCCCAACCAGTCGACGAGGGCATCGACCAGTGTGCCCATCCCTCCGGCGGGCGCATAGAACACCGGACCAGCCGCGGCGGGCGGCGCGGCTCGCAAGCCCGAGACGAGGTCAGCGTCGCGCTCAGCAGCGGCTGCGAGTTGCGGCGCGGCGGCGCGGACGCTGAGGCGGTCGCCGTCCCCGGCGTTGATGCCGCCGAGCAACGGATCGACGAGGCGTTCGAACACGGCGTCGCCGAGTTGCGGACGCACGAGCGCGCCGACCGACACGTCGTCGTCCGGAGCGAGCGGCTTCGGCGCCGGGCGGACTACCACCGGCTCGGTCACGATGCCCGACGCGCGGAGTGCCGCGAGGTCGGTCGGCACGCCGAGTACGAGCCCGTCAGGGAGGCGTCGCAGCGCGCCGTCCCACCACACGTAGGCGGCGGACGCCGCGGGCGACACCAGCGCCTTCTCGATGCCGAGCTCGCGGCACAAGTCCAGGCCCCACGGCACACGGGCGAGGAACGCGTCCGCGCCTTCGTCGACCGGCCGGCCGTCGAACAACGACGTGGCGACCTTGCCACCCAACCGGTCAGACGCCTCGTGGACGACGATCGCCAGGTCCGGCAGCCGGCGGCGCAACTCGTACGCGGCGGCCAGTCCGGTGATGCCGCCGCCGACCACGGCCACCCGCTTCATCCCGCCAACGCTCGCACTTCGGCCGCCAGCGCGGTGAGCACCTCGGCGTCGTCGTTGAGCATCGCCGTGCGGCCGAAGCGCAGCCCCACGTCGTCCGCCCGTCGGCGAGCCACCACGTCGATGTCGTACAGCACCTCGAGATGATCCGCCGTGAATCCCTGCGGACAGACCAGCACGCCCTCGACCCCCTCCGCGGCGAGGGCCTCGACGATGTCGGCGATGTCGGGACCCCTCCACGGCTCGGGCGTCCGAGACGCCGACTGCCACCCGATCGACCAGGTGCCACGATCGAGTCCCGCACGCGCGGCAATGCCCTCGGCTGATGCTTGGAGCTCGTCGACGTACACGTCGCCTTCGAGCACGCGCTCAGGCAACGAGTGCGCGGTGAAGACGACGTGGGTCCGCGACGGCATCGACGTGAGCGCGGCGCGCACGGCGTTCGCTTGGAATGCGCGCCATTCCGGAAGCGTGTGCCATGAGCGAATCGCCTTCGCGTCCGGCCCGAGTCGTTCGACGTACTCGCCGATCGAGCCGCGACTGTCGTGTGGCGCCAGGACGACGCCGACGATCTCCGTCGCGTTCTTGTCTCGCGCCATGGTCACCGCGTCTTCGATGAACGGCGCCGTGTGCTTGTACCCGAGCGCGACCTCGAAGCCATCGCCGAGTGCGCCGGCGATGCGGTCTCGCTGCGCTTCGGTCATGCGTCGCAACGGCGACATACCGCCTATGGCGTCGTAGCGGCCGCGGAGCTCGCGGAGCTGCTCCTCGGTCGGCGGGCGTCCTCGACGGATGTGGGTGTAGTAGGCGGCGAGGTCCTCGGCGGATGCGGGCGTGCCATACGCCATCACCACGACACCGATGCTCACCTGTCGCGCACGATCCCTTCACCGTGCACGAGGGCGACGACTTTCTCGAGGATCGCCGGGTCGGTGTCGGGCAGAACACCGTGACCGAGGTTGAAGATGTGGCCGGGGTGGCCGTCGTTGTCCGCCAGCACCTCGCGCACTTCGCTCGCGACGACATCCCATGGTGCGAAGCACACCCCGGGGTCGAGGTTTCCCTGCAGGGCGCAGTCGCCACCGGTGCGAACCCGAGCAGCGGACAGCGCGGTTCGCCAGTCGACGCCCACCACATCAGCCCCGGCTCGCGCGAACGCGCCCAGCAACTCGCCGGTGTCGACGCCGAAGTGGATGCGAGGCACCTCGAGATCCGCAAGCGCGGCGAACACCTTCGTCGACGCAGGGAGCACGAATCGTTCGTAGTGCGACGGACCCAGCGCGCCCGCCCAGCTGTCGAACAGCTGGACCGCTCGCGCGCCGTGTTCGATCTGCGACCGCAACGATGTGATGGCGAGATCGGCGAGGCGGTCGAGCAATGCGTGCCACAACGGCGGATCGCCGTGCATGAGTGCCTTCGTCTTCACGTAGGTGCGCGACGGTCCTCCCTCGACGAGATACGACGCCACGGTGAACGGTGCGCCTGCGAACCCGATCAGCGGGATGTCGTCCGGCAGCTCCGCGGCCACTTTGGCCACCGTCTCGAGCACGTACGCGGTGTCCTGTTCCGCATCGAGCGGTCGCAAGCGCGCCAGATCCGCGCTCGACCGAAAGGGCTCTGCCACGACTGGCCCGGTGCCGGGAGCGACGTCGACACCGAAGCCGATGGCGGCTACGGGTACGACGATGTCCGAATAGAGGATCGCAGCGTCGACGCCGTACCGGCGGACGGGCTGCAGAGTCAGCTCTGCCGCGAGCTCGGGACGCCGGATGGCGTCGAGGATGCTTCCCTCGCCTCGCAAGGCGCGGTACTCCGGCAACGACCGTCCTGCCTGACGCATGAACCACACCGGCACCCGGTCGTGCGGCTCGGCGCGACAGGCCGCGAGGAAGTTGTTCAAGCGGCGAGGCGGGCGACGAGGTCCGCCGCCGCCGGGTGAGTCAGCCGCTGGATCGTCGTGAGCCGCGCCTGCTCCGCGACCGCCGATCGTCGCGCAGGGTTCATGGCGTTGTTGCCCATCACCTCGAGATCTTCGGCCGTGGGTTCGAGCACCAGCACCGGCGTGCCGTTGGCGCGGATGCTGCGCACCTCGCGCTCGAGCACCCAGGCTGCGAGCGCTCGACTTCCGATGTTCGGCGTGGGACGGAGCGCGGTCCACGGCGCCGACATCGGCGAGACGACCACGACCAGGTCGAGACCGAGACCGCACACCACGTCCGCGTTGCTCGGCGAATGCGCGCCGCCGTCGACGTAGGTTTCGCCACCGATCTCGACCGGTTGGAGATAACCGGGGATGGCGGACGATGCTTCGACCGCCGTGCCGACGTCGGTCGTGTTCACCTCGTCGCGTCCGAACACGACGCGCGCTCCGTCACGCAAACGGAGCGCACAGATCCACAGCGCGCGGTCGGGCCACTCGCCGTTCATCATCTGGCGGATGCGATCCCCGATCGGCGCGGTCGGCACGCTGCCCGCGGGCAAGAGGCCGGCCAACGCGGCGAGAGGACGGGCGCTCCACGGAGGAAGCAACGCGGTCGCCGCCAGCTGTGGTGATGCCGGAAGCGGCACGCCGCGCGGGAACGGCGGACGCGTCGGCAACTCGAGCACGGGCGTGAGGTGGCCGACGAGCATCTCGCCTTCCGGGGACAGCGGCGCGCCCGTCGAGCGCGCGTGTTGATCGCGCCCGGACAGCCCGGCGCGCAACGCGGCGGCGGCGATCGATCCAGCAGACGTGCCGACGATGACCTCGGCATCTCGCGCGTCCCATCCCGCCGTCTCGGCCAGCGCGGCCAGCGCGCCCGCGTGGTACGCGCCGCCGACCACGCCTCCCGCGCCGAGGACGAGCCCGACCGATGCCATGTCGCCATGCTCGCGGGCTGGTAGGGGAACACGGAAATCGGGCCCACCCTGACGAATGTTGGTGCGCCGTGGCCCCTATAGGGGCCACGGCTACCCGGAGTTCGTTGGCGATGGCCGGCCCGGGGATCAGTAGCGGAGTTCGGCGAGTACGCCGTAGTGGTCGCTCGGCTGCCGACCGTCGACGGCTTCGGTACCGACGACGGCGGAGCGCAGCACGTGACCGGCGCCTTCCTTCTTGGGCCAGCCGACGAAGACGTAATCGATGCGGCGGTTCGGCTCGAGGTCTTCCTTGGCGAACGTGTTGTCGTTCGACCACGTGAACCCCGGTCCGTCCTCACGCTCGACCGCGGCCTCCCACGAGTCGTGGAACACGAGCTTCGGGACCGGCAACTCGGCACGGCCTGTCAGCATCCGGATCTCGTCCGAGTCCGGGACCGCGTTGAAATCGCCGCACAGCACCGGCGGATACGTCCGCAACGGCGAATCGTGCACGAACTTGGCGATGGCGGCGACCTGCTTCTGGCGGACGTGGCTCTGGTCGAACCGCCAGTTCAGGTGCGTCGAGAAGACCTGCACCGTTCCCCGCGGTCCGTCGATGTCGGCTCGGACGACGGTGCGGAGCTCGTCGGCATCCGGAGGCGCTGGCAGCGGCATGAAGTCGTGGCTTTCGATCGGCCACCGCGACAGCACGGCATTGCCCATCTGGACCCCGTTCAGGTCGAGCCGGCTGGCGTACACGTGGTGGTAGCCGAGCCGGTCCGACAGTTCGGCCGCCTGGTTCCGCGTCCCGTCCTCCCACACCTCCTGGAGGGCGAACACGTCCGCGTCCACGGCCGCCAGCGTCGCCGCGATCGCCGGGAGACGTTGCTCCCACGGCCCGAACTGCCACCACAGGTTCCAGCTCATGACCCGCAGGCGAGTCTCGATCCGCGTCATCAGGGCCTCCCTTCGCACCCGGTAGCATGGTCTGTTCCCCGGACAAGGACCCGCGGAGCTTGGCCCTTCATCCTGATCTCGAAGCCGAGCAGGCGTATCTGGACTACGCCTACGAGTGCCTCGAAGCTGCCCGGCGCCGGGCGGCGGGTCTCGGCTCGATGGTCGAGGTCGGCCGGGGTGGCACCGAGCAGGCCCGGTTCGAGCGCGACGTCATCTGGGACACGATCGTGACCCGCTTGCGTGAGCTCGAGCTCGGTGACGCCAGCCTCGTGTTCGGGCGCATCGACCGCTCGCCCGACAACGCTGACAACGCCGACAACGGCGACACTGGCGACACCGGAGAGACCTTCTACATCGGCCGCCTCGCCGTGTCCGACGAGGGCCAGGAGCCCGTGGTGGTGGACTGGCGGGCCCCGGTCGCCGAGCCCTTCTACCGCGCCACCGGTCGCGCGCCGATGGGGCTCGCTCGCCGACGGCACTTCGCCACCAAAGGCCGCAAGCTCCTCGGGATCGAAGACGAGTTGTTCGGCGACGCCCTGCGGTTCCACGAAGGAGGAACCGAAGGCGCAGACGGCATCGAACGTGACGGCGACAGCGCCGGCTCGGAGCTGACCGGACGCGGTGCGCTGCTCACGGCCATCGAGTCGGCCCGAACCGGCCGGCTCACCGACATCGTCGCCACCATCCAGGGCGAGCAGGACGAGATCATCCGCTCGGAGCTCCCAGGCCTGCTCATCGTCCAAGGCGGCCCCGGCACCGGCAAGACCGTCGTGGCGCTGCACCGCGCCGCCTACCTCCTGTACACGCACCGTTTCCCGCTCGAGGGACAGGGCGTTCTCGTCGTCGGGCCGAACCGGCTCTTCCTCGGCTACATCGAGCAGGTGTTGCCGTCGCTCGGTGAGGCCGGCGTCTCGTTGGTCGTGCTCGCGGATCTCCTCACCGAGCCGGTTCGGGTGCGTGGTTCCGATCCACCCGTCACTGGACGCATCAAGGGCGACCTGCGCATGGCAGAGCTGCTCGCGAAAGCGGTGCGCGATCGACGGCGTCCGTTACGGGAGGACTTGCGGATCGGCTTCGGCGTCGAGACCCTGCGCGTCACCACCAACCAGAGCGCGACGATCCTCGCCGACGCGCGCCGCCGGGCGCGAACCCACAACGCCGGCCGGCGCTTCGTCGAGCAAGGGGTGTTCGACGCCCTCGCCCGCTCGAGCCATCGAGACGATGTCACCGCCGCAGACGTGCGCGACCGGGTCCGCCGCACGGACGAGGTACGCGCCGCGCTCGACTGGATGTGGCCGGTACTCACACCGGCGCACCTGCTGCACGACTTGTTCGGATCGAGAGCGTTGCTGCGATCTGCCGCCGGCAACGACCTGAGCGACACCGAGCGTGACGCGCTGTACCGCGGGCGCTCCGAGTCCATCGACGACGTCATCTTCACGAACGATGACGCTCCGCTGCTCGACGAGGCCCGTGCATTGCTCGGGCCGCGGCCTCGCCGGCGCGGCCGCGCGGCAGACGAAGATGAGGTCCGTACCTACGGCCACATCGTCGTGGACGAAGCACAGGACCTGTCGCCGATGCAACTGCGGATGCTCGGACGCCGGTCGCTCAACGGCTCGATGACCGTGGTCGGCGACATCGCGCAGGCCACCGGAGCATGGGCCCACGCCGATTGGGACGAGATCATCTCGCAGCTTCCCGATCGCAGGCCGGCGCGGCGCGCGGAGCTCACCATCGGCTACCGCATCCCTGCGCCGAACATGGCGTTGGCGGCACGCGTGTTGCGTATCGCGGCTCCTGATCTTGCACCACCGCGTTCCATCCGTGCGGACGGCTCGGCACCGCGCTTCCTGGCGGTGTCAGCGGACGACGATCTGGGGACGGTGGTCGCGGAGGCCGCGGCGGCCGAGCTCGAAGCCGTCGGCACGGGCAACGTGGGCGTGATCGTCCCGTCGTCCATGGTCGACGTCGTGACCGGCGGTCTCGAACGAGCCGGTGTCACGTTCGGCAGCGCGACGCGGCACGGACTCGACGAGCGCATCACCGTCGTCCCCATCGGACTGGCGAAAGGCCTCGAGCTCGACGCGAGCGTCGTGGTCGAGCCCGCCGCGATCGTCGAGCAGGAGGCGCAAGGCCTGCGCGCGCTCTATGTCGCACTGACCCGCGCGACGAAACGCCTCACCATCGTCCACGCCCGGCCGCTCCCCGAGTACCTCCTCGAATGACCGCCGTCGTTCTGGCGTCAGCCACCTCGCATATGCCGTGCGTGACGCCAGAATGAAATGCGGCTCAGGTCATGACGAGGATACGGGCGCTGGCGAATGCGCCGATGCCCACGGCGCGGCCTTCGATCTCGACGGTGGTCGTCCCGTCCGGGGACGTCGCGGTGATCGTGCCGTGCCGGCCGGGCAGCACGTCGGCCTCCTCCAGGAACTCGAGGATGCCGGGCGCGAACTCGAGCTCCTCAGGGATGCGCGACACGGTGAAGGGGTGTCCGACGCCGACGTCCGACAACGGGACCGCGTCAGGTGGTGCGTACCCCATCCCCGGGATCGGGTTGCCGTGCGGGCACGTGGTGGGGTTGTCGAGCACCCGGGAGATGGCGGCGTCGACGCGGTCGGAGATGACGTGTTCCCACTTGCCCGCTTCCTTGTGCGCCTCCGCCCACGACAGCCCCAGCATGTCGGTGAGGAACCGCTCGGCCAAGCGGTGACGGCGCACCACCCGCTCGGCGAGCCGCATGCCACCGGCGGTGAGGCCGATGGACGTGCCGGACAGCTCGACCAGCTCCGCCGCCTCCATCCGCTTGATCATCTCGGACACGGCAGGGCGCGAGACCCCGAGGCGCTCCGCGATGCGGGCCTGTATGACGTCGACGTCGTCCTCCCGCAGTTCGAAGACGGCCTCGCAGTACTCCTCGAAGGCGGGATGCCACTCGGGGGACTCGTACTCGGCCACGGGCGGGATTCTACGGGGCGTCACTGTCACACCTCCTGCTTATGGTTTTCACCATGAGCGGTGCGGAGTTCTCGCCGAGCGATGCGTCTGCCTCGGAGTTCTCGCCGCCAGTGCAGGCGTGGTTCGACACGACGTTCGCCGCCCCCACGGAGGCACAGCGCCAAGGGTGGCCGGCCATCGCCGCCGGCGACCACACCCTCGTGCTCGCCCCGACCGGGTCGGGCAAGACACTGGCGGCCTTCCTGTGGGGCATCGACCGGTTGATGAGCGAGGCGCCACCGGAGAAGGACGAGCGCACGCGCTTGCTCTACGTGTCGCCGCTGCGGGCCCTTGCCGTCGACGTCGAGAAGAACCTCCGAGCCCCGTTGGCCGGCATCAGGTTGGCGGCGGAGCGGCTGGGCGTCGAGATCCACGAGCCGACCGTCGGGATGCGAACCGGCGACACGAGCGCAGACGAACGCCGACGGCTGGTCCGGTACCCGGCCGACATCCTCATCACCACACCCGAGTCGCTCTACCTCATGCTCACGTCGCAGGCGCGCGAGACCCTGCGCAATGTCGAAGCGGTCATCGTGGACGAGATCCATTCGGTTGCCGCGACGAAGCGGGGCGCCCATCTCGCGTTGACACTCGAGCGCCTCGACGCGATCTGCGATCGGCCGCCGCAACGTATCGGCCTGTCGGCCACGCAGCGACCGCTCGACGAGATCGCCCGCTTCCTCGGCGGGCGCGACCTCGCCGGGCAGCCCCGGAAGGTCACGATCGTCGACGCCGGAATGCGCAAGCCGCTCGAAGTCGAGGTGATCGTTCCCGTCGACGACATGGGCGCGCTCGGCGAGATCATCGACGAGCCGGTGTCGGGGCCCGCGGCCGCCGGGCCGCTGCGCCGGAGCATCTGGCCCTCGATGCACCCGCGCCTGCTCGAGTTGGTCGAGTCGCACCGCTCGACACTCATCTTCGTCAATGCCCGGCGGCTCGCGGAACGCCTTGCGACTCGGCTCAACGAGTTGGCGTCCGAGCGTGACGGCGCCCCGGTCAACACGGGCGCCGAGCAGGTCGGTGCCCCGCCGCCCGACTTCGAACTGGTCAAGGCGCACCACGGGTCGCTGTCGCGAGAACGGCGGGTTCAGCTCGAAGACGAGCTCAAGTCGGGTCGGTTGCGAGGCCTCGTGTGCACGTCCACGCTCGAGCTCGGCATCGACATGGGCGCCGTCGATCTCGTCGTGCAAGTCGAGTCGCCCCGATCGGTTGCCGCCGGTCTGCAGCGGATCGGTCGGGCCGGCCACCAGGTCGGTGAACCGAGCAGGGGCAAGCTGTTCCCGAAGCACCGCGCCGATCTGGTCGAGGCCTCCGTCGTCGTCCGTCGTATGCAGGACGGCTTGATCGAGCACACGCACTACCCGCGCAACCCGCTCGACGTGCTCGCGCAACAGATCGTCGCCATGTGCGCGCTCGACGAATGGAAGGTCGACGAGCTCGCTGCGCTCGTGCGTCGCGCCGCCAACTTCGCCGAGCTGTCCGACGAGGTCTTCACCTCCGTGCTCGACCTGCTGGCGGGGCGCTATCCGAGCGACGAGTTCGCCGAGCTTCGCCCTCGCATCGTGTGGGACCGTGTCAACGGCATCGTCCGTGGCCGCGCCGGGGCGCAACGACTCGCCGTGACGAGCGGCGGCACGATCCCCGACCGCGGGTTGTTCGGCGTCTTTCTTCCCGACGGCACGCGGGTGGGCGAGCTCGACGAAGAGATGGTGTACGAGTCACGCGCCGGTGAGACGTTCCTGCTCGGCGCGTCGACCTGGCGCATCGAGGACATCACCTTCGAGCGCGTGATCGTCACCCCCGCGCCTGGCCTGCCGGGGAAGATGCCGTTCTGGCACGGCGACGGTCCCGGCCGGCCGCTCGAACTCGGACGGGCGGTCGGGTCCTTCGTGCGCGACGTCCGCTCGTGGGGCGACGGCGCGGCCCAACGGCTGCATGTCGACTACGGGCTCGACGAGCTCGCGGCCGGCAATCTCGTGCAGTACCTCGACGACCAAGCCGAAGCCACCGGAGTCGTGCCCGACGATCGCACCATCGTCGTCGAGCGGTTTCGCGACGAGATCGGCGACTGGCGGGTCTGCGTGCTCTCACCGTTCGGTGCGCAAGTGCATGCGCCGTGGGCCATGGCGTTGCAAGCGCGCCTTGCCGACCGGTGGGGCCTCGACGTCGAGTTGCTGTGGAGCGACGACGGGGTCGTGCTGCGGCTACCCGAGGCGATCGACGAGCTTCCCGTCGACGACCTGTTGATCGATCCCGACGACATCGACGAGTTGGTGATCTCGCAACTACCGAGCTCGGCGCTGTTCGCTGCTCGCTTTCGGGAGTGCGCGGCGCGCGCGTTGCTGTTGCCGCGACGGCGGCCCGATCGGCGCACGCCCTTGTGGCAGCAACGCCAGAAGGCGGCCGACCTGCTGTCCGTCGCAGCGAGGCATCCGACGTTCCCGATCCTGCTCGAGACCACGCGCGAATGCCTGAACGACGTGTTCGACCTGCCGGCCTTGCGCGACGTGCTCACCGAGTTGCGCTCGCGTGCGATCCGGGTCGTTTCCGTCGACACGCCGAGGGCGTCGCCGTTCGCGCAGTCGCTGCTGTTCTCGTGGATCTCCGTCTACATGTACGAGGGCGACACCCCACTGGCGGAGCGTCGAGCCGCCGCGCTCGCGCTCGACCGCGATCTGCTGCGCGACCTGCTGGGCGCGGAGGAGCTGCGCGAGCTTCTCGATCCTTCCGTGCTCGCCGACCTCGAGCTCGAGCTGCAGCACCTCGTCGAGGGACGACGAGCCCGCGACGCGGATGAACTGCACGACCTGCTCCGGCTGCTCGGACCATTGACGATCACCGAGCTGGACGCGCGCGCCGAAGGCGATCCGTCAGCATGGCTCGACCTCCTCGTGCAACAACGACGAGCCATCGCGGTGACCGTCGCAGGCGAGGCGCGCTTCGGCGCAGCAGAAGATGCGGCGAGGTTGCGCGACGCGCTCGGGGTCGCACTACCAGTCGGCCTTCCTGCTGCATTCACCGACCCTGTCGACGAGCCGATGCGCGATCTCGTCGCCCGCTACGCCCGAACCCACGGGCCGTTCCTGACTTTGCAGGTGGCACGGCATCTCGGCGTCGGCGCACAACGGGTGTTGCCCCCGCTCGAAGCGCTCGAACGCGACGGGCGCATCGTCCGCGGCGAGTTCCGGCCCGATGGCGTCGAGCGCGAGTGGTGCGAAGACGATGTCTTGCGCCAGCTGCGACGGCGTTCGCTGGCCGCGCTGCGCAAGGAGGTCGAGCCGGTCGACGGCGCCGCACTCGCTCGGTTCTTGCCGGCGTGGCAATCGGTGGGCTCGAAACGCCGGGGAGTCGACGGTGTGGTCGACGTGCTCGGGATGTTGTCGGGTGCTGCGATCGCAGCGTCCGTGCTCGAGAGCGACGTGCTGGTGGCTCGCATCGCCGAGTACCGGCCCGCCGATCTCGACGCACTGTGCACATCGGGCGACGTCATCTGGGTCGGTGCCGGCGGTCTCGGCGCCAACGATGGGCGCTTGCGTCTGGTCTTTCGTGATCAAGCACCGATGCTCGTTCCGCCACCGGCCGTCATCGAGCTGTCGCCGACCCACCTGACGCTGCTCGAACACCTCGAACAGCGCGGCGCGTCGTTCTGGCCCGAGCTGTTGCAGGCCGTTGCCGGCGCCGGCCTTCGGTACGAAGAAGCCGACGTGCTCAGCACCCTGTGGGATCTCGTCTGGGCCGGCCACGTCACCAACGACTCGCTGGCGCCTGTGCGAGCCATGGTGGGCGGCAAGCCGGCGCGGCGAGCGCCCTCGTCCTCGTCGCCGCGTGCTCGTCCTCGGCCAGGTCGGTTGGCAAGGCTCGGCCCACCTGCGGCCGCCGGGCGGTGGTCGCTCGTCGCGCCGCTTCTCGTGCCCGAGCCCTCGCCGACCGAGGTGACGCACGCGCGTGCGATGCAGTTGCTCGAACGCTACGGCGTGCTCACCCGCGAGGCGGCGCTGGCCGAAGGCATCGAGGGCGGGTTCGCCGGCGTGTATCCGGTCCTGAAGGCACTCGAGGAGCGGGGTGCGGTGCGTCGGGGCTACTTCGTGGCCGGGTTGGGCGCGGCACAGTTCGCGCTGCCGGGTGCGGTCGATCGGCTGCGCTCGTTCCGCGATCCCCCCGACGAAGGTGGCGCGTCGGCAGTCGTGGTGCTCGCTGCCACCGACCCCGCGCAGCCGTTCGGCGCATCGCTGCCGTGGCCGGACCACGGTGAGGGCGCACGGCCGGGTCGCACCGCCGGTGCGCACGTCGTGCTGGTCGACGGCGAACTCGCCGTCCACCTCGAACGGGGAGGCCACAGCCTGGCCACCTTCGGTCTCGACGGCTGGGCGACCGCCCTGCGCGACCTCGTCGACCGCGGCCGCTATCGGTCGCTCGAGATCCGAAAGGTCGACGGCGTGCCGGTGCGCGATGAGGCCGTCCGGCACGTGGCCGACGACCTGCGGGCAGCCGGATTCGTCGAGGGTTATCGAGGGCTCGTCTATCGGGCGCGCCGATAGCGTCCGGAGCGTGCCCGAGGGCGACACGCTCCATCGCACCGCGAACCGGTTGCGACCGGCGCTGGCCGGCCGGCGTCTCGTCTGCCTGACGCTCCATCACGCGACCGGCGGAGGTCGCCGGCCAGAGGCGGGCGAGCGCATCGACGCGGTCGAAGCGGTGGGCAAGC
The DNA here is from genome assembly GCA_036257895.1 of Acidimicrobiales bacterium. Classification (GTDB taxonomy): domain Bacteria; phylum Actinomycetota; class Acidimicrobiia; order Acidimicrobiales; family JACDCH01; genus DATAES01. The sequence goes on from DATAES010000196.1 coordinate 47,986, forward strand.
ATCTGCTGATCCGCTTCGAGCGGGGATCGACCTTGCGCACGCACTTGCGGATGGCCGGGTCGTGGCACCTGTACCGCTCGGGTGAACGATGGCGGAAGCGCCCGGAGTTGGCCCGGGCCGTCGTGGAGGTCGACGGGTGGACCGCGGTCTGTTTCGCCGCCCCGGTGGTCGAGCTGACCGACGGGGGCACCGTCGAGACGAAGCTCGCGCATCTCGGCCCGGATCTCACCCGCACCGACATCATCGACAAAGACATCGACGCTGCGGTTGTCCGGATGACCACGCTGCTCGATCCGCAGGAACAGATCGGCAACGCGATGCTCGACCAACGCGTGGCGTGCGGTGTCGGCAACGTCTACAAGAGCGAGGTGCTGTTCGTGTGCGGCGTGAATCCGTTCGTGCCGGTCGACAGCATCGACGTGCGCACGCGCCATCGTCTCCTCGAAACGGCGTCACGGTTGTTGCGTCACAACACGGCGGAGGGGGGTTCGCGGGCCACGGTGCGCGAAGGCCTCGCGGTGTACGGCCGCGCCCGTCAGCCGTGTCGACGCTGTGGCGCGCTCATCCGAGCGCAACGCCAGGGCGCGCATTCACGGACCACCTACTGGTGTCCCAGCTGTCAACCGCAAGTCGGTCCCGGGCCGCGCTCGTGAGAAAGCGAGACCATGTCGCAGTGATCGGCGCGGGGTTCGGCGGGCTCGCTGCCACGAAGAGACTCGCCGAGGCCGACGTCGACGTCACCCTCGTCGATCGGCACAACTACCACACGTTCCAGCCGTTGCTGTACGAAGTCGCCACTGCCGGACTGAATGCCGCCGATGTCGCATACGCCGTACGGGGCATCTTCCGCCGCCAGCACAACGTGACCTTTCGGCGCGCAACCGTCACCGGCGTCGATTGGACGCAGCACACCCTCGAGCTCGACCGCGGCGAGGAGCAGTCACTTGGATTCGATCATCTGGTGATCGCCGCGGGCTCGACCACGGCCTACTTCGGGATCCCCGGCGCGGCGGAGAACGCGTTCCCGCTCTATTCACTCGTCGACGCCATCGCGCTGCGCAATCACATCCTCGACCGCTTCGAAGCAGCAGATGCCGATCCGTCGCTGATCGACGACGGCGCGCTCACGTTCGTGATCGTCGGCGGAGGGCCGACCGGCGTAGAGGTGTCGGGTGCGATGTCCGAGCTGTTCGGCATGGTGATGCGCAAGGACTTCCGCTCGCTCGACGTCGGCAAGGCGCGTGTGATCCTCATCGAGATGGCAGATGTCCTGCTGCAGCCCTTCTCCGACTCGTCGCAGCGACACGCGCGCGAAACGCTGCAGGGTATGGGCGTCGACGTCCGCACCGGCGAAGCGGTCACGAGCGTCACGCCGACCCGCATCACGCTCGGTTTCGGTGAGGAGCTCGCCGCGCACACGCTCGTGTGGGCCGCCGGCGTGCAGGCCAACCCGCTAGCGGCCACGCTCGAGGTTCCGACCGGCCGCGCCGGTCGCATCGAAGTCGGACGCGACCTGCGCATCGCCGGCCATCGCGAAGCATTCGCCATCGGCGATGTCGCTGCCATCCCGGACGGGCACGGCAGCGTGTTGCCTGCCGTCGCACCGGTCGCAATGCAGTCGGGCCGGCACGCGGCCGACGAGATCGTGCGAGCGATCCACGGCCGGCGCCCGCGTCCGTTCCACTACTTGGACAAGGGCATCATGGCGACGATCGGCCGGCGCGCCGCCGTCGCGGAACTGCCGTTGCGCATCCGGCTCTGGGGGACACCGGCATGGCTGGCATGGCTCGGCTTGCACCTCGTGACGCTCGTCGGCTTCCGCAACCGCTTGTCGGTGTTCCTCAACTGGGCGTGGAACTACTTGACCTGGGACCGCGGTCCTCGCCTCATCCTTCGGACTGACCGCGAGCCGGAAGCATCGCCCTGACCGCATCGATGGTGTCAGCTTCCTCCGTCGACTTGTCGTCCCGGTAGCGGCGCACTCGCGCGAAGCGCAGCGCCACCCCTCCCGCGTACCGCGTCGAGGCTTGCACGCCGTCGAGTGCGACCTCGACGACGACTTCGGGGCGCACGTGGACCACGTGGCCGTTGTCCGAGGTCTGCAACGACTGGAACAGATCCGTCTGCCGTCGGAGCATCTCGTCTGTCATGCCCTTGAACGTCTTGCCCACCATCACGAATCCGCCGTTCGGATCACGCGCGCCGAGGTGGATGTTCGACAGCCAACCGCGGCGTCGTCCGTGTCCCCACTCCGCAGCCAGCACGACCAGATCGAGGGTGCGAACCGGCTTCACCTTCCGCCACGCCGACCCTCGCCGTCCCGCTTCGTACGGCGACCGGATGTCCTTGACCATCACGCCCTCGTGGCCCGAAGCCAGCGACTCGGCCAGGAACGCCTCGGCCGCCGTGGGATCGTCGGTGACGATGCCGGGAATGCGCCACGGTCCTGTAACGCGCTCGAGCGCCTCCAGGCGTTCGAGCAGCGGACGGTCGACGAGATCGTCGCCGTCGAGGTGGAGGCAGTCGAAGAAGCGGATGGTGAGCGTGCTGCCTGCATCAAGGTCGAACCGGCTCATCGTGTCCTGGAACAACTCCGGACGTTCGTCGTCGCCGAGTCCGACGGCCTCGCCATCGAGCACGACCACGTCTGCGGGCAACGTCAGCGCCAGCGCGACGAGACCTGGAACGCGGTCGGTCACGTCGTTGAGATTCCGCGTGTAGATGCGGACGTCCTCGCGCACGCGGTGCAGTTGCAGACGAATGCCGTCCAGCTTCCACTCCACCGACGACGTGCCACACGCTTCGATGGCGTCGGCGACGGACGCGGAAGTCGCCGCCAGCATGGGCAACACCGGTCGCAGCGGTTGGAGGCCGATGGCGGCGAGGCCGTCGGCGCCCTCGGTCAGAGCGACGACCGCGGCACGAGTGAGGTCGCCACCCATCATCGCGGCGCGCCGCACCGCGGTGGCCGGCACAGCCGCGGCCTTGGCCACCGCCTCGGCCATCACGCCCGCCAGCGCACCTTGTCGCAACTCGCCGGTGAACATGCGGCGTAGGAAGTCCGCCTCGTCGGCGGTGGCGCGCTCGAACACGTCGCGGAGCAGCGAGGCACGCGCCACGTTCGAGCCTGCCCCTGAGGTCGCCGCGAGTTCGTCTACTAGAGCGTCGATGTCGAGGATGGCGAGTGACGCCGACGCGGCCGGCGCGACATCGAGGTTGACCACCGTCCGCCATCCGATGCCGATGCGCCCTTGGCGCGGGGTGCCGGTGAGCATTGCGACGGCCACCTGCACCTCGTCCTCGTCGAGCCGTCCGAGCAGGTCGGCGAGCGCGGCGATCTTGGCCGAGCGCGCCGGGGTCGACGTGACGGCGGTCGATGTCGCGACGAGCTCCGCGAACAACATGGTCGTGAGTTTGCCTCTGGGCCGGCGCTCTCGGAGACTGCGGTCGATGGACTTCGCCACGATGATGACCCTCGAGCCGCACGGTCCCGACACGTACGTCGGCGTCGGCCCGAAGTACCCGTGGGGCGGGCTCTATGGCGGCCAGATCGTGGCGCAAGCCCTGCGAGCCGCTGCTGCAACAGTTGATCCCGACTTCCGGGTCCACTCGTTGCACGCGTACTTCATCCGTCGCGGCGACCACGACGAGCCGATCCGGTTCGAGGTCGATCGCATTCGCAACGGTCGTTCGTTCGTGACGAGAACGGTCGTGGCTCGTCAGTCCGTTGGCGCCATCTTCAACATGTCCGCCAGCTTCCAGATCGACGAGCCCGCGCCGGACACGCAGACCGCGCAGATGCCGGACGTGCCGCGCCCGGATGAGCTCGATCCGACGCGATGGGCGACGATGTTCGAGCGCCGGTTCGTGCCGACACGCGGCGAACCAGGTCGTGCGCTCGCATGGCTGCGCATGAACGACTCGATCATCGACGATCCCGTGCTCCACGCCTGCGCGCTCGCGTACTTGTCCGACGACTTGCCGACCGACGCGGTCGTCGCCGTCCAGCATCCCGAGCTCGCGGGTCAGTGGGGCGAGGACTTCGAGCATGCGTTCTGGAGCGCGTCGCTCGACCATGCCATCTGGTTCCATCGCGCCCTGCAGGCGGACGACTGGCAGTTGCAGGAGTTCACGTGCCACGGCCTGATGAGCTCACGGGGCCTCTCCGTCGGTCATGTCTTCGACCAGGCCGGAACGCACCTGGCCACCATCAGCCAGGAGGTCCTCCTCCGTTCGGTGCGCCCCCACTGACGAACTCCGGGTCGCCGTGGCCGCTATAGGGGCCACGGCGCACCAACATTCGGTCAGGGTCGGCGGCGTTCCTTGCGCCACACGACCCGCAAGCCGGACCAGACGTCGTCGATGGCGCACACCTTGTTGTCCACCAGTCCAAGGGGCAGGAACACCTCGCGCACCGTGTCCTCGGTGACGTCGGTCGGAACCTTGCTCGCCTTCTTCGGCCATGCGATCCACAGGCCGCCGTCGACGTCGAGCACGTCGATGAGCTTCGGCACCCGTCGTTCGAGATCGGCGCGCTCGGTGTGGAACGACACGACGACGTCCGCAGTGCCGGTGGCTCGGCCACGGACGGTGACACCCTCCGGCATTCCTTCGAGCTCGTCAACGAAGCCTTCGGGCGCTCCGAGCAACACGAGCACGTGGCCTTCCTTGACCCCGAGCTTCTTGGCGAGCGGCGTCCCGCTGTAGCCGGCCGGCACGGAACGCCTACTCGGTTGCGATCGCCTGCAGCACGTTGAGCTTGGCGGCCCGCCGCGCCGGGCGGATCCCTGCGAGGACTCCGGCCAGCGCGCCGAGCACGAGCAGGACGATCAACGAGATCACCGGAAGCGCGAACCTCGCGAATCCCGACTCACTTGCTGCCTCGACGAGGGCCCAGCCACACAGCGCGCCGAGCCCGACACCGCCGATGGTGCCGAAGAGGGCGACGATCACGGACTCCCAGCGGACCATCGATCGAAGTTGCGTTCGCGTCTCGCCCACTGCTCGTAGGAGACCGAGTTCGCGTGTCCGTTCGTAGATCGACAGCGACAGCGTGTTGGCGATGCCCATGAGCGCGATCAGGATGGCGAGGGCCAGCATCACGTAGACAAGGGTGAGGACACGATTGATCTGCCCGAACACGGTCTCGGTGTACTGAGCGCGGTCCTGCACCTTGGCATTGGGGTATGCCGCCGCTACTTGCTCGACTGCCGTGCGGCCGTTCGCGAGCGAGACGCCAGGCTGGAGCTTGACGATCACGAGCGAGTCCAGGTTCTCGTTCGCGTGCGGTGTCCACTCTTCGGTGTTGACCATGAAATCGGTGCCGAGCACGTCGCGGTTCGCGTATGTCGCAACGATCGTGAGCTCCCCGGTTGCACCGTCGGCGTAGGCGACTGGGACGCGGTCCCCGATGTTCAAGTTGTGGTCGTCCGCGTATCGGGTCGAGACAGCGGTTGTGCCCAACCCGAGGTCGTCGAGCGAGCCCTGCTCGATGCCGAGGTCGAAGACCTGTTGAATAGACCGGGGGTCGATGACGACAAGTTGACGATCCGACCCGTTGACCTTGGCCTGACCGGTGCGGATTCCGGCCGCGGCGTTGACGTCAGGGAGGGCACCGATCTGGCTCGCGAGTTGTGGGTTGAAGCCACCGAAACCGCGCGTCTGCGAGTCGATCACGAGGTCGCCTGCGAACGACTTCTTGACCTGATTGTCGATCGACGACTTGATCGACGCCGCGAACACGGTGAACAGCGCGACGACCGCGACGCCAATCATCAGTGCTGCTGCCGCGCCGCTCGTCCGGCGTGGGTTCCGTTGCGCGTTCTCCTGTGCCATCTTGCCTGTGACGCCGCGAAGCCGAGCGAGAGGTGCGCCGATGAGCCGGCTGATCGGACCGGCGACCGCTGGCCCGAGCACCACGAACGAGACGATCATCAACAGCGCGCCGATGCCCACCCGTGCCAGACCGTCGCCTCCCTTCGTCGTGACACCTGCGACGATGCCGACCAGCCCCAGCCCCGCGGCAATGGCTCCGATCACGACCCGCAAGAGGCTCGCATGCGTCCGCTCCACCGCAACGTCGCGCATGGCCGCCAGCGGCGGTACACGAGACGCCTTCAGCGCAGGAATGATCGACGTCAGCACCGAGACCCCGATGCCGATCGCGAACGCCCACTCGACGGTGCTCGTCTTCAGCACCAAGCCACCGGCGGGAGCACCGAAACCGATGCCGGCCAGTAGCGCCTTGAGCACGATCGCAACGGCCAATCCGCCGAACAGCCCGACCACCGAAGCCACGATCCCAACGAGGAATGCCTCACCGACCACCGACAGGAGTACTTGCCGGCGCGCCGCTCCCAATGCACGGAGCAATGCCATCTCGCGGGTGCGTTGCGTGACGATGATCGAGAACGTGTTGTAGATGCTGAAGGCCGACACGAGGACGGCGACGACGGCGAACGGGCGGATCAGGAAGTTGAAGAACATCGAGATGCCTTCTTGGACGCTGTCCTGGTTCTCCTTGGTGATCTGCGCGCCGGTGATGGCCTCAGTGTTTGCCGGCAGCACAGGTTGAATGCGCTGGACGATCTCCGTCTGCGAGCTGTCGGGCGCGACAACCGAGATCGAGTCGACCTGGCCGGGCTTGGAAACGTACTGCTGCGCTGCCTGCAGCGTCATCAAGGCGAACGACGCGCCGCCGGGGCTGTCAGCGGTACCGAACTTGGCGACGCCGACGACGGTGAAGGAGTTCGGACCTTGCTGCGTGATCACCGTTGTGCGATCACCCACCTTGAGGTCGCCGTCGGACGCCGATTTCTTGTCGATCACGATCTCGTTGCTCTGGCTGGGTGCGCGACCGTCGACGAGGCGGAAGGGGTTCAGCTCCGGCACCGTGTTCCAGTTGCCCGCGAACGTGGGTGCTCCCATCGCAGGGTCGCCGATGGTCTTGCCGTCTTTGCCGACGATCTGGCCGTATCCGAGCACCTGCGGCTCCGCCGCCTTGACACCGTCGACGTCCTCGACAGTGCCGAGCAACGAGGTCGGGATGCGGCCGCGCACGTCGTTGCCGAAATCGCCCTCGATCTTGACCGAGCTGCGCACCACAGCATCGGTGCCCCGGTTCACGTCGGCGAACAGATCATCGAACGTCTGCGTGATCGTGTCGGTGAGCACGAGGGTGCCAGACAGGAACGCGACGCCGAGCACGACCGCGATGAACGTGGCCGCGAGGCGTCGTTTGTGCGCGAGCAGATTCTTCCAGGTGAGCTTCAACACGATTAGTCGCCCAAGGCCTTGAGCCGGTCCAGGACCTTCTGCGCGCTCGGCTCGGGCATCGTGTCGACGATGCGGCCGTCGACGAGGAACAGCGCGGTGTCCGCGTAGCTGGCGGCGACCGGGTCGTGCGTCACCATCACGATCGTCTGCTCGAGATCGTCGACCGCCTTGCGCATAAACGTCAGGATCTCGGCGCCAGCGCGCGAGTCGAGGTTCCCCGTCGGTTCGTCGGCGAAGATGATCTGCGGCCTCGATGCAAGCGCGCGTGCCACCGCGACGCGCTGCTGCTGACCACCGGACAGCTCGGACGGGCGGTGCTTGAGCCGGTCCGCGAGGCCGACCGTTCCGATCACGGTGTCGAGCCACGCTTGATCCGGATCCTTGTTCGCGAGGTCCATTGGGAGCGTCATGTTCTCGAGCGCGGTCAACGTCGGGATGAGGTTGAACGTCTGGAACACGAAGCCGACGTTCTCGCGACGCAACAACGTCAACTCCTTGTCGGACAGTGTCGACAGCTCGACCTCCCCGATGAACACCTGACCGGAGGTGAGCGCGTCGAGTCCGGCAACGCAATGCATCAGCGTCGACTTCCCCGAGCCCGATGGGCCCATGATCGCGGTGAAATGCGCAGGGGGGAACGACACGCTCACTCCGTCGAGGGCGCGCACGGCGGTGTCGCCGGATCCGTAGATCTTCACGGCATCGACACTTCGCGCCGCCGCTGTGATGGTCGCCACCGATGAGGGCTGGGTCTCTGCGGAAGCCATGCGCGCCAACCTACGAATGTGGGCGGACGTGTACAACGGGGGAATGCCCCGACGGTGTCAGGGTCATCCCCGATCTCGCACAGAGTGAAGAGGAGGTCACAGCGATGGGCCCCCGTAGACTTGATTTGTGACGTGCCCAACATGTGGGGCCCCGCTGGTGGAGGGCGCCCGATTCTGCGCGTCCTGCGGCACTCCGGTACAGCGGCGCTCCGACGAACGGCGTGTCGTCACCGTGCTTTTCGCTGATCTGGTGGGCTTCACCAGCCTCTCGGAGACCCGTGACCCCGAGCACGTGAAGAACATCGTCGACGAGTCGTTCGAGCGTC